>NZ_KV805886.1:0-81358 GCF_001811665.1 Haemophilus sp. HMSC066A11
CACCAAAGATCTTTTTACGGTTAAAACAGGCACCGCTGAACACGGTCACAATTACACTCAGACGCGTATAACAAGCAAAGGCATTGAATTGAGCGTGCTAAGGGCGTAAGATTCCTAAAAGGTGCATTTACTGGGGCGAAGATTAAGTTCATGTTTTTAGGGTAGGGAAGTGCGGTCTATTTTGACCGCATTTTTCTTACATCCATTCTTGATTTGTGTGTATTTGTGTATTATAATTCATTTTGATTAAGACAAAGGAGGATGCATGCACTCAGGTGACTTAATCAAGGAACTTAAAGCAAATGGTTGTTATTTTGTTAGGCATGGAAAAGGTGATCATCAAATTTGGTTCTCGCCGAAAACTGGAAAACGATTTCCAGTTCCGCACCCAAAACAAGATTTAGCAATCGGAACTTTAAAATCCATTAAAAAATCGGCAGGGCTTTAAGCTCTGCCGAGCTTAGTAGGAGGAGTATTAAATGATTTTTACCGTAGGTGTTGAGACCCCAGAAAATGAAAACCAAGCATACGGAATGATTGTCCCTGCACTTTGCCAATTAGATTATGGTTGTTTTAGCGGTGCTGATGATGTCGATGATTTATTACCAATGGTAACAGAAGCCATTACAATGATGCTTGAAGCGATGGTTGAAGATGGTTTTGATCTTACCACGCTAAAGGATAAAGGCGTAACACACTATAAAGCCGATCCTGAATATGCTGATTTTGATACTTGGCTTTTAGTTGATGTCGATATTTCAGAATACTTAGGTAAGAAACAGCGTATTAATGTATCTTTACCTGAATATTTATTAACGCGCATTGATCGCCGTGTTGCAGCAATGGGTAACTACTATAAAGATCGTAGCCATTTCTTAGCAAATGCGGCGCACCGCGAATTGCATGCGCATTCAGATAAAGAAATGTAATCTCTGACTACCCTTGACAATCTCCTATTTCAAGGGTAGTTCTTTATTTATAGTTTTTCTCCATCGCTAAAATCCCTTCCGTTACAATCGCCGTTTTAGATTTGCCTGTTTTCTCGGAAAGTTCAGCAAGCAATTTGATAATATCTTCGTGTAGTTTGTAAGATTGTAGGCGTACACCACGTTTTTTATCGCTTTTGGCGTTAATTTCTGCGCGAGTCATTGCCATAGAAAAGTCCTTGCATTTTGTTTTTTGTTTGATTATAGTGAGGGACATCGGGGGACATCTGACCTTCCCCCTTTGTTCATCTAGCTAATTACTGTACCACTACAGCAAGTTAGCATTAAAACGATGATTAAGATAATGATTTGATAGGGTTTCATTATCTAATCCCTTAAGTAAGCCCCACTCTAGACAGCGTGGGGTTTGCTGTATCTAAAGCACCTTGCCTTAGATGTTGTTATTGTAGTATTAATTACAAATTAACGCAAGTTTTTATCGTATTTATTACATTATTCTTCTTTACATTCTCCAAATTTTCCTCTACTATTTTATTCAAAGTGTCAAAACCTTAGTCCAAAGCGGAAGTCCGCACCCGATAGCATAGCGGTTTTTGTTCCTCGTAGAATACGAGCAACCTTACCTTTAAAGTGCGGTGAAAATTGACCGTACTTTTCTTACAGTAAACTATCCTGAGAGATAAACGAGTATGTATCAATTATTCCGTCACGGCATTTTCCAAATGGATGCTGAAAAGGCTCATGATTTCACGATTCAATGCTTGAAATTAGCCAGTAATCCTTTATTTCAACCGATCTTAAAATCTCTTATTCATGCTCCCAAAGGCTTTCCGAAAACGGTAATGGGTGTAAATTTTCCTAATCCCATTGGATTGGCGGCAGGGGCAGACAAAAATGGCGATGCGATTGACGGCTTTGGTACATTGGGTTTCGGTTTTCTCGAGGTAGGAACAGTCACGCCCGTTGCACAAGATGGGAATGCAAAGCCACGTCAGTTTCGTTTGATTGAAGCTGAAGGCATTATTAACCGTAATGGTTTTAATAATAATGGTATTGACTATCTTATAGAAAATGTGAAAAACGCCCGTTATAAAGGTGTGATAGGCATCAATATTGGTAAGAATAAATTTACATTTTTGGAACAAGGCAAAGATGATTATATTTTCTGTTTAAACAAAGCCTATAACTACGCAGGTTATATTACGGTGAATATTTCATCTCCCAATACACCAGATTTGCGTCAATTACAATATGGTGATTATTTCGATGATTTATTGCGAAGCATTAAGGATCGTCAGGCTATTTTGGCAAACCAATACAATAAATATGTGCCGATTGCGGTAAAAATTGCACCAGATTTAACGGAAAGTGAATTAGTGCAAATTGCGGATACATTGGTTCGTCATAAAATGGATGGCGTTATTGCAACGAATACTACAATTTCTCGTGATACGGTTACGGGGATGAAAAATGCCGAACAGCAAGGCGGATTAAGTGGAAAGCCGTTGCAGCATAAAAGCACGGAGATTATTAAGCGATTACATCAAGAACTGAAAGGTCAGATTCCCATTATTGGTAGCGGTGGCATTGATGGTTTGCAAAATGCACAAGAGAAAATTGAGGCTGGTGCCGAGTTGTTACAAGTTTATTCAGGATTGATTTATCACGGTCCAAAATTAGTAAAAGAATTAGTAAAAAATATTAAATAATGACAAAAAAATACGATTTACATTGCCACAGCACCGCATCAGATGGAGTGTTGAGTCCAACGGAATTAGTGTATCGTGCTTATGCGCAAGGCGTGAATGTGTTGGCATTATGCGATCATGATACGATTGCAGGTATTGATGAGGCTGAGATTGCAGCGAAAGAAGTAGGCATTGAATTAATTACTGGAGTAGAAATCTCCACAAATTGGGAAGGGCGAGGGATCCATATTGTAGGATTAAACTTCGATAAAACTCATCCCAAAATGACCGCACTTTTGCAAAGTCAAAAAGCATTACGGGAAAAAAGAGCGGTGGAAATTGGCGATAAATTAGAAAAAGCAGGGATTCCTAATGCTTATGACGGGGCAAAAGCCTTAGCTGATGGTGAAGTTACGCGTGCTCATTACGCACGTTATTTGGTGCAGATTGGTAAGGTATCTAATGATGGTCAGGCTTTTAAACGCTATTTAGGGCAAGGAAAATCGGCATTTGTTAAAGCTGAATGGGCTGATATTCCCACAGCGATTGAGACAATCCATGCCGCAGGCGGTGTAGCCGTTATTGCGCATCCATTACGTTATAACATGACGGGGAAATGGGTGCGTAAGCTGATAGTCGATTTTAAGGCTTGGGGCGGTGATGGAATGGAAATGGCGGATTGTGGTCAAACAAAAGATCAGCGTCAAATGCTTGCTCGTTGGGCAAAAGAATTTAATCTGCTGGGATCCGTTGGCTCCGATTTTCATTTCCCTTGTGGCTGGATTGAGTTAGGAAAAAATTTAGATTTAGTTGATAGCGTTATCCCAGTTTGGGAAAAATTTTAGTCAGATAGAGAATGTTCAAATAATAAATACCGGTTTCCTTGATAATAATTTATTGGGAAACAGGTATTTTTTATGGCACAAAATATAAAAAACTGAATTTATCCTTGAGATTTTTTCTGACTATCTAATAAATAATTTGGCGGTAATTCAGGTGTAGAATCTTGTTCATCAAAGGATTCAATTTCAGGTTTGAGATAAAATTCAGCCGCTTCATGATTGCTTTTCGTTTTGCCTAATAATTGTGGCTGAAGTTTTACAAAAGTACTATTCGGTGCAAGCCAGATGCCGATAAATGCCTGATTAAATTTAGCATCAAAATCGTGTTCTAAAACTGTATCATTTAAGACGAAGTAGCCTCTATCTGGTAAGGCAATATAGTTCAAAATATCGTTTGGGGAAAAATCAGGAAATGTGGATTGCATTTCTTTAAGCCAGCTTTGAGTATCGCCATCATTAAGTTTTAAGGTTTCGATTTCTTTAATGAGCGTAATCGCAAAATTTTTTCCTTCAATGGGTTTTTCATATTTGAAAGAGAGCATTAATGGACGTTCATTTTCTTGATAAGTGCCCGTTTCAGAAAACAAACCAATGGTATAAACATGGAACGGCCCCCAAGTATATTCGGCATTTCCGATGGGTTGCCAATGGGCAAAAGGTGTGGCAGAAAAAAACGTTATCATTGCCACAAAAAGGGATTTCATTTTCATAATAAATTGCCGTGAATAAAATTGTGTTGATTATAACAAACCGCATCAAAAAGCAAATTAGAAATCAGTAAAAAGGCGAGTAATTTTACTCGCCTTTGATCGTTGTAATGTTAATTTGTGCGATGAATTATTTTAAGCTACCCACCATATCTTCTGGGCGAACCCATTTATCAAAATCTTCGGCAGACACTAAACCTAAATTAATCGCTTCTTCACGTAATGTGGTGCCATTTTTATGTGCGGTTTTTGCAATTTTAGCTGCATTTTCATAACCGATATGCGTATTAAGTGCGGTCACCAGCATCA
This sequence comes from Haemophilus sp. HMSC066A11, assembly GCF_001811665.1. Lineage (NCBI taxonomy): Bacteria > Pseudomonadati > Pseudomonadota > Gammaproteobacteria > Pasteurellales > Pasteurellaceae > Haemophilus > Haemophilus sp. HMSC066A11. The sequence goes on from NZ_KV805886.1 coordinate 4,494, forward strand.
ATGAATTTTCAAGTTGTTGTTTAATGCGTGGATAGTTTGGTTCAATACCCACTGCACAGTGTTCATCGAAAGATACACAGGCATCGCCCAATAATTGAGCAGATTGTAAGAAGTTTGCAATCATCACAGGGTTGAACACATTTAATTGGAAGTGACCTTGTGAACCCACAAATGCGATGGTGGTGTCGTTACCAAATACTTGTGCACAGACCATTGTCATCGCTTCGCATTGAGTTGGGTTTACTTTACCTGGCATAATTGAAGAACCTGGTTCATTTTCAGGAATTAAAATTTCGCCAATTCCCGAACGAGGGCCTGATGCTAATAGACGAATATCGTTCGCAATTTTAAATAAACTCATTGCTAATTGACGTAATGCACCGTGAGTTTCAACAATCGCATCATGAGCGGCTAATGCTTCAAATTTATTATCTGCTGTGACAAACGGAAGTGCGGTGAATTTTGCAATGTAATCTGCCACTTTCACATCATAGCCTTTCGGCGTATTCAAACCTGTGCCAACCGCAGTTCCACCCAATGCTAATTGGCTTAAATGTGGCAGCGTATTTTTTAATGCTTTTAAGCCGAAATCTAATTGAGCTGCATAAGCCGAAAATTCTTGACCTAATGTGAGTGGCGTTGCATCCATTAAGTGAGTGCGGCCAATTTTTACCACGTTTTTGAAGGCTTCAGATTTTGCCGCAAAAGTTTTTTGTAAACGTTCAACACAAGGAATGGTGTGCTCAACTACTTTTTTATATGCCGCAATGTGCATTGCCGTTGGGAAAGTATCATTTGAAGATTGTGATTTGTTCACATCGTCATTTGGGTGAATAATAGATTTTTCACCTAATTTTCCACCGTTTATCACATGTGCACGATTGGCAACTACTTCGTTCACATTCATATTAGATTGTGTACCAGAACCAGTTTGCCAAATAACAAGTGGGAATTGATCATCTAATTTATTTGCTAAAATTTCGTCACAAGCCAGAGCAATTAAATCACGTTTTTCAAGAGGTAATACACCTAAATCATGATTAGCAAATGCGGCTGCTTTTTTCAAATAGCCAAAAGCTTCGATAATTTCATGTGGCATTGATGCGGCTGGGCCAATTTTAAAGTTATTGCGTGAACGTTCAGTTTGTGCAGCCCAGTATTTATCTGCTGGAACTTGAACTTCACCCATTGTGTCTTTTTCAATACGAAATGCCATAAAATACTCCGTTAGTTTTGAAAAGGTGGAATAACAAAATTTAGGGTATATAGTAGCGATTTTGTTTTGTTCAAGCGATAATTTTATGTTGGTTTTATGATGTAGATCACAAAATGCTAGGTAAGATATGGATTAAATATAAAATAAACTCAATGTAATTTTCCTTCCAAAAGAAAAAATGCGGTCAAAATTAACCGCACTTTGACATACAAGGCAATTGGGTTATATTTTTCTGTCTGTCTGTCTGTCTGTCTGTCTGTCTAAGATTATCCCAAGAAAGATGATGATAAAACAAGTATTCTTCATTATAAAAACGAGGAGAGTTAGCTGAATGTTCCTTTAACCAAGGTTTGTTGCTACCAATGTAGTGAATAATATGCGGAGTAAATTTTATTTTCTCTTTATGTTCCATCCATAAATATTCAATAAATTTAACCTGAATATTAAATTTTACAGGTAATAATTTAATCAAATTCGTAGGTATGCTAAAATTAATAACATCTTGATCTCCATACACAAAAAATTCACCATATTTGGCAGCGTACTCAATAAAATACTGCTCAATGTTATTTTCTCGCCATTTATTTAGATTAATTAACATCACTCCCGTATTAATATATTGCTGTTTTTCATAAAATGGATGTTCCCATAAATATTCAGAAAAAAAGTCACTCACACCCGCAATTAAGCTATCTTCTAAATTAATATCCCATAATTCGTCTATAGCCTGATGAATAATAAGATCCATATCAAGATAAATAACTCGTTCAATATGCTGAGGTAAAATTTGATGAAGATATAAACGGAATAATGAAGCAGTGCTTTGGATGTGAGCAGGAGATATTACAGTTGGAAATGAGAATTGATTAATATTAAATTGAATATCGTACAGTGTGTTATCAAATTTAGCACAATGCATTTTTAATTTTTCTAAACTTTCAGCAGGAATACCATCGTGTATTACATAAATATTGATGTTATTATGATGGTAGCAAAGGGATTTTAGTACGGTGTCTAAGTGACTAGCAAAATTACAATCTAGTGTAAATACAATGTTCATTATTACTCCTCAATTTTAATGTTGATTATTCGGATCGTGATTATAAGTATACAAGTAAAAGCAATCTTTTGTTTTTTCAGTAAATCAATAATTGCTGGTGTAATTATTTCGTTCTTGGTTTTGGTTAAAACAAAATAATGCAGGTTATTTTATAGCATAGAGAAAATAAAGTAACCTTATTTGTGATATCAGTAGAATTGTCATTTATGTGTTAGGCGTTTGTAGTGCGCTTTCGGATATGCCAGTTGTTGTCCCAACGGTAAATGAATCACAGCTTTTAGAACTAAGACAACGTAACATTGTTAGTTTGCCTTATCCATAAATAAGCCAACTTGCTTTAACCCTTGCCCCTATTTTACAAGGGACTAATCTTAATCAAATGTTTGTTACCTCTTTATTGCCAGCGTCTTATACAGGTGTGGAAACCGTAACTAAACTTGCTGGACAAACAGCCCATTTATTAAACAGTATTCCATTAGACGAAGAAGATACTCGCTTTGCATTTGATGTCTATCCGCATCAAACACCCTGTTTATCTAATCAATTACAATGAATTATTTTTAATAATATCTATTTAATTATTTATCTTCTAAGGTTTTTTCGTTAAAATTCTCAGTTTTATATGGGGCAAGATTGAGAAAATAACGGGGCTAAAATGGCAAAAACTGCACAATTTTATATTCTTACGGAAAATTGTACTTTAACTGTCGAAGAAATAGCCTGTAATCTTGCTGCTTCAATATGGCGTTCAGGGAAAAAAGTACTAATTAGTTGCGAAAGTGAGAGCCAAGCATTAGAAATTGATGAACTTTTGTGGCAACGAGATCCCAATGAATTTGTTCCGCATAATTTATCAGGTGAGGCAACACAATATCCCACACCGATTGAGATTTCGTGGCTTGGAAAACGAAATTTACAACACCGCGATTTGTTAATCAATTTGCAACAAGAAATCCCAGATTTTAGCCATAGTTTTACCCAAATTATTGATTTTGTGCCGAAAGATGATGCGTTAAAAACACAAGCTCGAGAACGTTATAAACAATTACGTCTGCAAGGTTGGAATCTTTCTACTGAAAACGTGGGTTAATAAATGAACGATATTGCCTTTTATCAACGCTTTCAATTTTGAGTATTGAGCAGTAGGTTTTGAATTAATTAAAGAGGATAATTGATGACTGAACGTGAGAAAATTATTCAACAACAGAAACAACTTAAAGCGTTATTTTCAGTTTGGATGAAAGAGAAAATGAATCACGAGGTGGTTATCTTTCAAAAAACTGATGGCAAGATAGTCGAGCATTATCTGGATGGTTCGGAAAAAATTGTGGGTTATGCAAAATAAAGCGATTTTTTATTGTGGAAAAATGGTTCGGGAAAAAGTACTTTACGTTCTTTTAACCAAGATGCTGTGCAAATTGTGATTGATTCTGATCATATTGCAATGCAGATTAATCCTCAAAATCCAAGACTTGCTGATATTGATGCAGGCAGAAAAGCGATAGGGCTATTTCGTTTTGCTATTAAGCTACATATTGATTTTTCTATGGAATCAACGCTTTCGGGCAATTCAATTATTCAAAGAATGAAAACGGCGAAAGAAAATGGCTTTTATGTGCATTTAAATTATATTGGCGTTAATAGCGTTGAAATAAATCTTGCACGTGTTAAGGCAAGAGTAAAATCTGGCGGGCATTTTATTGCTGAAGATGTTGTAAGAAATCGTTACCAAATTAGTTTAGATAATTTATTTCTTGTTTTGCCATATTGTGATGAAATTTTTATTTATGATAATTCTAGCATTGCGCCTGAATTGATTTTTCAACTAAAAGATAACTGTATTACTCAATTTAGTGAATTTTTACCAAGTTGGTGTGAAAAAATATTGAATAATTTGAGAAATCTAGGATTTGAAAAAATTTTCTAAAATATAACCGCTCTTTAAGGATCAAAATGCAACCAAACGACATCACTTTTTACCAACGTTTTGAAGCGGATATTCTCGCGGGGCGTAAAACCATCACCATTCGGGATAAATCCGAAAGCTATTTTAAAGCGGGTGATATTTTGCGTGTTGGTCGATTTGAAGATAATCAATATTTCTGCACCATTGAAGTGTTAAGTGTTTCACCGATTACCCTTGATGAACTGACGGAGCAACATGCGAAGCAGGAGAATATGGGTTTGGCTGAATTGCGAGAAGTGATTAAAACAATTTATCCCAATGAAAGTGAGTTTTGGGTGATTGAAATTAGGTTAGTAAACTAAAATAAGTAACGATGAGATTATAATGTATAAATTTGCTATTTTTTTAAGAAAGGATGCACAACCGAATTTTTTTAGAAACATTATTTTATCTACATTGAACAATAGTTATTTTGATAAATATGTCTTATGTAGTGCATTTTTTCAGGAAAATAAATTTAGTACTAGTTCAGAGATAATAAGTGCACTTAATTCTACTCGAACAGTTAACATAGATATATATGGTTTATATAGAGGAACATGGAATAAACAATTTAACCAGTTCTGTAGTAATCTGAAAAACTATTATCAGAACTCAAGTTGTTCAACTAATTTTTATAAATTTAAGCCAAATTCCCATGCAAAAATTTTTATAGCAAGAAAACAAAATCTTCCTTTAATTTCAATAATTGGTAGTAGTAATTTAAGTGCTGGAGCATTTGCAGATAGAACTAGCAAGGAAAGATGGAATCAAGAGTGCGATGTTGTAATTTGGGACGATAGTGATTCTTCAAGTAAGAAAATCATAGAAAATATGCTAGAAAATATTCCAAGTGAATTAAAAAGTTTTATTTATATATCTAATTATGATCAAACTTATATTGCATCTGATATATCTTGTTTAGATAAAATTAATGAATTAGAAAATTTAATGAAAAATAATGCTGATATATATCCTGTATAGTTATTACAAATATATAACAGTATAAGTTTTACAAAAAGAGAAAAACAATGACACAAAAATTCGAAATGGCAGATCGTTTTAATCCGTCTGCGGTAGAACAAGCCCTTTATCAACATTGGGAAGAGAGCGGTTATTTTAAACCGTCTGGAAATGAAAATGCGCCGAGCTATTGCATTGCGATTCCTCCACCGAATGTAACAGGTTCTCTACACATGGGACATGCTTTCCAACAAACCTTAATGGATACCTTAATCCGTTTTAACCGTATGGAAGGGCATAACACCTTATGGCAAGCGGGGACAGACCACGCCGGTATCGCAACCCAAATGGTGGTGGAGCGTAAAATCGGGGCTGAAGAAGGTAAAACACGCCACGATTATGGACGTGAAGCGTTCATCAACAAAATTTGGGATTGGAAAGCTTATTCAGGCGGCACAATCAGCCAACAAATGCGTCGTTTAGGAAACTCTATCGACTGGGAACGTGAGCGTTTCACTATGGACGATGGTTTATCGAATGCAGTAAAAGAAGTATTTGTTCGTTTGCACGAAGAGGGCTTGATTTACCGTGGTAAACGCTTAGTAAACTGGGATCCAAAACTTCACACCGCGATTTCTGATTTAGAAGTGGAAAATAAAGAGAGCAAAGGTTCTCTTTGGCATTTCCGTTATCCATTAGCAAATGGTGCAAAAACGGCAGATGGTAAAGATTATTTAGTGGTGGCAACTACACGTCCAGAAACTATGTTGGGCGATACAGCGGTGGCGGTGCATCCTGAAGATGAACGTTATCAATCTTTAATCGGTAAAACCGTGGTTCTGCCATTGGCTAATCGCGAAATTCCGATTATTGCCGATGAATATGTGGATCGTGAATTCGGTACTGGTGTAGTGAAAATTACCCCAGCTCATGACTTCAATGACTACGAAGTGGGTAAACGTCACGGCTTGCCAATGGTTAATGTATTAACTTTAAATGCAGATATTCGTGATGAAGCGGAAATTATCGGTACTGACGGCAAACCACTTGCGGGTTATGAGGCGACTATTCCTGCGGATTACCGAGGCTTAGAGCGTTTTGCTGCACGTAAAAAAATCGTGGCAGATTTTGAATCGCTAGGTTTATTAGACGAAATTAAACCACACGATTTGAAAGTGCCTTATGGCGACCGTGGTGGCGTGCCGATTGAGCCGATGCTAACTGACCAATGGTATGTTAGCGTGAAACCGCTTGCCGATGTAGCAATTAAAGCGGTGGAAGACTGCGAAATCCAATTCGTGCCAAAACAATATGAAAACCTTTATTTCTCTTGGATGCGTGATATTCAAGATTGGTGTATTTCTCGCCAACTTTGGTGGGGACACCGTATTCCAGCGTGGTATGACACGGAAGGCAACGTTTATGTTGCGCGTAACGAAACAGAAGTGCGGTCAAAATACAACTTAGATTTTGCGGTTGAACTTAAACAAGATGAAGACGTGCTGGATACGTGGTTCTCCTCAGGCTTGTGGACGTTCTCCACTTTAGGTTGGCCAGAGCAAACTAAAGAGCTCAAAATGTTCCACCCAACGGATGTGTTAATCACTGGTTTTGATATCATCTTCTTCTGGGTTGCGCGTATGATTATGTTTACGATGCACTTTGTGAAAGATGAAAATGGCAAACCACAAGTACCATTCAAAACCGTGTACGTAACGGGATTAATCCGTGATGAGCAAGGTCAAAAAATGTCGAAATCAAAAGGTAACGTACTTGATCCAATCGATATGATTGACGGTATCAGCCTTGACGATTTACTTGAAAAACGCACTGGCAACATGATGCAGCCGCAATTAGCAGAGAAAATCGCCAAAGCAACTCGCAAAGAATTTGCGGACGGAATTGCTGCTCACGGTACAGACGCATTGCGTTTTACATTAGCTGCGTTGGCTTCAAATGGTCGTGATATCAACTGGGATATGAAACGTTTAGAAGGCTACCGCAACTTCTGTAATAAATTATGGAATGCAAGCCGTTTCGTATTAACGAATGACAAATTAGATTTAAGTGAAGGCGAGATCGAGTTTTCATTAGCCGATCGTTGGATTCAATCGGAATTCAATCGCACAGTAGAAACTTTCCGTAACTCATTAAGCCAATATCGTTTCGACCTTTGTGCTAATGCAATTTATGAATTTACCTGGAACCAATTCTGCGACTGGTATTTAGAATTGACTAAACCAGTATTTGCCAACGGCAACGCAGCACAAATCCGTGCAGCAAGCCAAACCTTGGTTCACGTGTTAGAAAAATTATTACGTTTAGCACATCCGCTTATTCCATTTATTACTGAAGAAATTTGGCAAAAAGTGAAAGGATTTGTCGGCATTACGGCTGACAGCATTATGTTGCAACCTTTCCCACAAGTGGAAGAAAACGGCTTTGATCCAGAAGCAGAAGCTGAAATTGAGTGGTTAAAAGAAGTGATCGTTGCGGTGCGTAATATTCGTGCAGAAAGCAACATCGCACCAAGTAAAGGTTTAGATCTGTTATTCCGTAATTTAAGCACAGAAAATGCAAAAATTCTCGAAAAACAGACCGCTCTTTTAAAAGCCATGGCGAAATTAGACAACGTTCAAGTGTTAGCCGCAAACGAAACCGCACCACTTGCCGTAGCGAAACTCGTGGGCAATGCTGAATTGCTCGTGCCAATGGCAGGCTTTATCAATAAAGAAGCTGAGCTTGCCCGTTTAACCAAAGAGATTGAAAAATATCAAAACGAAGTTAAACGTATCGAAAACAAACTTAGCAATGAAGCTTTCGTGGCTAAAGCACCTGAAGCGGTGATTGCGAAAGAACGTGAAAAACAAGCAGAATACCAATCTGGATTAGAAAAAATCCAAGAGCAGTATAAGGCGATTGAAGCGTTGTAAAAACATAAAGAGTAGGCATTATGCCTACTTTTTATTTTTGATTTAGTCCTAAAAAATCCCCAACTTCATGTTCGAGTTGGCTCATTGTGATCAGAGCCTCTTGGGTTTTCTTAGCTTCATCTTCATCAATAACACTCATTGCAAAGCCCACATGAACAAGCACCCATTTGCCAAGTAAATCGGCTGGATTTCTCGTGCAGATTAGTGAAATATTTACTTCACGTTGTACGCCACATACATCTACTGTGGCAAGTTGAAGAGAATTTTCATCAATTTTGACAATTTGACCAGAACGCCTAAACACATAATATTTTTACTCCTATTGGTATTTAAGCTGAAATATAGGTTTATTTTACTATTAGGATCTAGATCAATAGTTGCACATTTCTGGTTATTTAGTGATTTCTATGTTATTAAAATTAATAAATATTATTAAAAACTAACCGCACTTTTTCTTGATCTTTTACGCCCGCAGAACTTTCCACCCCAGAATTAATATCCAAGCCTAAGCAATTTTGTTGAATGGCTTGTTCCACATTATTTGGTGAAATGCCGCCAGCTAAAATAATCTTGTGTTTAAGATTTTCAGGAATTAATGACCAATCAAAAGTTTTCCCCGTGCCACCTTGCTGGTTCGATGTTTGGCTATCAAAAATATAACGTTCTACATTTAAATTATCGGTAAAATCGACCGCACTTTGGGCTTCAGTATTGACCGAAATAGCTTTCCAAATTTGCGTGTTTTTTGGTAGTTGCTGGCGAAGTGCGGTAATAAATGCTTCAGTTTCTGCACCATGTAATTGCACCGCATAAAGCTGTAACTGGTTGGCTATTTTGACGATAAAGTCAATTTCTTGATTCTGAAAAACACCAACAAATCGAAGTGGCGCAGCGGTTACTAATTCTTGCGCTTGGCGTAAACTCACACAGCGTTTTGAATGTTCTGCGAAGATTAATCCGCCGTAGAGTGCGCCGTTTTCGTAAACGATTTTGACATCTTGCGCGCGCGTTAAACCGCATACTTTATTTTCTCCAAAAATTACCGAGCGAACCGCATTATTCAAATCTTGGTTGCCCATTAAGCTGCTCCCAATTAAGAAACCATGCGCCACTTTTTGTAATTGACGAATTTGCTTGTGATTGTAAATGCCTGATTCGCTAATAATACGTATATCAGCAGGAATACAGTCGGCGTATTTTTCAGTGAGTTCAACAACACGATTTAAATCCACAGTTAAATCGTGCAAGTTACGATTATTAACACCAATGATTTTCGCACCAAGCGCAAGGGCACGTTCAAATTCTTCTTCATTACTGGTTTCTGTCAATACGCCCATGCCAAGAGAATGCGCAAGCTCTGCCAGCACACGATAAGTCTCATCGTTTACCACAGAAAGCATTAATAAAATCGCATCCGCTTGATAGTAGCGAGCAAGGTAAACTTGATATTCGCTAATCATAAAATCTTTGCAAAGCACAGGTTGGCTTACGATACCGCGAACTAACGGCAAGAACTCAAAATTGCCTTGGAAGTATTTTTCATCTGTCAGAACAGATACAGCAGAGGCATAATGTTTATAGACATTGGCGATTTCTTCCAAATTAAATTCAGCACGAATTAATCCCTTAGAAGGAGAGGCTTTTTTACATTCCAAAATGTAAGCGGGCTTTTGATGCGTACCTTTTGCTAACGCATCATAAAAAGAGCGGTCAGAGTTTTGAATGTTTTGTTTAAATTGTGAAAGGGGAAATTCCTTTTCTTTTGCTTTAACCCATTGCGCTTTATCAAGCACGATTTTTTGTAGCACCGTAGCGGAATCAATGGGTTTGGTAAAATCTTGAGTGATCATCATTTTTCTTCTTATTGTGGTGTATCAAATTAGCTTTTTATTAATATGTGGTTAATTTCTGTAATGTTTTAAAGGCGTTGCCTGATACAAGATGTGCCAATACATTTTGCACATTTTGTTTTAAGTCATCATGCCCGAATAATTTCAATAATAATGCCGTATTTGCAGCCACCGCATTAGCGTGTTCAGCTTTTCCTTTACCTTGTAAAAGTGCGGTCAGATATTGGGTATTTTCTTGTGGTTCACCACCGCGAAGACTTTCGAGGGATTGCGTTTTTAAGCCAAAATCTTCAGGCGTTAAAGTGAAATATTCAATTTTGCCATTTTTAATTTCTGCCACTTGTGTTTCGCCGTGCAATGCGACTTCATCTAAGCCAGAACCATGTACAACAAAGGAATGTTGATGTTCTAAGGCAACTGCGGTTTCAGCATAGGTTTTTACTAATTCAGGCACATATACGCCAAGTAAATGATAAGTTGGGCGAGCAGGATTGATAAGCGGCCCTAAAATATTAAATATAGTGTGCGTTTTTAAAGCGGTACGGACTGGCGCAACATGACGGAAACTAGAATGATATTGTTGAGCAAATAAAAAACAGACACCAATTTCATCTAATGCTTGTCGAGCTTGCTCTGGTGTGACGTTCACATTAACGCCAAGTGCGGTAAGCACATCGCTAGCACCTGATTTACTCGACACGCTACGATTGCCATGTTTTGCCACTTTTGCTCCCATTGATGCCGCAACAATCGCACTGGTAGTGGAAATATTAATAGTGTTTTGACCATCGCCTCCTGTTCCTACAATATCCGCAAAAGGATAATCTGGACGTGGAAATGCTTTGGCATTTTGTAATGAGGCGGCAACCGCACCCGAAATTTCCTCAGTATTTGCTCCCCGCACTTTTAAAGCAATAAGCATTGCAGCAATTTGTTCATTGGAAAGCTCACCTTGGATGACTGCATTAAAAAGAGCAGTGCTTTCTGAGGTTGAAAGTGAATGTCCGCTATAAAGTTGTTCTAATAATTGGTTGTGTTGCATAGTCTATTCCTGTTTTTCTTTGTATATGGATTTGTTAATTTTCTATATTTTATTAAACATAAATATCGTAATCTAAATCGCGCGCCTCATCGCCTGTCATTCCTCGGAAACCCCAGCAATGTGCCGGTTGTTCTTTAATCGTAATTTCCACATCGTGAGCTCGAATACCGAGTTTGTACTCTAATTCGCTAAATAGCATTTTTATCAAGCGTTTTTTTGTGCCTTCCATACGACCAGCCATCAGGTTAATTTCGATGACGGTGTAATCATCGCTACGATCAAAAGGGTAGTAAAAATCTTCTTTTTCTAAACACAAAAAGCGAATCGCGTGCTTGCCTTTTGGAATGTCTAATCCGAGATGAAGACTGTTATAAATTACTTCCGCGAGTTGTTCACGACGTGGTGCGAGTTTGGATTTAAGTCCGAATACAGTGATCATTTTTTCTCCTTTAAAGTGCGGTTAAAAATCACCGCACTTTTTTCTGTCTTATCTATTTAACAACCATTCAATTGATTGTTGTAATAATTGCGAACCTTGCACAGTTAAAATACTTTCAGGGTGAAATTGGAATGCGCAAATGGGTAAATCACGATGACGAATTGCCATGATAATGCCATTATATTCCGCATTGACGATAAATTCTTTTGGTAAATCTTGTCCCATTAAAGAATGATAACGCGCCACAGGCATTGGATTTGCAAGATCTTTAAACATCGCTTCGTTATCATGGGATATACGAGAAACTTTACCATGCAACACTTCGCCAGCGTGAACAACCTTACCACCAAAGGCTTGAATCAACGCTTGATGACCTAAACAAATTCCAATAATCGGCACTTGATTTTTTAAGCGTTCGATCAATGGCAGTAAAATCCCAGCTTCTGATGGCGTTCCTGGCCCTGGAGAAAGTGCAAGAATGGTATCAGGTGTATTGAGTGCGGTTTCTACCAGTTTTTCTAAATCACAGTCATTACGATAAATTGTGACGTTGTGACCTAATACACGAAATTGATCCACAAGATTGTAAGTGAAGGAATCGAAGTTATCTAAAAATAAAATATTAGCCATAATAATTCTTCCTTATTTTGCTTGTGTATTAACTTGACGAATTGCTTTTAAGACAGCCGCAGCTTTGTGGCGTGTTTCATCAGCTTCCATTTGTGGATCAGAATCCAATACTTCTCCGCAACCTGCCTGTACATGAGCTATGCCATTTTGTACAAAAGCAGAACGAATTACGATACAGGTATCAAAATGTCCATCGGAAGTGAGATAACCCACCGCACCACCGTAACTATGGCGTTTTTGCTGCTCAAATTGATAAATAAGCTGCATTGCTTTGATTTTTGGCGCACCAGTTAATGTGCCCATATTCATACAGGCTTGATAGGCGTGAAGCGCATCTAACTCAGGGCGTAATTTACCCACTACGCGAGAGACCAAATGCATGATGTGAGAATAGCGATCCACCTGCATTAATTCAGCTACTTTACGCGTACCGCTTTGGCAAACTCGAGCAATGTCGTTACGTGCTAAATCAACCAACATTAAATGTTCCGCTTGTTCTTTGTGATCAAGGCGAAGTTCTAGTTCTAAACGTGCATCTAATTCAGGATCGATATTGCCGTGAGCATCAAAACCACGAGGGCGTGAACCTGCGATTGGGTAAATTTCTAACTGACGATTTTCTGGTGCATATTTCAGCGCACTTTCTGGCGATGCACCAAACAAAATAAAGTCTTCATCATTCATATAGAACATATAAGGGCTTGGATTATTTTGTTTGAGTTGGGCATAACTGGCTAATGTATTCGGGCAAGCAAGGGAAAAACGACGAGAAGGCACAATTTGGAATACATCACCAATGTTAATATGGTGTTTTAAGGCTTTCACTATGCCAGTAAATTCAGGATCGTCAAAGTTTGTTTTAACTTCATCACTTGCCGCTTTAATAGAAAGAACGTGATCAATATTTTTTAGTTTTTGTGCGATAGAAAGGGAAGTTTTCGCAATATTGACTTGTTCTTCTTGAGCAAAACAGAAACTTTTAAGTGTTGCTTGTTGATTTTGATGGTCGATAGTAATGAGGTGTTCGGCAAGATAGAAACTGTAATCAGGGCAGTTGATACCATCATTTTTTAATGTAATGCCATCCATTGGAATGAAATTTGCGACGAGATCGTAAGCAAATAATCCGCCTAAGAAAATAGGCGTTTGGCTATGTTGATAAAGACTAGAAATAACACGCAGTCCATCAAAAATAGTTGCAGACTGTAATTTACTATCTTCATCGAGTTGATTATCAAGTGGCGAAAATTGTACAGAAAATTCGTCTTCAAAATTGACCGCACTTATTTTTCCAAGTGCGGTTAATTTTGGATGAATTTCTTTTAAAACTTGTTTTCCATTCTTATTTAAAGCTTTAAATGTGACGTTGTGACCTAAACAAGTTATCTTAACTGCAGCATTAACTAAAATAAGACTTTGTAAACTATTTTTACTCCCGATTTCGGCAGAGTCGAGTAGAAGAGAATTTGAATTAGGTTGGCAAAGTGTATTAAAAATAGCGGTGGTATCAGCATAATAGGGAATTGATTGAGCTGTCACCGCAATAAAGGCTTGAGTTTGAATGTTCATATTTATTTATCCTTTTGGAAAATTTTGTACTATTAAACTAGTGCAAAAAAAATAAGTCAAGCCTGATTTTTATTTTTTATACTTTTTGATTAAAAATTGTATTTTTTATTCCTTTGCCCAAGGGCGACCTCCATAATATTCTATATTTTGCTGATTTATCACTTCTAATATTTGTGCAGAAAGATTATTGTTATCTTCATCTGACAAGGATAATTGAGGAAAAACACGACGAACAGCAATTAGTTTATTGAAATCAGCTCTGTATTTAACGGTATATTTTCCTGAAGTTTGACCTATTAACCCCAAACTTTTTAAGGCAGATAAAAAGCTGCGATCACCAATTAATGGTGTGTTCCAACTATATGAAGTTTTTTGTGCAATCTCACGAGGTACGGCGTAACAATTAGTATCAATATGTCCATTAACTTCATTAAAAGTAAAATGTATTTGTTTCTGAATATCTTCTATTTTAACATCTACGAAAATATCGCTTTTTGTATTCCAATTTCCGAGAGAGTCAAAATCATCATTGCAAATAAATTGATGATTTGAATCGTAAAAAGATCGCAAGGAATAAGCAAAATCAGCACCTTGCTCAATCACGTTTACTAAGCTTTCCACGTGATCTTCTCGTAGCTGATTGTCATCATCTAAGTAACAAATAATATCTTCTTCCACAAGAAAAGTCGCTGCTGCGTTAATGGCTCCGTTAAGTATTCCATTTTTTCCTGTATTCATTGGCAAATAAATAGGAATTACATCAGGAAATTGTTCCAATATAGATTTGGCTTTATCCCAGAAAATATTGCCATCAACAAATACATAATGCTTACATGGATAAGTTTGATTTTGTACGCTTTTAATAGCCAAAGATAATTCTGGACGACCTATTGTTGAAGTTACTACCGCAACGGTTTTATTATTTTGGTTGGTTGGTTGGTTGGTTGGTTGGTTGGTTCATCAGTATAAATCCTTTTCATTTTTATAATACCTTGATTAACTCAAAATATGCAATAGAAAATATTTTGGAAAATTTAGAATAAAATAATCTGGCAGACACATTATTTTAAATAAAAGATCTGCCAGATTTGATAATCTATAATTAGGCTTTAGTAGAGAGATTACCTAAATCCTTATCGATTAGGAACAAGCCTTTGCCATCTTCTCCAAGAAAATTTAATTTATCTAAAATACTGCTAAATAATTTTTCTTCTTCATGTTGTTCTTCCACATACCATTGTAAGAAATTAAATGCAGAGTAGTCTTTTTCTTCAAAGGTTTTACCTACTAATTCATTGATTTTACTGGTAATTAATTTTTCATGCTCATAGGTAGTTTCAATTATTTCTTTTAATGATTTATATTCATGTGTAGGTGCTTCAATTGCAGAAATTACAGCAAGTGAGCCAGTTTCATTTAAATAAGTAAATAATTTACGCATATGTTGCATTTCTTCAGCAGCATGAACTGATAAAAATTTTGCAGTGCCTTCAAAGCCTTGCTGATCGCACCAAGCACTCATTTGTAAATATAAATTAGAAGAATAAAACTCTAAATTCATTTGATCGTTTAATAGTTTTACTACATTTTCTGATAACATACTATTTTCTCCTATCTATCTATTCCAAAGTTGCGAGTTCACGATCAATAAAGAATAATCCTTTACCATCTTCGCCAACAAGATTAAATCTATCAATAATTCCACTAAATAATTTTTCTTCTTCATGCTGTTCTGCTACATACCACTGCAGGAAGTTAAAAGTAGAGTAGTCTTTGCTTTCAAAAGTAACTTCAACTAATTCATTGATTTTTGACGTGACTAATTTTTCATGTTCTAAAGTTATTTCAAAAACTTCTCTTAATGAAGAATAATCATGTTTAGGAGCATCAATTTTTCCTAAAATAGGCATACCACTAGTTTCACTTACATAATTAAACAGTTTTTGCATATGTTCTAATTCTTCATCAGCATGACGAAGTAAGAAGGTAGCAGCCCCCTCATAACCGTGTTTTGAACACCATGCACTCATTTGTAAATAAACATTAGAAGAGTAGAACTCTAAGTTAATTTGGTCGTTCAGCTTGTTTATGATTATTTGATTAAGCATAACTAATTCCTTTCCATTTTGATTGATAAAATGCAATAAAGCGTAATTTGCGACAATCATTTTAAATTCACAAATGATAATTGCAAGTTTTTTTATCAAAAATTTTGATATAACTAATTAATTTTAAAAAGAAAAATAAAAAACAATTATTATCATTTACATAATTCTATATAAATTAAATATGACGTTGTCACAATAAAACTAACAAATTTTAAATTAGTATTAGATATGTCTTTATTTTCCTCCTTAGATTTGGATGAAAATTTAGATTATCGAGTAAACATGAAAACTTACCAACTTTTATTAAACCTAAAGATCGTTATCAATTAATTGACAAATGTAATATCATTCTGCTAGAAAAACACGGTACAAATTTACCTGTACTTTTCTTATAACTACTTTCTTTTGATTATCCATTTAAAATTTTTCATATTGTCATCAAACTGTCACAATTATTTTCTACACTTCGCTACGCAATCTAAATAACACTCAAGGAGAATTTGTTATGTTTATGCATAAAATGAAAAAAAATCTTATTATCGTTTTAACCTTAGGTACGTTACCTTTTGCTCAAGCTAATAGCATCACTGGTGCTGGAGCGTCTTTCCCTTATCCAATTTATGCGAAGTGGGCATCTTTATATGAGAAAGAAACTGGGAATAAAGTTAATTATCAATCCATCGGTTCGGGCGGCGGACAACAGCAAATTATTGCAAAAACGGTTGATTTTGGTGCCTCTGACGATCCGATGAAATCCGAATTATTACAACAACACCAACTAGTCCAATTCCCTGCGGTTATCGGTGGTATAGTGCCTGTTGTTAATTTGCCTGAAATTAAACCTGGTAAATTAAAGTTATCAGGTAAGCTGTTAGCAGAAATCTTCCTTGGTAAGATTAAAAAATGGAACGATCCTGACTTAGTTGCATTAAATCCAACGCTTCCTTTACCAAATAAAAACATTATTGTGATTCATCGTTCAGACGGCTCTGGAACAACATTTGGCTTCACTAATTATCTATCTAAAGTTTCGAACGATTGGAAAAATCAAGTTGGTGAAGGTAAATCAGTGAAGTGGTTAACAGGTCAAGGTGGAAAGGGGAATGAGGGAATTGCTTCTTATGTTCGCCAAATGAAATACACCATTGGTTATGTAGAGTATGCCTATGCCAAACAAAATCAGCTTGCTTGGATTTCATTACAAAATCAAGCAGGGCAATTTGTACAGCCTTCTAATGAAAGTTTCATGGCAGCTGCAAGTCACGCAAAATGGCACGAAAAGGCGGGAATGGGTGTTATATTAACCAATGAAACGGGGGAAAAATCTTGGCCAATTACGGCAGCGAGTTTTATTTTATTAAATAAATATTCTGACAATCCTGAAACAACTAAAAATGTATTAGCCTTTTTTGATTGGGCATTCTCAAGAGGGCAAGATGCGGCAACTGAATTAGATTATGTGCCAATTCCAGCTGATGTGGTATCTACCATTAAAAGTCAATGGAAAACAGAGCTAAAACAATAAAAATCTCTTTATTTTATACCGCACTTTATACAAAACCTAGCACTTAACATTAATAAAGTGCGGTTATCTTAAATAATTTTGGAAAATACTTATGCTCACAAAAAGTCGGAAATATTTTAATCAAACATGGATTGAATCATTATTCAAACAGACTACGGCATTGTTTGCTTTGCTTGTGTTTATTTTACTTGCTGCTATTTTAATTTCTTTAGTCATAGGAAGCTGGGAAAGTATTAAACGTTTTGGTGGGAGTTTTCTATTAGAAACATATTGGGATCCTGTACAAGAACAATATGGGGCAATTATTCCTATTTTAGGTACGCTTATTACGGCGGGTATCGCATTATTTATCGCAGTACCCATTTCATTTGGTATTGCTATTTTTTTAACGGAGCTAGCTCCCAATTGGCTAAAACGTCCTATAAGCATTGCAATTGAAATGCTAGCTGCAATTCCTTCTATTATTTACGGAATGTGGGGGTTGTTTGTTTTCGTTCCATTATTTCAAGAACATATTCAGCCAGTACTAATTGACAATTTGGGTAGTTTACCTGGATTAGAATTATTTTTTTCTGGCGTACCTTTTGGTGTTGGTTTATTTACGGCAGGATTAGTGCTTGCCATAATGATCATTCCTTTTATTGCATCCGTAATGCGGGATGTCTTTAGTATAGTACCACCAATGTTAAAAGAAGGTGCTTATGGATTAGGTGCAACCACTTGGGAAGTGGTTCGACAAGTGATTGTACCACACACTAGAATAGGGCTTGTTGGGAGTGTGATGCTAGGATTGGGAAGAGCATTGGGCGAAACAATGGCTATCACTTTTATTATAGGTAATTCGTTTCAATTGCCTAATTCCTTATTTTCACCTTCTACCTCAATCGCATCTGCTATTGCTAACGAATTTAATGAAGCAGGTGGATTACAAAAATCTGCATTGATGGAATTAGGATTACTTCTCTTTGTTATCACAACTATGGTATTGATTTTATCAAGATTAATGATTACAAAAATGCAACAAACAAAAGGGAAATAAGATGAAAACTAATCAAAACTTGCGTTTTTATTGGCGTAAAACACACAATAAATTAATGTTAGGGCTTTCCTATATTTCAGTAATTATCGGCTTATTTTGGTTGTGTTGGATATTATTCACTCTAATTACCAAAGGCATTCCAGCTTTATCAATTGATTTATTCACACAATCTACCCCTGCCCCTAATGAAAAAGGGGGATTGTTAAATGCACTGATTGGTTCGTTTTTTATTGTCGGTGCGGGTACATTGATAGGCACGCCTATAGGGGTATTGGCAGGAACGTATTTGGCAGAATATGGTCGTTATAGCCGTTTCGCACAAATTACCCGTTTTCTTAATGATATTCTTCTTTCTGCCCCTTCTATTATTATTGGTTTGTTTGTTTACAGCTTATATGTATCAAAAATCGAGCATTTTTCAGGGTGGGCTGGAGCATTCGCATTAGCTTTATTGCTTATTCCTATCGTGGTACGCACCACGGACAATATGTTATTACTTGTACCAAATAATTTACGTGAAGCAGCGGCAGCTCTTGGTTGCTCTCAATGGCAAGTTATTATGATGATTTGTTATCGAGCAGCTAAATCAGGGATTTTAACTGGCGTGCTATTAGCAGTTGCCCGAATTTCAGGAGAAACTGCACCGCTATTATTTACCGCTCTGTCTAATCAATTTCTATCTTGGAATATGAATGAACCTATCGCAAATTTACCTGTAGTTATTTATCAATATGCAGCAAGTCCTTTTACAGATTGGAATAATCTAGCTTGGGCAGGTGCAGCTCTAATAACATTATTTGTGCTTTGCTTAAACATTTTCACTCGACTCTTCTTTCAACATAAAAAATAATGAGGCAATATGATTAGTCTACAAGAAACCAAAATAGCTGTGCAAAATCTAAATTTCTACTATGAGGATTTTCATGCATTAAAAAACATTAATTTACGTATCGCTAAGAATAAAGTGACCGCCTTTATTGGTCCTTCAGGTTGCGGTAAATCTACTTTATTGCGGAGTTTTAATCGGATGTTTGAACTATATCCAAATCAAAAAGCTACTGGTGAAATTAATTTAGACGGTGAAAATTTACTCACAACAAAGATGGATATTTCTCTGATTCGTGCTAAAGTTGGTATGGTTTTCCAAAAACCAACGCCATTTCCAATGTCGATTTATGATAATATTGCATTCGGTGTTCGTTTGTTTGAAAAATTATCAAAAGAAAAGATGAATGAACGAGTAGAATGGGCATTGACTAAGGCCGCTCTTTGGAATGAAGTGAAAGATAAATTACATAAAAGCGGAGATAGTTTATCTGGCGGACAACAGCAACGCTTGTGCATTGCTCGAGGGATTGCTATTAAACCTAGTGTGTTGTTGTTAGATGAACCTTGTTCGGCATTAGATCCTATTTCGACTATGAAAATTGAAGAACTCATTACGGAGTTAAAACAAGATTATACTGTGGTTATAGTAACTCATAATATGCAACAAGCTACACGTTGCTCCGACTATACGGCATTTATGTATTTGGGTGAATTAGTTGAATTTGGTCAAACACAACAAATTTTTGATAGACCCAAGATACAACGTACAGAAGATTATATTCGTGGTAAAATGGGGTAGTTATTTTGAGCTCTCTCTTATTAAAAAGTAAAAGTTTGGTGAGAATGTATTATTTCTCACTTCACTTTTATGCCATAAATCAAATGAAGGAGTATTATGACGAGAAAAATTCTGATAGTTGAAGATGAATGTGCAATCCGTGAAATGATCACACTGTTTTTATCTCAAAAATACTATGATGTGATTGAAGCGAGCGATTTCAAAACAGCGATAAACAAGATAAAAGAAAATCCTAAACTAATATTATTGGATTGGATGCTACCTGGTCGTTCAGGTATACAATTTATACAGTATATTAAAAAGCAAGAAAGCTATGCTGCGATTCCCATTATTATGCTCACAGCTAAAAGTACAGAAGAAGATTGTATTGCCTGTTTAAATGCAGGGGCTGATGACTACATCACTAAACCCTTTTCACCTCAAATTTTATTAGCTCGCATTGAGGCAGTATGGAGGAGAATTTATGAACAACAAAGTCAATTTATACAAATCGATGAACTTTCCATTGATGAAAATGCTCAGAGAGTGTTTTTCCAACAGCAGGAAATTAATTTAAGTAGTACAGAATTTAAATTGTTACATTTTTTTATGAGGCACCCTGAAAAAGTTTATTCTAGAGAACAATTGTTAAATCGTATTTGGCATAATGATCTAGAAGTTGAATATCGCACTGTTGATAGCTATATTCGCCGTTTACGCCGTAATTTAGCCCCTTTTCAATGTGAACATTACATCCAAACAGTTAGAGGATCTGGTTATCGATTTTCTAGTTATTTACGAGATAAACAATGAAAAAAATATTGAATTTTATTGTTGAAATAAATTTGGCAATCATTATTTCCTTATTTACTTCTGATTTTATTCTTTGGTTTGCAATAATACTTTTATTAATTTTAGCTTGGCATCATATTAATGAATATCGTTTACTCAAATATCTCAATTTAAAGCAAGATAATAAATTCTCTTTATTACAATTAGGAACATTCTCTCAAACTGAAGCCTACCATCGTCATCAAATTTACAAAGAAAAATGTGCAAGTTTACGTTTGTTATCTCAAATAAATAAAAATATTAAGTATTTACCAGATGCAATTATTATCTGTCAGCATAATGGTAATATTTCTTGGTGTAATTCAATTGCACAACAGATGTTTGATTTTTGTTGGAATAAAAAAGTCCAGAAAAATATTTTTGATGTTATTTTTTATGAACAATTTAAACATTATTTTTTCAGTCAAAAAAAAAGACGACCGTTAGTACTATTAACTTATAATCAACGTTATATTGAGGTGCAGTCGCACGCTTATAATTCTCATATGATTTTAGTTATCGCTCGAGATATTACAGATATGATTCATTTACTTAATTCACGCCAAAAATTCTTGAGTAATATTAATCACGAGCTACGTACTCCATTAACCGTATTACAAGGTTACTTAGAAATTCTTGCAGATAATAATATTCAGAACCCTCTACAAAAAAAGGCTATTTTTGCAATGCAAGAGCAAAGCCAACGAATGGAACATCTATTACAACAATTTAATTTTTTAGCAAAAATAGAAACAACTTCAGATAAGGATTTTCGTACATTTGATATGTCAGCCATGATAAATTCTTTAAGAAAAGATACAGATATATTAAATACTTATAATCATCACATTGAATTTATTATTCAGCCTAATATCATTATTTTTGGAAATGAATCTCAACTAAGAAGTGCCGTTTCAAATTTAATTTATAATGCTATTAAGCATTCTGGTAAACAGTGTCATATTCAAATTCAATGGGAAACTTGTGAACAGGGTATTAAATTTAACGTGATAGATAATGGTGTTGGCATATCACCACAGCATATTCCACATTTAACAGAACGTTTTTATAGAGTTGATGAATCTCGTAGCCATTTAACTGGTGGAAGTGGTTTAGGACTAGCTATTGTGAAGCATACTTTATTACAATATCATTCTCATTTAAATATTGAAAGTACTGAAACGAAGGGGAGTAGTTTTTCGTTTATCATACCTAAACGCTTTGTCATATCAAAAAATAATAAAGAAATTCAATGATAAGTACACGTTGCAAGTAACTGACACGGTAGTAAATAACACATCAGAAAATCGAAAATGGTGGGCTAGTGGAGAGCTTAGATACATAAAAAACACAGCTTGGTAGTTTTTCACCCATCTAAACTTATTATTTAGATTATGTAGCAGTTGCTAAATCACCTAAATCTTTATCAATCAAGTATAAATCTTTAAATGCTGCAGTACTTTCACACCCATGAATCGAACACTGTAAATAAACGTCATAGTATGGCTCTAAATTAATTTACTCGTTCATCTTATTTGATTAAGTATAACTAATTAAGAGAGGAGAAATAATCTCTTTATAACCTATAATTAAAGTTACTTTGTATTTTTATAATTTAACATAATATACATTATGCGAAATCAGTTATCAGGTTAGCGGAAACTACGGATTAAATAAATCACACAGTTATGCACAAGTCACAGGTACTAGCAAAACAAGACAAAATAAGGCTAGATAACACGTTGTAACGCGTCATTTTATAGAGTTATTGAACGGATGAATTGAAATGTAAAGGAAATGTAAAGTGAAATAAGCTTAAATCTATGTGATTACGCTACGTAAAATCTGGAGAATTTCTTGGATATTTTCTTCCCTGAAAAACAACAAAAAAAAGCACGTTTTTATTAAAACGTGCTCTTCTAAAAAATGTGACAACGTATCGACTAACCTAGTAATTTTATACCATATTCATATACTTGTTGTAGCAAAGATAGTTTTTCAGAATTATCTGAATGTTCCTCGGCTAAACGTTGTAAACCTGATTGAAACTCTACCGCACTTTTTTCAAGTTTATTCTGTCGGTATTTTTGCCATTTAATTTGTTCAGCGCGTGTGAGGGTTTTATAAAAGTGGCGAGCACGATAATGGAACAATAATTCAAGGATACGTTTATCTTCAAAAGCTAAACCATGTTCAGATAATTTTTCTGCAGGTAAACTACGTAAAATAGCCATATTATTTTTATCAGCATTGCTAAAAAAGCCATTGTATAACTCAGTTTCTACATTATCATTCGATGCAAATTGACGTTCTTCATTAAAAATATCCGCCACTTTTTCACGAATATCAAAAGATGCTCGTAATTTTGCAAGATTATCCAAGCATAATTGTCGATCAATACCCAATCGATTTGCTGTTTCTGGTAACAAAGTTTTAGCTGGTGCTAAAATAGGACATTTATTAATATGCACAAGTTTTAACGGAACGGATGAAACTCCTCTTTCTTCTAATTCAGATTTTTTGGTATATAAATCTGTCCGTAATTCATCCGCACTTTTGGCTAATAAATTATCGATATCGCCAGTTAAATCACACACAATTAATGCATTTTGATTTGTCGGATGCCAAGATAAAGGTGCAACCCAAGTGCAATTTCCACGATAATTCCCTAGCATTCCAGAAACATGCACTAAAGGTGTCATCGCTCCTATATCAACTAATTTTTCGATTTCTTTTTTACCGCGATTTTCAAAGAAATATTGGAATAATTTAGGTTGTTTTTCTTTAATTAATTTCGCCATAGCAATAGTTGCATATACATCCGCCATGGCATCGTGAGCATTTTCATGCTCAATACCATTTGCTTTAGTGAGTTTTTCTAAGCGGAAACTTGGCATTCCATCATCGTCATAAGCCCAATTAATTCCTTCTGGACGCAGGGCATAACAAGCTCGTACTAAATCTAACAAATCCCAGCGTGAATTCCCATTTTTCCAGCTGTATTCATAAGGATCAATGAAATTACGATAAAACGTATAACGCGTCATTTCATCATCATAGCGAATATTGTTATAACCCATGACACAAGTATTGGGTTGGGAAAATTCTGCTAAGATATTTGCGGCGAATTCAGGCTCTGAAAGCCCCTTTTCATTACATTCTTGTGGTGTAATTCCTGTTACCATTACCGCTTCAGGAGCCGGTAAATAATCGTTGGTTTGTTTACAATAAAACATTATTGGTTTACCAATGATATTAAAATCAGCATCTGTACGAATACCCGCAAATTGCGCAGGACGATCTGTTGCTGGATTTACACCAAAACTTTCATAATCGTAAATAAAAAAGCTGAAATCTTTTGCCATGACTACTCTCTTTTACGCAATAATTTTATCTAAATAATATAGGCAAAAAATAGCTGATAAACTGAAAATAATGCCTAGCCAATTTAGCTTGCTAATTCTTTCTTTAAAAACTAATGCGCCAGTTATCGTGCCTAAACAAATCACGCCAATGTTCATTCCAGCGAAAACAAGCGTTGGATTTCCAGCAAAACTTTGATGTGCTTTTATATAGAATAAAATATTAAAGAAATTCAATACACCTAAAACGATGCCGCCAATTACACTTGATGATGTCCATTGGGCACGTTTTAAGAATAAATAGATAAACATAACGCAGGCTGCCAGCGAGAAAGAAATAAACAATGTTGCAGGGAATGCGCCGCCGCTTTTCGCCACTTGTTTGAATAAAATATCAATGATGCCGTAACCAAACCAGACGCCGATTAATCCTAAAAAACCTTTAAAATTCACCGCACTTTGCCCTTGAGTTGGCTTAGTTAATAAACAAAACAAACCAATAAAGGCTAATACAACGCCAATGATTTTAGATTGGCTTAGTGTTTCATGAAAAATTAAAAACGCTGCTAAAATGGGAAGAAATAACGAAAGACGTTGCGCTGCATCTGAACGTACAATTCCAGCAAACTCCACTGCTTTTGACATAATAATAAATACGCTAGGTAGCAATAAACCTAGTGCTAAAAAAATGGGTGAATTTTCGCTTTGTGCAATGTAATCAGTAAACTCTAAGCCTTTAAAATCAGGTTTAAGTAAGAAATAACTGAAAGTGATGGCTGTAATGTAGTTGAATGCGATAGCTTGTTCAATAATGATATTTTTTTTACGGGCAATTTTCAGTAAAACTGAAACTGCTACGCTGCAAAGAATGGCAAGAATAAGATTGTGCATTTTTAATCCTTAATAGCTTGTTTAATTAAACTCATAACGTATTCAAGATATTGGGTACTTTCAACAGCAATTTCATAATCTCCATTTCCCCAGTGACCAGTATTAGATACATTTTTGGCTAAATTTTTAGGATCATCTAATTCTCCATAAGGAAGATTAATCCAAATTTTTAAATTCTTTTGTTGAATACGAATATCTGCAATATTTCGATCTTTTTTAAATGCAATGTAAAGTTTACGTACATTAATTTCTATATTTTGATCTAAGTTTAAAATTGCTTGCCTAAATGACTCATATAATTCCTGAATAAAATCAGTTTTATCAGCTAAGTGATCAGATTCTTGATAAACTTTTATTTCTTTTAATATTGAGAGCTCCTCTCTCTTTTCATTAGAAACTGCTTTAATATTAGGTGCTGATTTTAATTTATTAATAATATTGAGCGTAATAATATCATTATCAAAGCGATTAACTTCCCATAATTCAATAGGTAAATCTTTAAAATTCGTGGCTTGAATTTGGAAATCATTAAAAGCAGGTGAAACAAAAATCACCTTAGATTGTGACCAATCCACATCATTTCTTTTAAGTGGGAATTTTTGCTTTTCATTATATTCCACAATAAAATCAGCTTTATATTCAAGCATCAAATTAAGATAAGAAATCCCTTGATCAACCACACTAGAATTTTGTTGTCTTTTATATTCAATAATGACAAAGGCTTGAGTTTCAGGATCAAAAGCTAAGGTATCAATACGTGAATTTTTAATAGGAAATTCCGAACGAATAAAAATATAGCCACTTAATAAGGTAAGATTTTCTTCAAATAAACGCTGAATATCCTTTTCCAGCTTAAATTTTTGCTGCTTCAGCTGTGATAATTGTCCTTTTTTTGATGTAAAGATTTTCATTATTCCTTCCTTAAAGGCTTAAGTGCGGTCAAAAACACCGAAATTTTCAACCGCACTTCCCTTCTATTTTTTAATCTGTCGCACCGAATCCGCGTAAACCAACAACGTGTACGTGCTCTTGGTTGCCTGCGATTTTACGCACGAGTTTATAAGTGGTGCCTTTTTCCGGGCTGATATTTTCAGGTGCAGCGATAAGCAACTGCATATCTAAACGTTCGCAAAGTTCGAATAAGGTAGAAATAGATTTACCATCTAAACGCGCCGCTTCATCTAAGAACAACAAGCGACAAGGCACAATATCTTTACCACGAATTCGACGGCTTTCTTCTTCCCAACTTTGAACAACCATTAAGAGAATTGACATACCTGTACCGATAGCTTCACCAGTAGAAAGTGCGCCACTTTCTGCACGTAACCAGCCATCAGCACCACGGAATACTTCCACTTCAAGCTCAAGATAATTACGGTAATCTAACAATTCTTCACCAATTGTTTGCGCTGTGCGTTGTCCCATATCAATATGTGGATTAATGCGTTGATAGAGCTTCGCCATAGCTTCAGAAAAAGTGATGCGATTATCGTTGAATAAATCTTGATATTCATTTTGCTGACCAGAAAGTGCATCCAGCAACATGGCATGGGTATCACGAATATTCACTACTAAACGAACAGATTTTACCTGACCAAACGCAATGTTTTGTAAGCCTTGGTTAAGCATACGAATACGATTTTGTTCACGCTGAATCGTTTTACGCATAATATTTGCAACACTTTCAGAGCTGATTGCCAATTTTTTCTCACGGCCAGTTAATTCAGCCGTTAAACGAGAAAGCTCAATTTCCATTTGTTCAATGGCATCAATTGGATCATCCGTTTTAATAATGTCTTGGCGAATACGTTCACGTAGATGCTGATATACCGCAATAAAGAACCGCACTTTATTTTCAGGTTTGCGACTATCTTCAGACACTCTTAGGCTATCACGTAAATATTCATTATCCGCCACTGCTGTACGCAATGCACCTAATGCTTTATCTGACATTGAACGTAACTCATCTGCAGATAAATAAGCGAGCTCTCGGCGATTGAGGCGTTTTTCCATATCAGAATTACGTGATAAACGTAAAACCACACACCAACTCACTTTCGCTGCTACAACTAATTCACGTTGAGTTTTGTAATCACGTTCAGTTTTGCGGATTAGACGATTTAAGTTGTCCGCTTCGCTTTCAATTAATGTGAGTTGTTTTTCTACATAAGAACGACGCTGACGGCTCGTTGAAAGTTGTTGATGTAATTCATCACGACGGATACGCGCGCGTTCTTCAGCACCATCATCAGCTCTTACGCCAAGCTCGCTAATTTCACCAATCAATTCATTTAAGAGTTGATATTTACTATCGTAAGAACTTTGTAACTGAATCAATACGCGATTATATTCAGCAAATTGACTTTGTTTTTGACGAACTTGCTCACGTTGCGTATCTCGCTGTGCTTGCATTTGTTCTAAACGTTGACGAAGTTTTTCGTTTAGTTCAGAAGTTTCAGCCTGCCCTGCATCTTCATAACCAAAATGCTGTTTACGTTGTACAACATCAGCTAATGCAAATACACGTTGTTGAACTTGTTTTTGACGCTCAATCGCTTGAGTTAATTCATTTTTTAAGCCTTCGTAATTTTCTGGATCACTTTGTAAACTATTTGCAATCGACTCTAATTGTGACAACGTTACGCCATACTGACGAATAAAATATTCATCTTGCTCTGCAATATCTAATTGCTCACGACATTCTTCAATACGATCAATTAAATCTTCATCAGCTAATACATTGAGTTGCGGAATTAACTTGTTGAGTAACTGCAGTTTTTCTTTTGCATTATCTAATTGAATGCGTAATTGTTGTTCGCCGCTATTAAATTGGTTTAATTCACGATCAATTTCATTGCGTTCGCGATTAATTTCAGACATTAACTCTTCTGGATTTGGCTGGAACGCTAACGCCAAATGCAGCCCAACAAATTGGCTGAAATGTTCGTGTAAACGTTGGCATTTTTGTACATCAAACGCAATTTGGGCATGTTGTTCTGCCACTTCATCACGTTCAATTTGCAATTCTTCTAAACGTTTTTCACGTGCTGCACGCCCAAATAACGGGATTTCAGGGAATCTTGAATAGCGTAATTCACGATCTGAAACTTGCACGACAACACCCAGCTCAAGTTCTTGTGCGGATAATACGCTATCGTCAAATGCGGTAGGATCGCCTTCAATTAAATACAAATCATCGGGGCAATCTTCTAATTGCGCAAGTTGTTCACGCACGGCATTGAGATCACGCACAACAATAGCATGACACGCAGGCCCGTAAAGTGCGGAGAAATAAGGCGCATCTTCAATGGTTACATCATCGTAAAGCTCTGAAAGCAGTACTCCACCAAAACGTTCTGCCAGCATATTTAATCGTGGATCTTCTGAACCATCTGGCTGACTTAAACGAGAAATTTGTTCATCTAATTGCAAACGTTTTTGTTCAAGTTGATCACGTTGCATCGTGAGTTCACGTTCTTTCACAAGTTGTGATTGCATAAAGTTCATCACATCTTGGCTATGTTCAAACCTCTCGCCACTTTGTTGCTCTAAACGTTCTAATGCAGCTTGAGCCGTCAGCCATGCTGGGGCTTTACGCGCATTTTCATCATAAAGTGCGGTTAAATTTTCACGTTTTTGACGAAGCGTAGAACGGTTCTCCACTTGTTCTGAAAGTCTTGCTGAAATATCTTCAATTAACGCTTCTTGCTCGGCGTGATAATCCTCTAATTCTTCTGCTGTTTGTAAACTTAAATTAGCACGTTGATTAAAATCATTAAGTAATTTGACCGCACTTTGTTGTTGTGCATAACGTTGCTCAAGTTCATGTAATTTTGTGCGAAGTTGTGGCGTTTGTTGTGCCTGCAATTTTTGGCTTGGATATTCACGTAATAATTCTTTGGCACTTTCCCAGGCTGAAGAACGAGGTATTTCACCCGCAATTTTGCATACTAATTGATACGCTTTATCGAACTGAGATTTTGCCGCTTCAGAAATAGACATTTTGTGCTCGAGTTCAAGCACAGTTTCCGTTAAACTTTCAGCGTGAGCTTCAAATTCTGCGTGATAATCTTCTACATTTTTAACACTTAAATCCGCTAAACCGCATAATGTTTTCGCTTTTTCAAGGGCTGCAATAGCTTGTTGATATTGAAGTGCGCGAGTTTGTTGGGCATCTAATGCTTGTTGATAGTCAGCTAATTGGGATCGTACAGCGTCAATTTCAATTTCAGTTTGCTCAAATTGGGCTTGGCTTTCTTCTAATGCATCATTCGCATCTTCAACCACCATTTTTTGTTCTTCTAAACGCTCGGTGAGTTCTGTAATATCTTCTTGATAACGCATAATTTTTTCTTGGTGACGCAAAGCATTTAACACTAAATTAAGATGATCAACCGCACTTTGGTGATCAACTTCTAAAGTCCGTTCACTTTCTGCCAATTCAGCCGCTTCTCGACTTAAATTAACTAAACGATGTTGGGATAAATTCTGCTCTGCTTTTGCTTTATACCACTCACGACGAGATTCTAATGCAGCCTCAATATTGCCACGGCGTTCATTCGCATTACGCATATAATCCGAAGCAACATAATTGGTGGTTTCAGTAATTAAATGTTTGAATAAATCGCGATCTGATTGCGTGACCTTAATCGCCTCTAAAGTCATACGGTTCTCACGCAATGCACTTTCCATATCTTGGAAAGCTTTGCGCACACCTAAATTTTCTGGCAATAAATAGTCACGTAAAGAGCGTGTGATTGCACTGGAAATACCGCCGTATAAAGACGCTTCGATAAGTTTATAGAATTTGCTTCGATCTGATGCTGAACGTAAACGTTTCGGAATAATACCTAAATCGAACATCATACCGTGATAATCGGTGATGGAATGATATTGTTTAAATTGCGCACCGATATTTTCAATTTTATCTTTGAGTTCGTTTAAATTAAGGACGCGTGCTTGACGTTCGCCCACGGTTTCTGTGAAAAGTGCGGTTGGATTTTGAGATAATTCGACGCCTTGAATTGAAAACGTTTTTAAATCAACCTTTTTATCACGACCCGCAATTTGCTGCAGACGCACACCGACAAGAATACGTTGATGACGTGAGTTAATGGTGTCTAATACCGCGTAACAAACACCTGGACGCAATTTACCATGTAAACCTTTATCTCGAGAACCGCCTGTAGAGCCAGCTTCTGTTGTATTACGGAAATGTAAAAGGGTTAAATCTGGAATTAATGCGGTCACAAATCCAGCCATTGTGGTTGATTTACCAGCACCGTTACCCCCAGAAAGTGTGGTAACTAATTCATCTAAATCGAAAGTACGCGCAAAAAAACCATTCCAGTTAATTAAGGTTAAAGAACGGAATTTACCACGCTCTACACCATCGTTTGCCGTCATGCTAAAAGGCATTAGGGTTTCAACGATTTCTTCGACGTTTTCATTTTCCATAATGACTTCATCGCTCTCTAATTCGATTTCATTTTCTAATTCAAAAACATCAGACATTATTCTTGTTCTCCGTCAAATTCTTCGTCAATTTCATCCGCACTTTCCGTATCGTTTTCCATTAATCGCACTTGTTTTTCCAACGCTAAGGATTCTGGTGTTGCCGCTTCCCCATCACGAATCAGTCGAGCTTGCGCCTCTAATGGATCATCTCCGCTACGCACTTCTGCACCAAAACGAAATACAGATTCAGAAATCGTAAATTTCCCACTATTTTGTTCGCCAACGGTTTGAATCATACCTAAACGACGTAAACGACCAATTGCTGCCCGCACTTTTTCTGCCAATTTTTGTTTATCTAAGTCAGAACCACTTGAACGCTGATTAACTGCTTTTAATAATTTTCCTTCATCAGCAAGATTTAATAATTCATCATACACTTCTTGCGTACTAAAAATGCCCTGTTGAGCTAAACGTTCTGGGCTTAAATAAAGATAACAAAGCACTTTACCAACAAGCATTTCCAACTCAGAAAGTACTGAACGCGCAATTAATGTCGTTGCTTTCGGGCGGAGATAGAAAAATCCTTCTGGCGCACGAATTAGTTCCACGTTATAGCGACGATAAAATCCGTCTAATTCATTTTGGAAATCCATTAAAAATGCGTGATTATCTAAATGCTCCGTGCTGATATGGCGACCCGAGCGCAATAGACTATCTACCGCTGGAAATATTGGATTTGCAATCGCCACAGCGAGTTTTGGGGAAATTACATCTTGAATATCTGTCATGGTTAATTTCTCATTTTATAAATTCGTTTTTTAATAAGCCACGAAATCAATACTTATCAATCACATGCGCTTGCACTTCTGCGCCACGTTTATTAATTGCTTGCCAATCTGGATAAATACCCGATAAATCATCATTCGCCATACCAAGACGCACTGCTTGATCAACAATGATTCTAGCCACATCAAAATGACGAGAAAGTGGATAATTTTCCAGTTGTTCTTTTAACACTAAACTCAAATCAATCGGACGGTTATTTTCACGATAAGCAATCAGTAAGCCTTGCATATGCTCTACAATTTGATCGTGTAAATCAGAAAGGGATTCGTATTGCAATTCTTCTGGCAATTCACCTAAAGCATCATCTTCACGCAACACCATTTCTTCATCGCGTAGATCGACTAAACGCTCGGCTTGCGCTGTCCATAAGAACCAAGGATGCTCAAAATAATGATGAATAGAATTACGTAAACGTTGTGAAAACACGCGATTTTTATCCATATCAATGGCTGTACGAATAAATTTATGCACATGGCGGTCATAACCAATCCATAAGTCTATGGCTTGTTGTCCCCAGCTAATAATTCGGTCAAGTTTAGATTGTAAATCGGTAATTAATTGATCGATAAAATACAAATCATCTCGTCCAATCACACAATCTTGAATACGTAATAATTGTGCTTGCAATTTATCGCCTGCGGCGTTTAGCGTATCTTGCAATTCGCGTAAATTACCTGATGTTTCATCTAATAAACGTTCACAGCTTGAAATTGCCGCTTGCCAATCTTTAGTAAGAAGCTCTGCAATTTCATCTTTAATACTTTGCTGGTTTTCATCCATAATGCGTTGTGAAAGATCGATGCTATCAAAAATTTCTGCCACGGAATATTTTAATGGCGCAAACACATTACGACGCCAATAATGTTCGTTTTCGTTATTCTCCACGCCCTCTTCTGCTGAATCAGAAGCACGTTGAATTTCATCTGCCACAATGGAAAGCTGTACAGAAAGACGCAATGCGGAAAATTCACGCTGACGAATGTAATAATCAGACACGCCAACACCTAATGGCGTTAAACGATAAATCGCCAAACCCTCAGTAAATTCGCTACTAAAACGATTTAACAAACGTTGTTTCACTAATTCATTAATTGCATTATTCGCTCGTGTTGCAATGGCATCCGTGGATTGCTCAAAAGCATTCATCGTGTGGCGGAAAATATCCACAAGATCAGCTTCTAACATTTCGCCGTCTAAACGTTCGTTGTTATAAATTGCAATCGCCAGTAGAAAAACCAAGCGCTCGGTGGGTAAATTCAAAGAAAACTCGCGATCTTTTGCCCAAGAGACGAGTTCAGGAATAGTTTGGGATGTTTCAATCATTGAATTGCAAAGCGTTAAAATTGAACAAAAAATTGGAAAGATTATACAGGATTTTTTGCGGATCTTAAAAATCTTCTTTTGAATTGACCGCACTTTTCCTATTTTTCACGTATAATGTGCGCCTTTCATGAATAACTAAAGATAACAGAATGAGCGAATTAACCCAGTTAGCCCAACAAGAAAAAAAACAAACCTATAATTTCAATAAATTACAAAAACGTCTTCGCCGTAATGTAGGCAACGCCATTGCAGATTGTGGTATGATTGAAGATGGCGATAAAGTCATGGTGTGTTTATCTGGAGGCAAAGACAGTTATACGCTTCTCGATATTTTATTGAATTTACAGCAAAGTGCACCAATTAAATTTGATATTGTTGCGGTGAATCTTGATCAAAAACAACCAGGGTTTCCAGAACACGTATTACCTGAATATTTAGAAAGCATTGGCGTAGATTACAAAATCGTACAAGAAAATACTTACGGAATTGTGAAAGAAAAAATTCCAGAAGGAAAAACCACTTGTTCACTCTGCTCTCGTCTACGCCGTGGAATTTTATATCGTACCGCCACAGAACTGGGGGCGACCAAAATCGCTTTAGGGCACCACCGAGACGATATGTTAGCGACACTATTTTTAAATATGTTTTATGGCGGCAAAATGAAATCCATGCCACCTAAATTGATTTCTGACGATGGTAAACAAATTGTGATTCGTCCGCTTGCTTATTGCAAAGAAAAAGATATTGAAAAATATGCCATCGCGAAAGAATTTCCGATTATTCCTTGTAACCTATGTGGCTCACAACCAAATCTTCAACGCCAAGTCGTAAAAGAAATGCTTAATACTTGGGATCGTCAATATCCAGGACGTTTAGAAACTATGTTTAGCGCAATGCAAAACATTACATTGTCACATATGTGTGATCCGAAATTATTTGATTTCAAAGGCATCAAACATGGGCAACTAATTGATGGCATTGAAGGCGATACCGCATTTGATGAAGAACGAATCACGCCAATGCAATTTGAGGACGAAGATCAAACCGATTTTTCAAACAAGGAAATGATTAACTTTA
Organism: Haemophilus sp. HMSC066A11; assembly: GCF_001811665.1. NCBI lineage: Bacteria > Pseudomonadati > Pseudomonadota > Gammaproteobacteria > Pasteurellales > Pasteurellaceae > Haemophilus > Haemophilus sp. HMSC066A11. The sequence continues at coordinate 38,206 of NZ_KV805886.1, forward strand.
AAGAAGTAAATTAATATGTTGAATATCAATGGAATTGGAATTGAAGTTGAAACTGACAAAGACGGTTATTTGCTCCATAGCCAACAATGGAACGAAGATGTCGCTCAAGCTATTGCACAGTTAGAAAATATTGAATTAACTGATGCACATTGGGAAGTAATTTATTTTGTGCGAAACTTTTATCAAGAATATAACACCTCCCCAGCCATCCGTATGTTGGTAAAAGCCATGGCGGAAAAGCTTGGTGCGGATAAAGGTAACAGCCGTTATTTGCAACGCTTATTTCCTGAAGGCCCAGCAAAACAAGCCACAAAATTAGCAGGCTTGCCGAAACCTGCAAAATGCCTATAAAAGTGCGGTCAATTTTCTGAAAGTTTTAAACTCTGGGTTTATTTACGACTTGTTTTTGTAAGATAAAATACAGGCTCTTTTAAACCCTAACTAACAAGGAAATATTATGAAAATTAGTGCTAGAAACCAATTAAAAGGTAAAGTTGTTTCAATCGAAAACGGTTCAGTAAATGCAATCGTTCACATCGATATCGGTGGCGGTAACGTGCTTTCTTCTACTGTATCTTTAGCAGCAGTTAAAGAATTAAACTTAGAAGTTGGTAAAGAAGCATACGCAATCATCAAAGCAACTTCTGTAATGGTTGGCGTAGAATAATTTCTTCCATACAAACAGAATTGAATATAACCGCACTTTTAAAGTGCGGTTTTTATTTATTTGATACCTATTTTAAGTCGAATTCCCCTTGCATTCATAAATTTTAAAAATACAATGATAATCATTCTTATTTGTATTTTTATTTTAGGGAACTATACTATGTATCAAAAAAAGCCATTAATGTTGTTATTCTGCTCAACATTTGTCAGTCCATTTGTTATGGGGAAAACTATTGAAACAACCAATAAAAATATATTGCCCGAAATCGTTGTTTATGGCGACAATAATAAATCGCTTTCTTCCGTTAAAACACTCTCTTCTGACGAGATAAGTAAAACGCCTACATCAAACGGTAACATCACTGATTATCTTCGTTCCAATCCCCATATTCGTTATGAAAATAGCGACCAAAATGGTTTTCAACGTGGTGAAATCAAGCCTGAAAATATTTCAATTAACGGCGCCGATCCAAATCAAACCGCCTACTTTGTTGATAATGTCAATATAAATAATGATCTTGCTATTGATAGCAGTGTTTTTGACGGTTCTATGCAAGTTGTGCCAGGAATTAGTCACACTCAAGCTTATTTTTTTGATGCGACTATGCTTTCTAAAGTGGAAGTACAAGATAGTAATATTTCTGCTAGCTTAGGGGGATTTATGGGTGGTGCCGTTATCGCTAAAACAAAACAATATAGCGGCACTGATAGCATAAAACTTAAATATCGCACGACAAATTCCTCTTGGGCAAAAATGGAAGCTGGAGACTCAGTACAAAAAATACTGAAGTTGGTACGTCCAGATGATGTCGGAGTGGCAGAGTTACAACCTAAATACAATAAACAAACATTCAATATTTTGGCTGAAAAAAGGCTAAATGATAATTTAGGAATGGTTTTTGGCTATAGCCGTAGAACATCATCTATTGAACAAAATCGTTTAATTGGCTTTGATAAAGATGCCAATAATAAAGCACAACTAGACAAACAAAATCATCAACGACTTTCCGATAATCTTTTATTAAATTTCAATTGGACACCGCAAGAAAAAGAACGTATTGAATTTGGTTTACGTTATTCAAATTATAAGGAATTGAAATATTTCAAGGAAAATATAAATAACAACGTAAGCGATTATCATCAAGCATTGGGATCAACACTTGCTTGGGTACATTCATTCAACTCTGGCGTTTGGACAAATACCTTAGCATACGATCGTTTTCAGGATAAACGTAAATCATCCTCGAATAGTGTTGAAACAACATCAGTGTCAGATGAAAATGATGATCCACTTTATAATTTCGAAAAAGGTGGATATGGCAATAGTCAATTAATTCAGGATAATTTACATTTTTCTACTGAATATGTAATGGATCCTTTTTATTTAGCTTCTACGGAGCATTCTATTTCTATTGGTGGAATTTATCAGGCAACTAAATATCAATTCTATCGTCCACAAGATGTTCATTCAAAAATAATATTATCTACTTTGCAAAGTGATGGGACTATGGAGAGTCTCAATCCGATAGAAAGTACAACATCAAAAGGTCGTGTTAAAACCAGTTATCAAAATATCGCTATTTATGCTGAAGATTTAATAAAATGGAATAAATTTGAATTGCGTCCTGGTATTCGTATTGAACGTGATGATTATTTAAAAAACAATAATATTGCTCCGCGTTTTGTTGCACGTTATCACCCTTGGGATAATACAGGATTTACACTAGGTTTAAATCGTTATTACGGTCGTTCTTTTGCTTCTTTAAAATTAGCCAATAGAATCTTAAAGATTAACGATGATTCAACACGTCAGCATCAAAATTTTTCATCCCTAAAAAGCCCTTATGCAGATGAATTAAGTTTAAGTTTTGATCAAAATATGGGTAATTTAGCACTTAAACTCGGTTATATTCATCGTGATAATAAGAATCGCATTATGTTGAAGAAAGAAAGCACAAAAAGTTTCTATATTAATGGTCATAACTTTGGTGTTGATATTTATACTTTCCAACTTAATAATATTGAACCTTGGAAATTAGGTAAAACTTATTGGACTACGTCACTCGGTTTTGATTGGTTAAATACAAAACGAGCCGATGGCGAAGAATTTGATCTAAATAAACTTGTTTCTTTAGATGGTAAATTAATGACTTATCGTGAAATGTTACGACAAGTTAATAGTAACACTGAAGATTGGATTGCTCGTTTAGGTATTGATATGACGATACCAGATTACGATATTACTTGGTCAAATAAAGTGTATATGAAAGCACCAATTCGTCGTTATGATTTGATTAACAGCGATAACGATGATGACACCCCACGCTATCGTAGCTATCACTATGGCAGACATACACAATGGGACAGTAGTATCCGTTGGCAACCCACCATTCGCGGTAAACATAGTGTCTATTTGCAAGTAGATATTTTAAATGTGCTCAATAAAACACGTAAAAATAAAGTCACTACTATTTCCACTAGCGATGAATATGGTGTTTATACGCCTGGGCGTGAATTTTGGCTAGAAGTTGGCTATCAATTCTAATTATCTTCAATGTATAGGGCTTGTGGGCTTTTGAAACATCCTCCAGCCCTACTCTACGCTTATTTTTACTTAGCGTAGAGTTTTCTTTTTTTCTAGGTAAAATAATGAAAAAAACAACCGCACTTTTTTTACTTATCTTTTCACTAATTGCTTGTCAATCATTGGAACTATCGCCCAATAATAATTTACCTTTTGATCCAAATATTCAGCACGGTAAACTATCAAATGGTCTGCAATATTTTGTATTAAAAAATACTGAACCTAAAGAACGCGTTTATATTCGATTAGTGATCAATGCTGGATCTATGCACGAAGATGACGATCAAAAAGGCATTGCTCATTTAGTTGAACATATGGCATTTAATGGCTCAAAGAAATATCCAGAAAATCAAATTATTAATGCGTTAGAAAAACTTGGAATGAAATTTGCGCGAGATATTAATGCTTTCACCGATTTTGAAAATACAGTCTATACTTTAAATTTAGATAGCAACAATCAGCAAAAATTAGAATTGGCGTTTGATGTCATCAATGAATGGATGAATAATATTACTTTTTTGCCTAAAGATGTGGATGGCGAACGTGGCGTAGTACAAGAAGAATGGCGGAGACGTTTAAGCCCAATGCTACGTATTGGCAATAAGAAAAGTGCTATTGAAATGGCGGGTTCTCGTTATGTGTTGCGTGATCCTATTGGAGATATGGATATTATTAAAACAATTTCAGCTAAACGCGTCGCTGATTTTTACCACAAATGGTATCGACCAGATAATATGTCAGTAATTATTGTAGGCGATATTGATACAAAACAAGTAGTAAAACTATTAAAACAAAACCTATCTCAAGAAAACCCAATTACTAAAACAACATTGGAAAAAATTGATTTTAATATTCCTCTTATCAACAAATGGCGATTAGATTCTATTTCTGAACAAGGCACAACAATTCCGAGTATTGAATTAAGTTTTTTTGAAAATACAATTGAAACCAATACATTAGCGAGTTATAAACAGGAATTAATTCAGCAAATTACCACTCGATTGCTTAACTTACGTTTACAGCAATGGGAAAAGGAAACAGAAAATGGCGTAGATTCTGCAAATTTTTATCGCACTCATTTAGGTAAAGAAACACTACAAAGCATTTTTTCTCTCCAGCTTATAGATACACAATATTCAAAAACGATAGATAAATTATTTGCCTTTATTGCCAGTATAAAACAACAAGGTTTTACTCAAAATGAATTAAACGGCGAAATTAAACGCTTAACTCAACTCAATGAAAAACAATTAAATATTCGTTCTGGTAGCTTAAAAATTGCCGATGATCTCATTACTTCTGTGGCAAATAAGCAAGTGGTATTGAGCGTAAATGATCGTTATGAACTCAATAAACATTTTTTATCTCAAATTACATTAGCTGATTTACAACGCACGTTAAATCAAACCTTAGCATTAAAAGCAAAATTATTATTAATCACTCAACCTTTGCCACAAAAAGCCTTGCCTTTTGATGTTGCAGAAATAGAAACTCGTTGGAACAATGCAATGGAAATGCAACAACACCAATGGGATGAAAAAAAACAAATCGAAAAATTACCGCACTTAACATTTAACACAGGCTCACTTTCTCAAGAAAAATATTGGGATCGTGGCGATATTTATGAATTTCGTTTAAGTAATGGAAGTAAATTGATCTATCACTATAGTGACAAAACTCCAAATCAAGTACATTTTCGTGCTGTTACTCAAGGTGGTTTACGTTCTATCCCAAATAAGGACTATCACTTATTACGTGCTGCCGTTAGTGTAGTTGATGAAACAGGTGTTGGAGAACTTTCTCTTTCTGCGGTTAATCAAATTTTTTCGCGCGATCCATTGGTAATTGCAACTGTGATTGATGATGATAAACAAGGCTTTACTGGTGTATCTAAACCTAAGGATTTGGAAAATTTACTGACATTGTTCCGCTTAAAATTACGTTCATCCCCCATATCTGATCTTGCCTTAGAAAAATATCGACGTGAAACCCGTGATTATTTCAAACAGATTGATTTAGAAACACAATTTATGCAAGCCGTTTCAAAACTACGTTTTCCAAATATTGAAACCGTCTATACTCAAAAACAAGCACAGCAATTAGCATTTAATAAAAACCAATTAAATAACGCTTATCAACGTTATATTTTAGATAAAACAGATTTTACCTATTTTATTATTGGCGATATTGAACTTAATCAAGTAAAGAAATTGGCAGAACGTTATTTAGCTTCTATTGAATCAAAAACTCAGATCCGCCATTTTGTCCCGACTATTATTCATACACCAACTCAATCATTTATGATGAATGGTTTGAAAGAACCGAGAGCTGATGTAGAAATATACCTTACCGCAGATAATACTTGGCGAGCGGAACAAAAATATTTATTCAATATTCTTGCGGATATTGTGCAAGAAAAATTACGCTTAATTCTACGTGAAAAAGTTTCTGGTATTTATTCTGTAAATAGTTGGTTTATGCAAGATGTTTATGCACCACAAATTGAGGGAAAAATTGAATTTAGTTGCGACCCTAAGCGCATAGAGGAACTTACGCATCTTACAAATCAGGTACTAGATGACATTGTAAAAAATGGCATTGATGAAAACTTATTACGTAAAAAACTAGCGGAACAACATACTCAGATTCGACGTGAATTTGATTCTTTAGTTTCAATTGCTTCAATTATTGAAGAAAGTTACTGGCAACAAGATAATCCAGATGCCATTTATACCTATCAACATTTAGATCAGTTAGCGACAAAAGCCACAATAGATGCGTTGGCGCAAAAAGCCCTAAAAAAATCAGGCAGATTTGTCAGCATATTAAAAGCATCTTCTTATTAGAAAATAAATTAAATCTCAATAGATATGAAATAGATAAAAAAACGGTGATCGCTTAAACGATCACCGTTAAATTAAAATCACTGTTGAAACAATAAATTATATTGGTTATTTTCGAAAAGTATTACTCTTCATTCAATAACTTTAATTCACGGCTTCTTACTTGATTTTTCAAGATTTCCGCAAATTCTTCCACTGTAAATGTGCCTAAATCAGCACCTTTACGGGTACGTACAGCAACTTTGCCTTCTGCGATTTCTTTATCGCCACAAACGAGCATATAAGGCACACGGCGTAAAGTATGCTCACGAATTTTAAAGCCCACTTTTTCGTTACGTAAATCGGTTTTCACGCGTAAACCTACATCAGAAAGTTGTTTCGCGACTTTTTGTACATAGTCAGCTTGGCTATCAGTGATATTCATTACAACTGCTTGGGTTGGGGCTAACCATGCAGGGAAGAAACCTGCATATTCTTCAGTAATGATACCAATGAAACGCTCAATAGAACCTAAAATCGCACGGTGAATCATGACAGGGGTTTTACGGCTATTATCTTCTGCCACATAAGTTGCATCTAAACGGCCTGGTAATGCGAAGTCTAATTGAACGGTACCACATTGCCATTCACGACCTAAACAATCTCGTAGTGCAAACTCAATTTTCGGACCATAGAATGCGCCTTCACCTTCTTGAATTTCATATTCAAGACCGTTGTGCGCTAATGCTGCTGCAAGACCTGCTTCCGCACGATCCCACATTTCATCTGAACCGATACGATTTTCAGGGCGAGTAGAAAGTTTTACTGCGATATTAGTGAAACCAAAGGTGCTATAAATGTCGTACACCATTTTGATACAGCTAGTTACTTCACTCTCAATTTGATCTTCAGTACAGAAAATGTGAGCATCATCTTGAGTAAAGCCACGAACACGCATTAAACCGTGCAAAGAACCTGATGGTTCATTACGATGGCAAGAACCAAATTCCGCCATACGGATTGGTAAATCACGGTAAGATTTTAAACCTTGATTAAAAATTTGAACGTGACCTGGGCAGTTCATCGGTTTAATTGCATATTCACGGTTTTCAGATTGAGTGGTAAACATTAAATCTGCGTAATTTTGCCAGTGACCTGTTTTTTCCCATAATACGCGATCCATCATAAATGGGCCTTTCACTTCTTGGTAATCGTATTGTTTTAATTTAGTACGCACGAAGGTTTCAAGTTCACGGAAAATTGTCCAGCCATCATTGTGCCAGAACACCATACCTGGTGCTTCTTCTTGCATATGATATAAATCTAATGCTTTACCAATTTTACGGTGATCGCGTTTTGCCGCTTCTTCTAAGCGTGTTAAATATTCAGCAAGTTGTTTTTTATCCGCCCAAGCTGTACCATAGATACGTTGTAACATTTTGTTTTTGCTGTCGCCACGCCAGTACGCACCAGCGACTTTTTGTAATTTGAAATGCTGACAGAAACGCATATTTGGCACGTGTGGTCCACGGCACATATCAATATATTCTAAGTGATGATATAACGCAGGCGTTGCAGTACGTTCAATGTTTTCATCTAAAATTGCCATTTTGTATGGCTCGCCGCGTTTTTCAAAGGTATCACGCGCTTCTTGCCAAGTAACACGTTTTTTCACGACGTCATAATTTGTTTTTGCCAATTCCAACATACGTTTTTCGATTGCATCAATATCTTCTTGGGTTAAAGAGCGATCTAAATCTACATCATAATAGAAGCCGTTTTCAATAGTTGGACCAATTGCCATTTTTACATCTGGGAATAATTGTTTAATAGCGTGTCCGAGCAAGTGAGCACAAGAATGGCGGATAATCTCTAAACCGTCTTCATCTTTTGCAGTAATAATTTCTAATGTTGCATCTTGCTCAATAACATCGCACGCATTGCGACGTTCTCCGTTTACACGGCCTGCGATAGTGGCTTTAGCAAGACCCGCACCAATATCTTGTGCGACTTCAAGAACAGAAACAGGACGATCGAATTGACGTTGGGAACCGTCAGGTAAAGTAATAATTGGCATTGTTTTTTCCTTATACAGTGGTCACCCATACGAAAGGTGACGTGTTCATTTAAAATTCTATAAAAATTAACCGCACTTTTGCCCAACTTGGCTTCATTCCTACCATTGAACGAGCGAAATTAGGCAAAAAATGCGTGGCGAATTCTATCACTTTCTTAAGGTATTGTTAAATAAATGCCCATATTTTACAAAAAGGAAATAATGTTTTTCTGACTAAAGGCTTTATCTCTTAAAAATAAAGACTAGAATAACCGCACTTTTAACTAGGTAGCAAGGAATAAAAATGAACAACGTATTAGTATTAAAATCTAGCATTTCAGGAAATAACTCGCAAACTAATCAATTAGCTGATTATGTTATCGAAAAATTACAAGGTAATAACATTGTAGTACGCGATTTATCCCAACAACCTCTTCCATATTTTGATACCGCAGCCGCAATTGCTGTGCGTGGAGAACCAAAAACAACAGAAGAAAAACAACTTCTAGCGTTGTCTGATAAACTAATCGAAGAATTAAAAAACGCACAAACATTGATAATTGGTGCGCCGATGTATAATTTAAACGTTCCAACACAATTAAAAAGCTATTTTGATTTTATCGCACGTCCGCGCGTTACTTTCCAATATACAGCAAACGGCTCTGAGGGTTTATTAAAAGGCAAAAAAGCCATTGTGTTATGTGCATTTGGTGGATTGTATGATGAAGAAAATCTAGTGACACAATATATGAAATCAATTTTAGGTTTTATCGGTATCACAGATGTGCAATTTGTTTATGCACAAGGCATTGGATTCGGGCCAGAGGCGATTGAAAAAGCCCAAGCGTCCGCAAAAAATAAAATTAATGAAATTGTAGCAAACCTTTAATCCTCAGATAATCTACAAAACATAAGAAAATGTATTAAAAACAAAAAAGTGCGGTAATTTTACCGCACTTTTCTTCTTATTTCTTTCGTTCAACCCATTTTCCATTGGTGAAATCAACAATCCATTTAGTCGCTTTTCCCTCTTTTTCAGAAGTGACATATTGTTTTTTCTCTTTGCGACTAAAACGAACAATCGCTTCATTCTCTTCTGGGTCTTTTTGTGGAGCATCGGCTAAATAAGCTAATTTTTCAGGTAAACGCTCGCGATATTGCACTAGTTCAGCGATTTTAACTGGGCGTGTTTCGCGTGATTTAGGGAAGTTATGGGCTGACATAAATACACCACTCGCACCATCACGCAATACAAAATATGCATCAGATTTTTCGCATTTTAACTCAGGGAAATGTACTGGCTCTTCTTTCGGTGGTGCGACCTCGCCATTTTTCAAAATTTTGCGCGTGTTATCACAATTTGTACATCCCATATACTTGCCAAAACGACCAAGTTTTAGATGCATATCGGCACCGCATTTATCACACTCAACAACAGGGCCATCATAACCTTTAATTTTGAATGAGCCTTCTTCAATTAAATACCCATCACAATTTGGATTATTACCGCAAATATGGATTTTACGATGGGCATCGATTACATAGCTGTCCATTGCCGTTCCACATTTTGTGCAACGTTTACGATCCATTAATGCTTTAGTTTCTGAAGATTCATCTAAAACATTCAATAATTCTGCTTCAGGAATTAAATTAATCGTCGTTTTACACCGCTCTTTTGGCGGCAATGCATAACCCGTGCATCCTAAAAATACCCCCGTACTTGCCGTGCGAATGGCCATATTTCTGTCACAGGTTGGGCATTTAATATCGGTTTCCACGAGATTATTCGGGCGCATACCACCTTCAAGTTCATCTAATTCAGCTTTAGAAAGCTGGCTAGAAAAATCCTTAAAGAATTGATTCAATTCAGTTTTCCAATTTACTGAACCAGAGGCAATTTTATCTAAGGTATCTTCCATATTCGCGGTGAAATCGTAATTCATTAATTCGCCAAAAGACTCATTGAGGCGATCAGTCACAATTTCGCCCATCTTTTCTGCATAGAAACGACGATTTTCAGTGCGAACATAACCACGTTCTTGAATAGTGGAAATAATTGCCGCATAAGTGGAAGGTCTGCCAATACCACGTTTTTCCAATTCTTTTACTAAAGCCGCTTCAGTAAAACGAGCAGGTGGTTTGGTAAAGTGTTGTGTTGGTTGCACTTCTTTTAAAGCAAGTTTTTCTGACACAGTAACTGAAGGCAATTCTTGATCTTCAGGATTTTTACCTATCTGTGGCAATACTTTTGTCCAACCATCAAAACGTAAAATTCTGCCTTTTGCTTTCAAGGTATAATCGCCTGCGGAAACGGTCAGCGTGCTACTATCATATTGTGCAGGTGGCATTTGACATGCTAAAAATTGACGCCAAATTAAATCATAAAGGCGCACCGCATCTTTTTCCATTCCCTCTAAGGATTCAGGCAATGCTCGAATATCCGATGGACGAATAGCCTCATGTGCCTCTTGTGCATTTTCTTTACTAGAATAAAAATTTGGTTTTTCTGGTAAATATTGTGCACCAAAATGATTTTCAATATAGCTACGCGCCATATTCAGCGCATCTTGACTCAAATTGGTTGAATCCGTACGCATATAAGTAATGTAACCCGCTTCATATAAACGTTGGGCTAACATCATTGTCTTCTTAACGCCAAATCCCAAGCGAGTACTTGCCGTTTGTTGAAGTGTTGATGTAATAAATGGTGCTCGAGGGCGAGAACTTGTTGGCTTAGTTTCCAAATCTGTGACAACGTAATCTGAAACATTCAGAAAATCTACCGCACTTTGTGCTTCTTTTTGATTTTTTGGATCAAATTTCTTGCCTTTATAATCCGTAACATCCAAGCGTATAGCTTGTTTATTTTGATTATTCGTAAGGACGGCAACTTCCCAATATTCTTCAGGCTGGAACGCTTTAATTTCACGTTCGCGTTCTACTAATAATTTAACCGCAACCGATTGAACTCGACCAGCAGAAAGCCCGCGTGCCACTTTTTTCCAAAGTAATGGCGACACCATAAAGCCCACTACTCTATCTAAAAAACGACGAGTTTGTTGAGCATTAACACGATCCATATTTAATTGTTCAGGCTTTTCAAAAGCCTGTTTAATGGCATTTTTAGTGATTTCGTTAAACACCACGCGACTAAAACGATCATTGTTACCACCAATCACTTCACGTAAATGCCATGCAATCGCTTCCCCTTCTCTATCCAAGTCGGTTGCGAGATAAATGTGATCTGCTTTTTTAGCAAGCGACTTTAACTCGGAAACCACTTTTTCTTTACCAGGCAAAATCTGATAATTTGCTTTCCAATCGTGATAAGGATCAATCCCCATACGTTTAACTAAGGCGTTACGTTCCTTTTCTGCCTTAATTTTTGCTTTTTCTTCGGCATCCATACCTTTGGTTGAAATTGGTTTAGCTTTTTCACCTGTACTAGAACCAACCGTCGGCAAATCACGAATATGTCCAACGCTCGATTTCACGACATATTGGCTACCTAAATACTTATTAATAGTTTTTGCTTTTGCTGGCGACTCCACAATCACCAAGGATTTACTCATTTGATTACCTAATATCACTAGAATTTTGTAAAATTGGCGGTATAGTGCAAAGTTATGTTGGCAAAATCAAGCATTTTTTCAAAAAAGGTCTATAAATGGATAAACTCAACGCGATTTCTATTTTCTGCAAAGTCATTGAAACCCAAAGTTTTACATTGGCAGCAAAGCAACAAAATATTTCTGTGGCGATGGCAAGCAAATTAGTTTCACAATTAGAAGAACATTTAAAAACACGATTGTTACAACGTACCACCAGAAAAATTATGCCTACTGAAGCTGGAATAATGTATTATCAACGCTGCCAAGGAATTTTACTTGATTTAGATGAAGCAGATTCCAGCATCACCCACCTTACCAGTTCATTACAAGGAAATTTACTGATTTCCGTTCCTCGTGATTTTGGTTTACTTTTTATTGCACCAAATTTACCCACTTTTATGGCTAAGCATCCTCATTTGCATATTGAAGTTGAATTTAATGATAAGAAAATCGATTTATTATCCGAAGGCTATGATCTTGCTCTTCGTATTGGTTATATGGAAGATAGCTCGTTAGTTTCACGTAAAATAGGAACTACTACTGTTCATTTTGCAGCGTCGCCTAATTATCTTGAAACGAATGGTATTCCACAAACGCCTGATGATTTAGAACATCACAATGGCTTACTTTATAAAAATGCAATGAATCAGGTAAATTGGGTTGGTTCACGTATAAATCAAACCCAACGTTTCAAAATCCAATCCAAAGTGGTAAGCAATAGCGGTTTTGCCTTATTAAATATGGCAAAAACGGGACTAGGTATTGCTAATTTACCAAAATTTATTTTAGGTAGAGCCTTTGAAAAAGGCGAGCTTATTGAAATATTACCAGAATATAAACAACAAAAATTAGAAATTCATGTGGTCTATCCAAACAGAAGACATTTACCAATAAAAGTACGGGCATTTATTGAATTTTTATCTGGCTTAGGCTTGTGTTCAGAAATTTTGGAAAATCATGAAGATAATATTTAAATGCTATAAATAAAAATACCGCACTTAAGCAACCCCAAGTGCGGTTATTTTTATACGTGTTTTTTATAATGCTTTTAAGATATCTTCAACGCGATCTTTTGCATCACCAAAGAGCATTTGCGTATTCTCTTTGAAGAATAATGGATTTTGTACGCCAGCGTAACCCACTGCCATTGAACGTTTGAACACAATCACATTTTGTGCTTTCCATACTTCTAACACAGGCATTCCCGCGATTGGGCTATTTGGATCTTCCATCGCCGCTGGGTTTACCGTATCGTTCGCACCTATAACCAATACCACATCGGTATCAGCAAAATCATCATTGATTTCATCCATTTCAAGTACGACATCGTAAGGTACTTTCGCTTCAGCTAAAAGCACGTTCATGTGGCCCGGTAAACGTCCTGCAACAGGGTGAATACCAAAACGAACGTTCACACCACGTTCACGCAATTTTGCCGTAATATCAGCGACTGGATATTGTGCTTGTGCAACAGCCATACCATATCCCGGCGTGATAATCACAGAACTTGCATTTTTCAACAATTCAGCCACTTCTTCTGCTGTAGTTTCACGGTGTTCGCCTTGTTCTTCGCTTGAAGAAACTTGAACATCGTTACCAAAACCACCCGCAATGACGCTCACAAATGAACGGTTCATCGCTTTACACATAATGTAAGAAAGGATTGCACCAGAAGAACCAACAAGTGCGCCAGTTACGATGAGCAAGTCATTATTCAACATAAAACCTGCTGCAGCTGCAGCCCAACCTGAATAAGAGTTAAGCATTGATACTACAACTGGCATATCTGCTCCACCGATTGAAGCCACTAAGTGCCATCCAAATGCAAGCGCAATCGCTGTCATTAATAACACAGGGAAAATGCTTTCTGGATTATTCAAGAATGCAACCATCAATAATGCAGATACCACAAGTGCGGCTAAATTTAATTTATGGCGATGCGGTAACATTAATGCTTTTGAATTAATTTTTCCGCTTAATTTACCAAATGCAACAACAGAACCAGTGAAAGTTACGGCACCGATAAAAATACCTAAAAATACTTCAACATTATGAATATTCGTTAATACTGCTTGCTCTGCTACAAATGCGGCTTGTGCTGCTGCATCTAATCCTTCTGGCATTAACGCCTCATGGTGTAAACCATAGCTATTAAAGCCAACGAGTACAGCTGCTAAACCGACAAAACTGTGAAGAATCGCCACAAGTTCTGGCATTTCAGTCATTTCTACTTTTAATGCACGTTGAACACCGATTGCTCCACCAATGATCATCGCAATAATGATCCAAAATGTTCCTTCAGAATGAGGGCCAAAAATTGTTGCGATAAGGGCAATTGTCATACCAACAATACCAAACCAACAACCTGCTTTAGCAGTTTCATGTTTAGAAAGTCCTGCCAAGCTCATAATGAAAAGTAATGCTGCTAAAATATACGCAGCCTGTACTAAACCTTCAGACATTGTGCGCTCCTTAACCTTTTCTAAACATTGCTAACATACGTTGTGTGACACGGAAACCACCAAAAATATTGATGCTTGCCACCAAAATCGCCACAAAAGCTAACGCATCAATAAATAGATTGCCTGTTGGCTGACGAATTTGTAATAACGCACCTACAATAATAATGCCTGAAATTGCATTTGTTACCGCCATTAATGGTGTGTGAAGTGCATGGCTAACATTCCAAACCACGTAATAACCCACCACACAAGCTAAAACAAATACGGTGAAATGTGATAAAAATGCAGCTGGCGCCACAGAAGCTAACCAAAGGAATAACACGCCAACACCAGCCATCACACCGTATTTCACACGAGGATCTGTTGGTTTAGATTCTTTTTTCTCTGCCACTGGTGCAGCTTTGGTTTCTTGTTTTGGTTGTGCAGACACTTGAATTTGTGCTGGTGGAATTTCTTCCCCATCACGAACAACGGTTACACCACGAAGAACCACATCTTCAAAATCAATATTGATATTGCCATCTTTCTCTTTGCACAAAAGTTTTAATAAATTGACTAAGTTTGTGCCATAAAGTTGAGAAGATTGCGTTGGTAAACGGCTTGGGAAATCCGTATAACCAATCACTTTCACTTGGTTTTCAGTTGTAACAACTTTCCCTGCTTGCGTATATTCACAGTTACCGCCAGTTGCAGCGGCTAAATCCACAATCACCGAACCTGGTTTCATTGAATCTACCATTTCTTTGGTGATTAAACGAGGCGCTGGTTTACCTGGAATGGCTGCCGTAGTAATAATAATATCGACTTCTTTAGCTTGTTCTGCGTAAAGCTCCATCGCACGACGGTTAAATTCTTCCGACATCACTTTCGCATAACCATCGCCACTGCCACCTTCTTCTTTGAAATCAATTTCTAAGAAGCTCGCACCCATACTTTGAACTTGCTCTTTCACTTCAGGACGAGAGTCAAAAGCACGAACAATCGCCCCAAGGCTATTTGCTGCACCAATTGCCGCCAAACCAGCCACACCCGCACCAATAACCAACACTTTTGCTGGTGGAACTTTACCTGCTGCAGTAATTTGCCCAGTAAAGAAGCTACCGAATTCATGCGCAGCTTCAATGACAGCACGATAACCAGAAATATTCGCCATAGAAGAAAGCGCATCCAATGCTTGCGCACGAGAAATACGAGGCACCGCATCCATTGCTAACACATTAATTTTTTTCGCGGTGAGTTTTTTCATTAACTCAGGATTTTGCATGCGCCAAATAAAGCTCACGAGAGTTGCCCCTTCCTTCATTTGAGCGATTTCTTCATCTGTCGGTGCATTTACTTTGAAGATAATATCCGATTGCCAAATTTCAGCCGACGTACCGATCTTCGCGCCTGCCTCTAAAAATGCTTGATCTTCAAAACTAGCTTTAAAACCTGCATCGTGTTCCACGATCACGTCAAAGCCCAATTTCAATATTTGCTGAACCGTTTTCGGCGTTGCCGCCACACGGCTCTCATTCTCAAGCAGCTCTCTAGGTACACCAATTAACATACTGTTTCCCTCTGATTGATGATTGGGTTAATGAAATTAATGAACAAACCTTCGCCTATTCATCGTTAAAATGACAAAAAGTCAAACGGATGCAAATGTATCATTAATTGAATGAAAATAGGTAACGTTTTTAAGTGGTTTTACAAGATATTGTGATAGGGATCACGAAAAATCCCACATAAAAACATCTCAAAAATGTACCGCACTTTCCATAAAAAAACACCACAAGTAAAAAACTTGTGGTGCTTTTAATTTTATTATTAATCACCTAATTGAACAGGCTCAACTTTCCAAATTCTCTCCGCATACTCTTTAATTGTGCGGTCAGATGAGAAGAAGCCCATATTCACGATATTTTGAATAGTACTTGCAATCCATTGGTCGCGTTGTTTGTATTTTTCATCTACGGCTTTTTGAGTTTCTACATAACTGCGGAAATCAGCAAAAGCTTGATAATAATCGTGATATTGCAAGCCTTGTAATAGTTGATGATAACGTTGAGGATCTTCTGGTGAGAATTTACCCTCAATAATTTGATCCACGACTGTGCGTAATTGAGCATCATTTTGATAGTATTCAAATGATCGGTATCCGTCGCGACGAAGTTGCTCAACTTGTTCCACAGTATTGCCGAAAATAAAGATGTTATCTTCTCCCACGTTTTCCAAGATCTCCACATTCGCACCGTCAAGTGTACCGAGTGTCAATGCACCGTTAAGGGCAAATTTCATATTACTAGTTCCAGAAGCCTCTGTGCCGGCAAGGGATATTTGCTCAGAAATATCTGCTGCTGGGATGATAAGCTGTGCAAGGCTCACGCTGTAATTTGGAATAAATACAACTTTTAAACGGTCTTTCAAACGCTCATCATTGTTGATTACATTTGCCACATCATTGATTAAGTGAAGGGTTTGTTTCGCAGCATAGTAAGCCGAAGCCGCTTTACCTGCTAAAATAAATACGCGAGGTTGCCAATCTTTTTCAGGGTTGGCAAGCATTTCATTGTAGCGAGCGATAATATGTAATACGTTTAACATTTGGCGTTTGTATTCGTGAATACGTTTTACTTGCACGTCAAATAAGGCGTGCGGATCAAGCTCTACCCCTAACTCGCGTTTTACGTATTCCGCTAATTTCACTTTATTAGCAAATTTAATGTCAGCAACAGCCTCTTTAAATGCTTTTTCTTGTGCGAACGGTTTGAGTTTTGCGATTTGGCTTAAATCGCAACGCCATTCTGAGCCAATGTATTTATCGAATAAGTCTGCTAATTGTGGATTCGCAACGGCTAACCAACGACGAGGTGTAATACCGTTTGTTACGTTGGTAAAGCGTTCTGGGAAAATACGAGCAAAATCTGCAAAGGTTGAAGTTACCATTAAATCGGAATGAATTTCGGCAACCCCGTTGATTTTGTGTGAACCTACTACGGATAGCCATCCCATACGCACTTTGCGTTGGTAGCCTTCTTCGATAAGAGAAACACGGCGGATAAAATTGTTGTCAGTCGTTACATAAGTGCGGACATATTCTAAGAAGTGATCGTTAATTTCAAAAATCATCTGTAAATGACGTGGCAAGATTTTTGCCATCATTTCCACAGGCCAAGTTTCTAACGCTTCGGACATTAAAGTATGGCAGGTGTAAGAGAAAATGTTACGCGTCATCTCCCACGCTTTTTTCCACTCGAAACCTTCATCGTCCACTAAAATACGCATTAATTCAGGAATCGCTAACGCTGGGTGGGTATCATTTAAGTGGATCGCCACTTTATCCGCCAAGTTTTCAAGGCTGTCGTGGGTGCGTTTGTGACGGCGTAAAATATCTTGAAGCGATGCAGAGACTAAGAAATACTCTTGACGTAAACGCAATTCGCGACCATTCCAAGTAGAATCATCAGGGTAAAGTACACGTGATAAATTTTTATTTGCGGAGTGCTCTTCTAATGCGGCTAAATGTTCGCCACGGTTGAAGTCAGCAAGGTTAAACACTTCGCCTGCGTGTGCCGACCATAAACGTAATGTCGCAGCAGAATTATTTTGATAACCCGGGATCATTTGGTCGTAAGCAAGTGCGGTCACTTTTTCGGTATCTTGCCAAATGCATTTTTTACCCTCGAAATGAATGTTTCCACCAAATTCTACGGTAAAGCGTTTAGATGGACGAATGAACTCCCAAGGTGCCCCTTTTTCAAGCCATGCATCAGGACGCTCGACTTGCTGACCATTTTCAATTTTTTGGCGGAACATACCATATTCATAACGAATACCGTAGCCCATACCCGGTAAACCAAGGGTCGCAATAGAATCCATAAAACAAGCGGCTAAACGACCTAAACCACCATTACCCAAGCCAGGATCAACTTCTTTTTCTAAAACCTCTTCTAAATCCACATTTAATTCAGAAAGTGCTTCCTGTGCTAATCCATAAATGCCTTCTGCAATCATCGCATTAGAAAGGGTACGCCCGATTAAAAATTCCATTGAAAGATAGTAAACACGGCGAGAATCTTCTGATCGAGTTTGGCGAGCAGTAGTGATCCAACCCTCTGTTACTAAATCACGCACAGCGTGAAGTGTTGCATTGAGCCAATCGCGTTGGCTGGCTTCACGTGGAGAGCGACCGATTAAGAAAATGAGTTTGTAAACGATTGATTTTTTAATCGCTTCAACGGTCATTTCAGGACGATTATATTGGAATGGAGAATCAAAGTTATCCATTATCATAGGTAAAACCTCTATTAGAATGCTAAGAAATGATTAACGTAGGGTGTGTGAATTTGCAAAATTCACGCACGTTTGCAAAAATCAATCAAAATTTGACCGCTCTTTGAGTGCGTGAATGTTGTTTACACAGCCGACAAAAGTAGTTCGAATTTTATGCTTATCTTTGTAAAAAACAAGCACAATCACACCGCTTGCAAAATATTCTTTCACAAGCGGTGTGATTGTTAAGAAAGTTTACGAATAAAACTACAAGCGTTCATAAAGTGTTCTATATTGCTCTGCAGCCTTACGCCAGCTGAAGTCTTGTTCCATTGCATCGGTGCGAACCATCGTCCATGCACGCGGTTTTTGCCATAAGGCAAAGGCACGTTGCAAGCAATGGCGGAGAGCTTCAGGCGTTGCATTTTCAAACACAAAACCTGTTGCGGTGCGAGCTTTGATGCTTTCTGAAGCGCTATCCACCACCGTATCCGCCAAACCACCCGTTTTACGAACTAGTGGCAGAGTGCCATATTGCAAACCATAAAGTTGGGTTAAGCCACAAGGCTCAAAACGGCTTGGCACTAAAATCACATCACCACCTGCCACCATTAAATGCGAAAGGGCTTCATCATAGCCGATTTTTACTGCAATATTTTCTGGATATTGGGCGGCAAGCTCACGAATACCTTGTTCCAAGTGCGGTGCACCAGAGCCTAAAATCATCAACTGCCCGCCTTGTTTGACGATTTCGTCTGCACTTTCGATTAATAAATCAACACCTTTTTGCTCGGTTAAACGGGTAACCATCACAAATGCCAAAGCAGATTCATCTTGTGGCAAATTGAAATAGGCTTGCAGTTCAGCTTTGTTTTTCTTTTTACCTGCCATATATTTCAGCTTGTAATGGTGCGGAATGTATTGATCCACGTTCGGATGCCAAATATTTTCGTCCACACCATTTAAAATCCCCACCAAACGACCTTGAGCTTTTAAGCCAGAAAGCAAGCCTTGCAAACCGTAGGCAAATTCTGGTGTCGTGATTTCTTGGGCATAAGTTGGGCTAACTGCCGTGCTTGCATCGGAATAGAACAATCCTGATTTCAAGTAAGAAATTTGTCCAAATAATTCCAAGCCTTCTACGTGGAACATTCCTGTTGGCAAGCCGATTTCATACAAATGATGATAAGAAAACTGCCCTTGATACGCCAAGTTATGAATAGTAAAGACCGATTTTGCTGGTTTGCCTTTGTTGAATAAATACGCCGCACACAAACCTGCATGCCAATCATGAGCGTGCACCACTTCCGCACGCCACCAGTTGTCTAAACCTGTGGCTAATTCTGCCCCCACCCAACCGAGCAAAGCAAAACGTTTGTAGTTGTCGCCGTAGTCGTTGTAATAGGCATCGTGATAAGGATTGCCTTCGCGACCGTATAAGTGCGGTGCGTCAATCAAATAGATCCCGACATCATTATATTCTCCATAACGTAACACCACGTGCCCAGCGAAGTTATCAAATTCGGCAACCACTTGGGTATTCTGAATGCCTGCTGTAATTGCAGGATAAGCAGGCAATAAAACGCGAGCATCTAGCCCAATTTGGTTCTGTGCTTGGGGTAATGCCCCTAAAACATCGGCAAGCCCGCCTGTTTTTAAGAGCGGATAGAGTTCCGAACAAACGTGTAGTATTTTCATTGAGTTTTTTATTTTCCCTATAAATATGAATAATGCTCGATCAGCCCCCCTCTTTGCTAAAGAGGGGGTTCAGAAAGTGCGGTCAATTTTGACCGCATTTTTCCTAACTAATCTAAATGCCCATCTTCTTCAATCTCGTGTCCCTCAAGTTTCTTTAACATTTTCGGGGTTACAAGAATGACTTTGCCTGTTGAGCTAATACGGAAGCGTTTTTTATCTTCTTCTATATCTACACCAATTTGCATACCATCAGGAATTTCGCATTCGCGGTCGATAATACAATTTTTCAACACGCAATTTTTACCGATTTTAACTTGTGGTAACACCACGCAGTGATCCACTTTTGAAAATGCATCAATTTTAATGTGGTCGAATAACACAGAATTGCTGATCGACGCATCGGTAATCACACAACCGCCACCGATAAGTGAGTTATCTACAGGGTGCACATTGGAGTGTTTGTAGAAAAATTTTGATGGATAAGCCTGAATAGGATTGCCACGAATTGGCCAGCTTTGGTCGTAAATATCTAATTGTGGATTTTCAGAGACTAAGTCGATATTAGATTGCCAGAAGCTATCAAGTGTCCCTACATCACGCCAGTAAATTTCGCCCTCGGTGTTGCGTCCCATGCAAGAACGGCTAAATGGGTGAGCATAAAGCGCGCCTTCTTCTAAACATTTTGGCAATACATCTTTACCGAAATCATGGCTAGTTTGTGGGGTATTAACTTCCTGCTCAAGCATTTTATAAAGATAATCCGCATCAAATACATAAATCCCCATTGAGGCAAGCGAAACATCAGGTTTACCCACCATTGCTGGCGGATCTTTTGGTTTTTCCACGAAAGCTTTTACTTTCAAGTTTTCGTTTACAGCCATTACGCCAAATTCGTGTGCTTCAGAACGGGGCACTTCAATGCAACCAACAGTACATTTTGCCCCACTATTGACGTGATCCATTAACATCACGCTGTAATCTTGTTTGTAAATATGGTCGCCCGCTAAGATCAAAATATATTTCGGGCGATAGTGATTTTTAATAATAGCCATATTTTGATATACTGCATCCGCCGTGCCACGATACCAAGTAGAATCGTCAATTTGCTGACGAGCTGGCAACATATCGACAAATTCGCCACGCTCTTGCGGTAAGAAAGACCAGCCTGTTTGCAAATGACGAAGCAAGGAGTGTGCCGCATATTGAGTCACGACTCCAATTCGGTTTAAATCTGAATTAATACAATTAGAAAGTGCAAAATCGATAATGCGACGATTACCACCAAAATAAAGCGCTGGTTTTGCACGTTTATCTGTCAATTCGTGTAAACGTGAACCTCGTCCACCTGCGAGAACAAGCACCAAAGTGTTTTTAACTAAATCATATTTGTTAAGGTCGCCAGATTTCATAAGGATCTCCATAGTCTTATTGTTATTCGTCATTCAGCATACAAAAGCCCATTGAACTAAGTTCGGCTTGTTCTTCAAGGGTTACATTATGTGTGCCGATTTGGGGCTTCCATTTCCCATTAGGCAAGTGAAACACCTGACCTTCGGCTTTGGCATTAATCAACAAAAGCCAACGATTGTCTAAAACCACCTGTAATGCTTTGGTTTGTTGATTTTGCCAATCTTCAACTGTCATCGGTTCGCCTGCAATGTTAAGCCATTGCACATTCTCATCCGACCACCATTGATCTCGGTTTAAACTGCCAATTTGCTTACGAAGTGCAATCGTTTGTTTGGTCAGTTCAAATAATTCTTCGTTAAAATTTGCCCATTTCAGCCAAGTAATCTCGTTATCTTGGCAATAAGCATTATTGTTACCATATTGAGTGTTGCCGAACTCATCGCCAGCTAACAACATAGGTGTACCATTCGCCAGCAATAAACTCATTAATAATCCGCTTTGTGCAAAAGTGCGGTTATTTTCCACCGCACTTTTTTGTGGCTCAGCAAGATTCTCAGTCGAACCCTCTATGCCGTGGTTGTAGCTGTAGTTTTCGTTTCTGCCGTCGTGATTTTCTTCGCCGTTCGCTTCATTATGTTTTTGGTTGTAACTCACTAAATCTTTAAGCGTAAAACCATCGTGAGCGGTAATAAAATTAAGTGTAGTATGTGGCAAGCGGTCATTTTTCTTAAATAAATCGCTAGAACCTGCAAAACGTTCTGCAAATGCACCAATTTCGCCACTTTTCCATAGCCAGAAACGGCAGAGATCATCGCGGAATCGGTCGTTCCATTCGGCAAAATAACTTGGGAAATTGCCGACTTGATAACCGTAATGTCCAATATCCCAAGGCTCGGCAATCAATTTAATATTTTGTAAACTTGGCTCATTTTTTATGTCAGTAAAAAGCTGAGCTGACGAATTGAAATCAGGTGTATTACGCCCAAGCACCGAGGCTAAATCAAAACGGAAACCATCAATGTGGCATTGCTCCACCCAATAACGCAGGCAATCCACCACCCACTTTCGCCCTACATCAGAGGATAAATTGAGCATATTGCCGCAGCCTGTCCAATTGATATAACGCCCTTGATCGTTGCGCCAATAGTAAGTTTGATCATCAATACCACGCTGGCTGAATGTTGGGTAAGTTTGCTCTGATTCTGCGGAATGGTTAAACACCACATCTAAAATAACTTCAATGCCCGCATTGTGAAACGCCTTTACCATCGCTTTAAATTCAGCTAATGGATTATTTGTTGCCGCATATTTAGGTTCTACCGCAAACATCGCTAAGGGATTGTATCCCCAATAATTTTGTAAGCCTCGTGCCTGTAAGTTCGGTTCATTTATATGGAAATTTACAGGCAGCAACTCCACCGCAGTTACGCCTAATTCTTTCAAATACGCCAAATTCACAGGATGAGCTAATCCAGTATAAGTACCACGCAACGCCGCAGGGATTTTCTCGTTTAACTGGCTAAACCCTTTAGCATGTAATTCATACACAATGGTTTCAGCCCAAGGCGTATTGGGGGAGGTATCATTTTCCCAATCAAAATCTTCAGAAATAATCACCGCTCTTGGCGCAATATGAGCATTATCGCGATGATCATTCATTAAAAACCAAGAACGACTTTCTTCGGTAGTTAAATCCGGTTTACCATTCACGGCTTTCGCATAGGGATCGAGTATCAATTTCTGCGGATTGGCAAATTCGCCGTGAATACGAAAACCATATTCCGTACCAGTTTTCACGCCAGTTACCGCCAAATGCCACATATTTTCAGTACGCACCATTGGCAAGCGAGTTTCTTGATTTTGTTCGGCAAATAGGCAAAGTTCCACGCCTGTTGCCGCAGCGGAAAACAGGGCGAAATTGGTAATTTGCACGTTGTTTTCGACCGCTTGTGAGTATCCCATTGGAATAGGATTGCCGTTGTTGTAGATTTTGAACATATTTTTATCGCTTTTGTAGGGGCAAATTACATTTGCCCAAAAACATCGGTGGTTTATCAGGGCGAATGTAATTCGCCCCTACAATTTATCTATTCGGATTATTTCGTCTTCAATCTCAAATAAACTGTTGCTAACGGCGGAATGGACACTGAAATCGAATTTTCTCGTCCGTGGCTTTCGATTTTTTCACTTGCGACACAACCAAAATTGCCCACGTTAGAGCCTTGATAATACATAGAATCAGTATTCAGAATTTCTTCATAAGTGCCTGCAACATTTACCCCAATACGGTAATTATGGCGAGGCACAGGGGTAAAATTACTGACGACAATAATACGTTCTCCGTTTGAACTGCGACGTTCAAAGGCGAACACAGAATTTGCCGCATCATCAACGACAAGCCAATCGAAACCCTCTGGGGAGTTGTCGAGCTCAAAGAGCGGTCGATTTTTTTGATAAATTTGATTGAGGTCTTTAACCAGCTTCAATACGCCTTTGTGCCAGCCTCCGCCAATATTTTCATCAAGCAAGAACCAGTCCAAACTTTCTTCGTAATTCCACTCACGACCTTGGGCAAATTCATTCCCCATAAAGAGCAATTTTTTGCCTGGGTAGCCCCACATATAACCGTAATATGCACGCAAGTTAGCGAATTTTTGCCACGTATCGCCTGGCATCTTGCCAAGAAGTGAATATTTACCGTGAACCACTTCATCGTGAGAAAGTGGTAGCACAAAATTTTCGCTGTATTGATATACCATTCCAAAGGTCATTTTGTTGTGATGATATTGGCGGTAAATGGGGTCAAGCTGCATATAAGCCAGCGTATCGTTCATCCAGCCCATATTCCATTTAAAATTAAAGCCCAATCCACCATTTTCGCTTGGGTGGGTTACGCCTGCAAAAGAGGTAGATTCCTCCGCAATAGAAATTGCACCCGCCATTTCACTGTGAATTTTCCAGTTGGTATGTTTTAAAAACTCGATGGCTTCTAAATTTTCACGTCCGCCGTATTGGTTTGGAATCCACTCGCCCTCCGCACGGCTATAATCACGGTAAATCATGGAAGCCACAGCATCCACGCGAATACCATCTACGCCAAAACGTTCAAGCCAATACAGTGCATTACTGGATAAGAAATTTTTGACCTCATTACGCCCATAGTTGTAAATTAGCGTGTTCCAGTCTTGGTGATAACCTTCGCACGGGTCGGCGTGTTCGTAAAGAGCTGTGCCATCGAAAGCACTCAAACCGTGAGTATCACTTGGGAAATGCCCTGGCACCCAATCTAAAATCACGTTGATGCCTGCTTCGTGAGCACGTTTTACTAAACGGCGAAATGCCTCAGGTGAGCCAAAACGACTGGTTGGCGAATAAAGTCCAAGTGGTTGATAGCCCCAAGAACCATCAAACGGAAATTCAGAAAGCGGTAAAAATTCTATATGGGTGAAGCCCATCTCTTTTACATAAGGAATTAATTCATCAGCAATTTGATCGTAATCTAGCCAAAAATTGTTTTCTAAATTACGACGCCAAGATCCTAAATGCACTTCATAAATAGAAATTGGTTGGTTGCCTTGGTTTGCTTTTTTGCGTGCTTCAGTCATTTCCACTACATTTGGCAAGGCACTCACTTGCGAAGCTGTATCAGGGCGAAGTTGCGAACTAAAGGCAAATGGATCGGCCTTCAAACGAAGATTGCCATGGCAATCAATTAATTCAAACTTATAGAGCTGTCCTAAACTGGCTTTTGGTAAAAATAGCTCCCATACACCACTTTTTAGATGAAAACGCATAGGATGACGGCGACCATCCCAATAGTTGAAATCACCTACAATAGAAACTCGTCTTGCATTAGGTGCCCACAAGCGGAAATTCACCCCGCTCACACCATCACATTCCATAAAATGTGCACCAAGCACTTCATATGGGCGAAGCATAGATCCTTCAGAAAGTAGCCATTGTTCTAAATCGTCAATCATTGGATGAAAACGATAAGGATCTTCGATAATTTGTGCTTCATTACCCCAAAAAACCTGTAATTGATAAGCAAAAAATTGACGACAATTTGGAATAACACCAACAAAAAATCCACGCTCATCGACACAATCCAGTTCCGTTATTTCTTTACCACTTTCACGCTCAATCACCACCACTCGATTGGCCTCTGGCAATAACGTACGAATTTCAATTCCGCGCTCAGTTTCGTGCATACCAAGCGTAGCAAAAGGATCACCATTGCTCGCATCAAAAAAACCATCAATAATTGCTTGTGTTACTGCGGTTGTCATATTTACTCCTTATACATTTCGCCCTTGGTTAATTTGCACAAAGAACGTTTTTAAAGCTTCATTGCTAAAAATAAACGCTAACGGTTGAGCAAGTTTCTTGCACCAATTTGGGTATTCATTTGAGGTGGCCGGTAAATTAAAACTGATTTCTTGGCTAAGTAAATTTTCTAATTGCACACCAATCAATCGGCTGTTACTTTCCGCTAAATAATAATGGATCATTCGATTTAAATAATCGTGCATCGCCATAGAAAGGGCATCGCCTTCATAATGCGGCGGTAAATAATTATCACGATGTAAACTATTTAATAAAGCTTGTTTATCCATAACACGTTGATCATATTTTTGCTTGATCACTTCCCCATTCAGAATACCAAGTTGATTAAATAATTCTAAATCACGGCAATGCCAAAAACTTTGTAATGAGGGAACATCATGTGTACCAATAGTGGCATAAGCATTTCGAGGATAATCAGATATACGAGGAAATTCGCCATTTCGTTGGGCGAAATACAATACAAAATAAGAGAACATTTGAAACTCGTTTAATTTCCACCTCACTTCATCAGGCACAGTGCCGAGATCTTCACCAATAATCAAACATTCATTGCGTACACTTTCAATGGCAAGAATCGCCATTAATTCATCAAAAGGATAATGCACATAAGCACCGTCAGCCGCGGTTTTTCCTTTTGGAATCCACCACAAACGAAATAAGCCCATAACATGATCGATGCGTAGCACACCGAAATATTGCATATTGGCACGTAGCATATCGATAAATGGTGCAAAGCCACGTGCTTTTAATACTGTTGGATTATAAGGCGGCAAATTCCAATTTTGCCCGACTGGGCCTAACGGATCAGGTGGCGCACCAATAGAGGCATTTACACAATATAAATCAGGATCGCTCCATACATCAGCACTGCCACGAGAACTATTTACGGCTAAATCGCCATAAATACCCAACTTCATGCCAGACTGTTTACAAAGATTTTGTAATGCGGAAAGTTGTTCTTCTGTAAGCCATTGCAACCAAGCAAAAAATTGGATTTGCTCATGGTGTATTTTTAATAGAGCTTTTCTTTTTGCCGCACTTAAATGTTGCCATTCCCTACGCCAGCCAAGCCAACCAATGGTATTTTCTTCTGCTTGATGGTCAGCGTGTTCTTGTAAATCCAAGACATTAAATAAACCCTGTAACAACAAAGGTTCACCTTTGTTTTTTAAATACTCAGCAAAGATTTTTCGACGCGTCACAATTTCAACGGATTGACTACGTTGAAAGAAATCAAACAGGGACTCAAGTGCGGTTAATTTTAAAGCCAATATTGAAGAATAATCGACGCAATCACTTTCACGTAAAGCAGCAATTTTTGCTTGAATATCCTCACGCTTAAACCAATTTTGTACTGAACGGCAACGCTTAAATTCGGGTAAATCAGGAATGTCCAAATATAAGAAATTCAACCAACGACGGGAAGATGAACTATAAGGGCTAGCCCAGTTTGGCACAGCAGGATATGGCAAATGTAATGGATTAATTCCCACATAATCCGCCCCTTGTTTTGCACTTTGTTCGATCAAAGTGGCCAAATCGCCAAAATCGCCAATCCCCCAGTTTTGTTCTGAGCGTAAACTGTAAAGTTGCACATTCACGCCCCACACTTTTTTATTTTTTAATACGGATGGTTGAAAAGCTGTTTTAGGAGAAATAAGTAAACGAACGCGGTACTGTTCAGTATCGGAAAAAATAGATAATTGATAATAGCCAAAAGGAAGTGGAGGTAAAGAAAGTGCGGATAAATTTGAAAGTATTTTTTCTAACAGAATAGCATTAGATTCATCAGTCAGCTGATAACGATATTCCGCAGATGGTGGCAAATCTAAACGATTGAGTCGATAATTAATCGGTTCATTTTCAAATGCAGCCAGAACATCATCAAACTGTCCTTTCGCTTTTGGCGGAGGCTGCAAAAGCTCAACAAAAGTTAAAACCGTCTTTTCATCCGCGAAAATAAGATGTCCATCAATATCATAGTGAGAAAGCGCGATACCGCATTTTTCTGCTTTTTGTTTGAGAGAATCCGAGATTTGCATAGACACCACATGACAACTGTATAACTATTGTTAGGGATTATAGCTAAGCTGAAATTGATGACAACCGGCTTTATTTAAAAGTGTGATCTTCGTCAATAATAAATTCAAACCAATCAATCACATCGCGTTCGTGGATACCATTTTTAATCAAAATATCCGCATTTTTTACAGAATGGGGAGAGCCAGAAATAAGCGGATGCCATTCGGGTAGCGTTTTTCCTTCATAAAGCAAACGATAGGCACAAGTATCAGGCAGCCAATGAAAATCAGGTAAATTCTTTTTGGTGAGTTTGGTGCAATCGGTTTCAATGTTAAAACGCTCTGAATAATTACCGCACTTTCCTGTTTCCAGATCTAAAAGATTACAAGCAATTCGGGTGTAATAGAGTTTTTGGCGTTTACCTCGCCCTTGAATATATTTGCGATAACAGCATTTGCCGCAGCCATCACATAAGGCTTCCCATTCAGATTCAGTCATTTCAAGGAGGGATTTGGTTTGCCAGAAATTGGGGTCAAGTTGCATATTGGATTGCATAGTTGATACAAATAAAAAGTGCGGTCAAAATCACGTTTGTTTTGACCGCACTTGGTTGATTAAAATTAGAAGCCTTCTTTTAAGCTTACTGTTAAGTTAAATACCAAATGTTCAGGTCGGCTATCTTTACTATCTGCACAGAAATAACCCTCACGTTCAAATTGGTAACCTTTCTCTGCTTCTGCATTTGCGAGGCTTTGCTCTACAAAACCTTGTTTTATCACTAAAGAATTTGGGTTTAACACGCTTTCGATATCATCTTCAGCCCCTGGATTTGGCACAGTAAATAAGCGATCATACAAACGGAATTCAGCTGGATGATTATTAACCGCAGAAACCCAATGAATGACACCTTTCACTTTACGTCCATCTGATGGATTTTTACCTAAAGTTTCAGGATCGTAAGTACAGAAAATCGTGGTGATTTCGCCACTTTCATTTTTTTCCACGCGTTCAGCTTTAATCACATAAGCGTTACGCAAGCGCACTTCTTTACCTAATACTAAACGTTTATATTGTTTGTTCGCTTCCTCACGGAAGTCAGCTCGATCAATATAAAGTTCTTTCGTAAACGGCAATTGACGCTCCCCTAATTCAGGACGATTTGGATGATTTGGGGCAGTTAAAACCGCTTCGCTTTCAAAATTTTCAATTACCACACGAACAGGATCAATCACTGCCATTGCGCGTGGTGCATTTTCATTTAAATCCTCACGAATGCAGGCTTCAAGTGCAGAATATTCCACCACGTTATCTTGTTTAGTCACACCAATACGGCGACAAAATTCACGTAACGAAGCTGGTGTATAACCACGACGGCGTAAACCTGAAATGGTTGGCATACGTGGATCGTTCCAACCATCCACGATTTCATCATTTACCAATTTCAATAATTTACGTTTAGAGGTTAAAGTGCCTTCTAAATTTAAACGTGAGAATTCATATTGATGCGGTAATGGACGCTCAATACTGATATTTTCCAATACCCAGTCATATAAACGACGGTTATCTTGGAATTCTAATGTACAGATTGAGTGTGTAATACGCTCAATGGCATCAGAGATACAGTGAGTGAAATCGTACATTGGGTAAATGCACCATTTGTCACCTGTTTGGTGATGGCTTGCAAATTTAATACGATAAATTACTGGATCACGCATGACCATAAATGGCGATGCCATATCAATTTTTGCACGTAAACTTGCTTTCCCCTCTGCAAACTCACCGTTCTTCATTTTTTCAAATAACGCTAAGTTTTCTTCAATAGTGCGGTCACGATATGGGCTGTTTTTACCCGGCTCGGTTAAGGTACCACGATATTCACGCATTTCTTCTGGAGAAAGCTCATCCACATAAGCCAAGCCTTTTTTAATCAATTCAATCGCATAGCCATAAAGCGCATCAAAATAATCAGATGCATAACGCGGTTCGCCCTCCCATTTAAAACCTAACCATTCCACATCCGCTTTGATAGAATCTACATATTCCACGTCTTCTTTTACTGGATTGGTATCGTCAAAACGTAGGTTACATAAACCTTGGTATTCTTTTGCCAAGCCAAAATTCAAGCAAATAGACTTTGCGTGACCAATATGCAAATAGCCATTCGGCTCTGGCGGAAAACGGGTATGAACGCTTTTATGTTTACCCGAAGCTAAATCTTCATCAATAATTTGGGTAATAAAATTGTGAGTGCGGGTATTTTCTGCACCCAAAGATGTCTCTGTATAGCTCATCATTTTCTCTCGTTAAAATAAAAAAATATTCGGCTATTCTATACAAATCTAAGGGAAAATAAAGGTTCATCTCCTGTTCTTGCCATAGAAATACTAGATTTAAATAAAAGATTGTAAAAATTTGCCATAAAAAACCGCCACGAAATTATCGTGGCGATGTATAAATGCACAAAGTGCGGTAAGTTTTTTGAATGTTTAGCTTACCAAACCCAGTCAGCTCCCATTTGATAGGAAATTTTGCTGTTTTTGCCTGCATTCACGGCGATACCGCTTTTTAACGTGATATTTGCTTTTGGTGTGTAGCCGACACCAATTGCCACCGCATTATTTCCAAGTGTTTTTGCGTGGTATCCTAACGCCACTGTATAATTTACAGCAGAATTATCATCTACCTGATTGCTATCTTTGCCTACTTCATTATAATAACCAGACACAGTGTGATAGACACCATACACTTTATTTCCTTGCCCAAACACCTGACTTGATGCACCTTTTACTGTATTACTCAATACCATAAACCTGTAAGTCGCCATTGCCACTGCCATAATCCTTTCCCGTTACAGTATTACTAAGCCCTACAACCACCGTGCTATTCCCCGTTAGCTCGTTATTATTTCCCACAATTAAATTATTAGTTGCGTGAGATAATTTAGGATTAGAAGTATCAGTACCTTTAACATCATTAATTTTATTGGTTTCTAAATTACCGATAATGATATTGTTATTGCTCGTACTCTCAGATGTACTAATATCTTTCATTCCAAAATTATTTGAGAAGTTGGGATTTGATGTAGTGGAGGGAGGCGTATCAGCTAAAGCTGGATTAGTGAATATTCCACCAATAATGGAGAGAGCCGTAGTTATTGTGCAAGATGGGAAGAAAAGACTAGTGTTGTTTGTTTACAGAATTATATAAAAACATATTATATCCTCACTATATTAAATAAAAGCTGCCTAATTCTACATCATATAGATTAAGATATAAATTTTATAAATAAAAAGTGCGGTAAAAATCTCAAAAATTTTTACCGCACTTTGTTGAAGTAGAATTTACATAACTACCACATCAAACTGTTCTTGGTTATAAAACTGTTCTGTTTTTACTTTTACTCGTTTTCCAATAAACATTTCCACTTCTGGCAGTAAACCGTGAGATTCTTCATTAATAAGATATTCTGAAACTGCTGGCGAGGCATAAACAACAAATTGTTCACTACTGAATAAATGATACACCCGAATAATTTCACGCATAATTTCGTAGCAAACTGTCTCAACAGTTTTCACCCGACCACGTCCATGACAAGTTGGACATTCATCGCATAGCACGTGTTCAAGGCTTTCGCGGGTTCTTTTACGAGTCATTTCTACAAGGCCTAATTGCGTAAAGCCATTCACATTAGTTTTCATACGATCTTTAGAAAGCGCATCACATAAAGATTGCAATACTCGATTGCGATGTTCATCTGTTTGCATATCAATAAAATCAATAATGATTATGCCACCAAGATTACGTAGTTGTAATTGCTGCGCAATGGCTTTAGTTGCTTCAATATTGGTATTGAAGATGGTTTCTTCTAGATTACGATGCCCCACAAATGCGCCTGTATTAATATCAATGGTGGTCATGGCTTCTGTTTGCTCGATAATTAAATAGCCACCCGATTTGAGATTAACACGTTTATCTAAGGCTGTTTGGATCGCATTTTCAACCCCATACACATCAAAGATAGGTTGATTGCCAGAATAAAGAACAAGTTTATCGCTTAATTCAGGCATAAATTCATCGGTAAACTCTTTCACTTCGCCAAAACAAAGTTTAGAGTCGATACGAATTTTTTCTAAGTTTGTGCCGATAAAATCACGCAAAATGCGTTGCGGAAGTGCTGGCTCACCGTAAATTTTTGATTTGGTTGGATATTTAGATTTACGTTCTAAAACTTTACGCCATAAGCGTTTTAAAAATTCAGCGTCTTGACGTAATTCTTCTTCGCTTGCCCCTTCTGTGGCGGTACGGATAATAAAACCGCCGAGTTCATCACAAAAAGGTTCAACCAACGCTTTTAAACGGGTGCGTTCTTCTTCGCTTTCAATGCGTTGTGAAACACCTACGTGGCTATTTTCTGGCATAAAAACAAGATAACGTGATGGCAATGTGATATCCGTTGTTAAACGCGCGCCTTTTGTACCAAGGGGATCTTTTACCACTTGTACAACAATATCCTGCCCTTCTCGTACTAATTCTGAAATGCTCTTAACTTTAAATTGCTTTTGTTCATTTTCATCTACACATTCCGTGTGAGATACAATATCAGCGGCGTGTAAAAAAGCCGCTTTTTCCAAACCAATATCAACAAAAGCCGACTGCATTCCTGGTAACACTCGAGTGACACGACCTTTATAAATATTTCCGACAATTCCTCGTTTAGCTTGGCGTTCAATATGCACTTCGCGCAACATTCCTGTTTCGACTAGCGCAATGCGTGTTTCGTTAGGCGTTACGTTCATCAATAACTCGACAGAATCCATTTTATATTCCTAATTTCTTAAATTTCATCAAATATTTAGTCTAAATAGAATAATAGCCCGAAATAAGGTAAAATGCACCCTTTCTGAAATTTTAACCTATTTTGGACTGATATAATGTTTGGATTCGACCCAACTCTTATTACTTTTACTATTTATATTTTCGGGATGTTGCTGATTGGCGTACTCGCCTATTATTACACGAATAATTTATCAGATTACATTCTCGGTGGACGTCGTTTAGGCAGTTTTGTGACCGCAATGTCTGCAGGTGCTTCAGATATGTCTGGTTGGCTTTTAATGGGCTTACCTGGTGCGGTATATTTATCAGGCTTAGTTGAAGGCTGGATTGCTATTGGTTTAACTATCGGGGCTTATTTTAACTGGCTTTTAGTGGCTGGTCGTTTGCGTGTTTATACAGAATTAAATAATAACGCGCTCACTCTCCCAGAATATTTTCACAATCGTTTTGGTTCATCACACAAATTATTAAAACTTGTTTCTGCTACGATTATTTTAGTGTTTTTTACTATTTATTGTGCTTCTGGTGTCGTGGCTGGCGCAAAATTATTCCAAAATATATTTTCTGTGGAATATTCCACCGCACTTTGGTACGGCGCAGCGGCAACCATTGCTTACACGTTCATCGGAGGTTTCCTCGCGGTAAGCTGGACAGATACCATTCAAGCCACATTAATGATTTTTGCATTAATTTTAACCCCTGTTTTTGTGTTATTGAGTTTCGCCGATACCGCTCAATTTTCCGCAGTACTAGAACAAGCTGAGGCTGCCATAAATAAAGATTTCACGGATTTATTTACTTCTACCACACCACTTGGTTTATTAAGTCTTGCGGCTTGGGGATTAGGCTATTTCGGGCAACCGCATATTTTAGCACGCTTTATGGCTGCGGATTCTGTCAAATCACTTATCAAAGCACGCCGTATTAGTATGACATGGATGGTGCTTTGCTTAGGAGGCGCAATTGGCATTGGCTTATTCGCTATTCCGTATTTCTTTGCCAATCCAGCTATTGCAGGCACAGTCAATAATGAACCAGAGCAAGTATTTATTGAATTAGCTAAACTTTTATTTAATCCTTGGATCGCGGGCATATTACTTTCCGCTATTTTAGCCGCTGTAATGAGTACATTAAGTGCTCAATTATTAATTTCTTCAAGCTCAATCACAGAAGATTTCTACAAAGGTTTTATTCGCCCTAACGCATCTGAAAAAGAGCTCGTATGGCTTGGAAGAATTATGGTGTTGGTTATTGCCGCACTTGCTATCTGGATCGCACAAGATGAAAACAGCAAAGTATTAAAACTTGTAGAATTTGCTTGGGCTGGTTTTGGTAGTGCATTTGGCCCAGTTGTACTTTTCTCTCTTTTCTGGAAACGAATGACATCATCGGGCGCAATGGCGGGTATGCTTGTAGGCGCAGTAACAGTATTTGCTTGGAAAGAAGTTGTTCCAGCGGATACTGATTGGTTTAAAGTATATGAAATGATCCCAGGCTTTGCTTTCGCCAGCCTTGCAATTATTGTTATTTCATTACTTTCCAATAAACCAGAACAAGATATTCTTAATACCTTTGATAAAGCAGAAAAGGCTTATAAGGAAGCAAAATGATCGACTTTCGCCCTTTTTATCAACAAATTGCTACTACAAATTTATCAGACTGGTTAGAGACCTTACCACTCCAATTGAAAGAATGGGAAACTCAAACTCATGGCGATTATGCGAAATGGAGCAAAATTGTTGATTTTCTACCAGATTTACATGCTGATGAAATCGATCTAAAAAGTGCGGTGAAATCTGACCGCACTTCTCCCCTTTCAGAAGGTGAAAAACAACGAATTATCCATCATTTAAAACAATTAATGCCGTGGCGAAAAGGGCCTTATCATCTTTTCGGCATTCATGTAGATTGTGAATGGCGTTCAGATTTTAAATGGGATCGTGTTCTTCCTCACTTGTCCCCCTTGCAAGGTCGCACTATTTTAGACGTGGGTTGTGGCAGCGGTTATCATATGTGGAGAATGGTAGGCGAAGGCGCAAAAATGGTGGTCGGGATTGATCCTACCGAGCTTTTCCTTTGCCAATTTGAAGCCGTACGCAAACTGCTTAATAATGATCGTCGAGCAAATCTTATCCCACTTGGTATTGAGCAAATGCAACCATTAGCAGCATTTGACACTGTATTTTCAATGGGCGTACTCTATCATCGTAAATCCCCATTAGATCATTTAAGCCAATTGAAAAATCAATTGGTAAAAGGTGGCGAATTGGTATTAGAAACATTAGTAGTGGATGGCGATGTAAATACTGTGCTCGTACCAGCAGATCGCTATGCAAAAATGAAAAATGTTTATTTTATCCCCTCTGTCGCCGCACTAATTAACTGGCTAGAAAAAGTTGGCTTTACCAACGTACGTTGCGTGGATGTAGCGACAACTACATTAGAAGAACAGCGTAAAACTGATTGGTTGGAAAATGAAAGCCTGATTGATTTTTTAGATTCAAATGATCACAGTAAAACCATTGAAGGCTATCAAGCACCGAAAAGAGCGGTAATTTTAGCAAATAAATAAAAAAGGAAATTATTTCCTTTTTATTTTACTTGCGTTTCATATTTACAAAGAATAATACTCTAATTCTACTGAAGTTAATGTGGATAATAAGGTTTCAGCCATCGTTTTATGGCTCAATTTTAATGCTTTTTCAGCCATCACAATTCGCTCAATATCACTCAATTTTTTATCATTTAAATACGCAAAATTAAGTGCGGTTTGCAACGCTGGCAAACTCGGATTAAATGCGGCGTTTTCTGCATAACGTCCTGTCACCACATCACCATTTTTAAATAAAATCGCAATGCCGTGCGGACTATTTGAATAAGGACAATGAGATTGATTTGCCGCTAAAATAGCTTGATTAACCAAATCATCTTGATGATCAGCAACTAAATCATGATTTTCTTCCGCCAAAAGATGCGCTGCAATATCGAGATCTTTTGGCCCAAACGCATCCGGTAAATAAGAATGTAATGGATTATTTTGGCTATGCGGCAAATGAATTGAAATTTTTTCAGCACCGTGCAATTCATTCATAAATTGACGACAATGTCCGCACGGCGTGTAATTGACCACCATATCTGAAATACGGCGTTCATTACGCAACCAAGCGTGAGAAATTGCACTTTGTTCCGCGTGAATCGTTTGCTGAATGGCTGAATTAGCAAATTCTTGATTCGCGCCGAAATAAAAATCCCCTTGTTCGCCAATAGCAATTGCCCCCACATTAAAATGAGAAATAGCAGTATGACTATAACTTGCAGCAAGTGGCAACAAGTGCATAGCCAATTTTAGTGGGGTAAGTTCAAAATTATGACAAAGCTGCTGCACTTGGGAATAATTTAAAAAACCAGCCCAATTTTGTGAACGAAGTTCATTCACAATAGCTTGATTAAGTGCATCATCTTGTGGCAAGGTGCGCTTAATAAGTTCTTGCATAACATATCCTTAGAAAAAATATTAAAAATTATCACTGTACTTATTAAATCAAAATTTATTGTTAGCTGCGATAGTTTGATTAAATATTCATTAAAACTGTGATCTTGATCACTTATTTGATAGCTTCTATTTATTACAATTTCTTAACAAATAAGGTTAAGACTATCAATTATATTGAATAGAACAATTTCACTTCAAATTATAGAAACGTATAATACCCATATCAAAGGGAGGGCATTAGCTCAATTATTCAACTAGAAAAAGGAAATTATTATGTCAAAAACATCAATCGGACTAGATAAAGTTCAATCAGCAGAATTAGCCGATAAACTTAACGAATTACTTGCAACCTACCAAGTTTTCTATACTAATGTGCGGGGCTACCACTGGAATATTAAAGGCGTAAACTTCTTTGCATTACACGCAAAATTTGAAGAAATTTATACTAATTTAGTTGCTAGAGTAGATGAGGTGGCTGAACGTATTTTAACTTTAGGTTACACACCAAATAATGCTTACAGCCAATACTTAAAAATATCTCGAATTAAAGAAGATATTGCAGTAAGTGAGGCACAAGA
Organism: Haemophilus sp. HMSC066A11; assembly: GCF_001811665.1. NCBI lineage: Bacteria > Pseudomonadati > Pseudomonadota > Gammaproteobacteria > Pasteurellales > Pasteurellaceae > Haemophilus > Haemophilus sp. HMSC066A11. The sequence continues at coordinate 75,045 of NZ_KV805886.1, forward strand.
ATGTTTATCAGGCACATTACAAGGTCTAAAAACATTACTAGATCAACAACGTGAAATTCTTGCTTTTGCAAATAACGCTAATGATGAAGGTACTGCATCACAAATGAGTGACTATATTAAAGAACAAGAAAAATTAGTATGGATGTTCCAAGCAGCTTGCCAAACTTGCCATAATTAATGAATAAATTTCAACGCTAACGAAAACTAACCTGCAATTAATCTAACTCAATAAAGTTAGATTAATTTAATTTGTCTAAGATCAAATTTGATCTAGCAAATTACCTCAAAAGTAAGAGTTTCCTATTTAGAATAGGAATGTCAAATTCAGTCTGAATAAAGGAAACTCTTATACCTATTATTCACAGTGATCTCTTTAAACTAATTTAGTTAATTTAGCCACTAAATTTAACGTTTTTTAAATCAGTAAATAAATCTATAGAAATAAATATTGTAGAGCGTTAAAAATTGTGATTATTAACTATTTTTTTAGTTGATAAAATATATTCTTGAGAATTTAGAGTTAAATTAATAGGATAAAAAATAATTTAAAATGAAGAAATATTAAATTTGTTAGCTATTTTATTATTTCTTGTCCAATTAGATAAAAAAAGCCTCTAAATAATTAGGGGCATTAAAAAGGAATTTATGAATAAAATCTCTAAAGTTTAGCTTTATCAAAGGAATCTCGATAAAACGCCACCATTATATTGAGTAATCTAAAGAATAGCAATAAAAATCTTTACATTTCTTTACAAATCTTTACATTTCAGCATTTCGATAATTACTTGGACAGTATTTTCCATGCCTTGTAAAGAAACCAACTCGTGTTTACTATGGAAATTATAGCCGCCAGTAAAAATATTTGGGCATGCTAAACCTTTAGAGGCTAAAAATGCCCCATCTGTACCGCCTCGAATCGGCTTATGATTTGGTTTAATTCCCACCGCTTTCATTGCGCGATCAGCAAGTTCAATTGATTGAGGAACGTTTTTTACCACATCATACATATTTTGGTAGCTATCTTGAATTTCTAACTCTATAGGCTTTTTCAAACCTTTTTTAGCATTAAATTTTTCCACCTGATTTTTAATAAAAGCTTTTCTTTGTGCGAAATTCTGTTCGTCAAAATCACGAATCAAATAGGTAAGCTCTACTTGCTCAATATCGCCAAAAAAATCTTCTAAATGATAAAAGCCCGCTTTCCCATCGGTTTTTTCTGGTACTTCATCAACAGGAAAAACTTGCTGAAATTCACAAGCTAAAGTCAGCGCATTCAGCATTTTTCCTTTTGCATAACCTGTGTGAATATTTCGCCCGAAAAACCGCACTTTTGCCGTTGCAGCATTAAAGTTTTCGTATTCTAATTCCCCTACTTCTCCCCCATCAATGGTATATGCCCAATCACAGGAAAACTTTTCCATTGGGAAATAATGGATTCCCAAACCAATTTCTTCATCAGGCGTAAAAGCAACACGAATATTGCAATGGGGAATATTCTCTTTTTGAAGAATGGAAAGTGCGGTCATAATTTCTGCAATTCCTGCCTTATTATCCGCCCCAAGCAAAGTGGTTCCATCAGTAACAATAAGCGTTTGTCCGACTAATTTTTGCATAAAAGAATAATAAACAGGGCTAATAAATTCCTCGCCAATACCTAATGCAATATCTCCGCCACGATATTCTTCTATCACTTCTGGGCGTACATTTTTACCACTACATTGCGGAGATGTATCAAGATGCGCAACTAAACCAATGGTTTTCGTTAAGTTAGGATCATTAGCGGGTAAAAATGCTGTTACCACTGCATATTTACTTACTTCAACATTCTCCAAACCAAATTGGATTAATTCTTTTTGTAACTGCATGGCTAACTTCATTTGCCCAACAGAGCTGGGGGAATGCTTCGCATTAGGTTTTGATTGGGTGTGAAAAGACACATAATGTAAAAATCGTTCTAAAAGTTCTGTTTTATCTATTTGAGAAATCATATTCTCGCTCCTTTTAAAAATATCTTTTTTAGTTTAACGAGAAAAATAGAAAACATCTTGATATATAACAATATTTATAAAATTAACGAAGTAAAATTCATCAAAAGTGCGGTTAAATTTCTCGTTATTTTTATGAACGGCGGTTTTTTTACTTTCTAAGGTATTAAGTCCTTTTCATTATTAACAATTCACTATATCATAGGCGTCTATTTTTATATGTCGCCCCTGCAGTCTTGCAGGTTTTATTTCTACTCAGTACCAAATCATTGGTGAAATTAGGGAGAAAACCAAAGCTAGTGGAAAATCAGCCTCAAAACAATCCTATTATTGAGCTTCGTTCAATCAAAAAATCCTATGGTTCTAACACCATTATTAACGATTTCAATCTTGCAATTAATAACGGTGAGTTTGTCACTATTCTTGGCCCCTCAGGCTGTGGTAAGACCACAGTTTTACGATTACTTGCAGGCTTAGAAGAATTGGATTCAGGTAGCATTATTTTAGATGGTGAAGATATCACCAATGTACCAGCGGAAAAACGTCATATTAATACGGTATTCCAAAGCTATGCGCTATTTCCACATATGACAATTTTTGAGAACGTGGCTTTTGGTTTGCGTATGCAAAAAGTACCAAATGAGGAAATTAAACCGCGTGTTTTAGAAGCCTTGCGTATGGTACAACTAGAAGAAATGGCTGATCGTAAGCCAACTCAACTTTCTGGCGGACAACAACAACGTATTGCTATCGCTCGTGCCGTAGTAAATAAACCAAAAGTGTTGTTACTTGATGAGTCTTTATCTGCATTGGATTACAAATTGCGTAAACAAATGCAACAAGAACTCAAAATGTTACAACGTCAGCTTGGCATTACCTTTATTTTTGTCACCCACGATCAAGAAGAAGCAATTACAATGTCTGATCGTATCGTGTTATTACGTAAAGGTAAAATCGCACAGGATGGTTCTCCACGTGAAATCTATGAAGATCCAGCTAACTTATTCGTTGCTCGTTTCATTGGCGAAATTAACGTATTTGAAGCCACTGTGATTGAACGAAAATCAGAACAAGTTGTACTGGCAAATGTTGAAGGTCGTATTTGTGATATTTATACGGATATGCCTGTGGAAAAAGATCAAAAACTTCAAGTACTCCTTCGCCCTGAAGATATTGTGATTGAAGAATTAGATGAAAATGAACATTCTAAAGCAATTATCGGTCATATTATTGACCGCACTTATAAAGGAATGACATTAGAATCAACGGTAGAGTTTGATCATAACGGAATGCGTGTCCTTGTAAGTGAATTCTTTAATGAAGATGATCCACATATGGATCATAGCATAGGACAACGCGTAGGTATCACATGGCACGAAGGCTGGGAGGTTGTACTCAACGATGAAGATAATCAATAATAAATTCCAGAAAATTACTGTTGCGATTATCTTCAGTTGGCTAATCTTCTTTGTGCTGATTCCAAACTTATTGGTACTTGCCGTAAGTTTTCTGACTCGAGATGGTAGCAACTTTTATGCATTCCCAATTACTATTGAAAACTATACAAACTTGTTTAATCCGCTTTATGCACAAGTTGTGTGGAATTCATTGTCTATGTCGGGCATCGCCACCATTATTTGCTTACTAATAGGTTATCCATTTGCTTTTATGATGAGTAAAATTCATCCTAAATATCGACCGCTCTTATTGTTCCTTGTGGTTTTACCATTTTGGACAAACTCGTTAATTCGTATTTATGGAATGAAAGTGTTTCTTGGCGTGAAAGGCATACTTAACACGATGTTAATTGATATGGGAATTTTGAGTGCGCCAATTCGTATTTTGAATACCGAAATTGCGGTAATCATTGGCTTAGTTTATTTACTATTGCCATTTATGATTTTGCCACTCTACTCTGCCATTGAAAAACTAGATCATCGTTTATTAGAAGCAGCACGAGACTTAGGCGCAAATACGTTCCAACGTTTCTTCCGAGTGATTTTACCATTAACTATGCCAGGCATTATCGCAGGTTGTTTATTGGTATTATTACCAGCAATGGGAATGTTCTATGTAGCAGACCTACTCGGTGGAGCAAAAGTCTTGCTTGTTGGTAACGTAATTAAGAGCGAATTCTTAATTTCTCGTAACTGGCCATTTGGTTCTGCAATCAGTATTGGTTTAACTGTTCTAATGGCATTGTTGATTTTCGTGTACTACCGAGCAAACAAACTATTAAATAAGAAAGTGGAGTTAGAATAATGAGTCGTTTACTACGTAATGCATTTATGTTTGTGGTATACGCTTATTTGTATATCCCAATTATTATTTTAGTCACTAATTCCTTTAACAAAGATCGTTATGGTTTGAGTTGGAAAGGTTTTAGCTGGAACTGGTACGAGCGTTTATTTAATAGCGACACCTTAATACAAGCTGCGATTCATTCGGTAACTATTGCATTTTTTGCGGCTACCCTAGCTACTATTGTAGGTGGATTAACTGCAATCGCACTTTATCGCTATCGATTCCGCGGTAAACAAGCAGTAAGCGGTATGCTATTTATCGTTATGATGTCTCCAGATATTGTAATGGCAGTATCTTTACTTGCATTATTTATGGTTGTGGGTATTTCATTGGGCTTCTGGTCTTTACTACTTGCCCACGTAACTTTCTGTTTACCGTATGTGACCGTAACTATCTTCTCTCGCTTAAATGGCTTTGATTCCAGAATGTTAGAAGCGGCGAAAGACTTAGGTGCAAGCGAAGTGACGATTTTACGTAAAATTATCCTTCCTTTAGCATTACCTGCAGTTGTATCTGGTTGGTTATTAAGTTTCACTATTTCATTAGATGATGTTGTGGTTTCATCATTTGTCAGTGGTGTAAGTTATGAAATCTTACCATTGAGAATATTCTCTCTAGTGAAAACTGGTGTAACACCTGAAGTTAATGCTTTAGCAACGATTATGATCGTGCTTTCATTAGCTCTTGTCGTTTTAAGCCAGCTAATTACACGAAAAAATAACCATTAATTAACAAAAGGTTTCACAAACCTTTGAATTTAAAATAGAATACGCCTTGACGCACAATCAAGGCGTTTTTTTATGCCTGTCATTCGACAGGTGGTTTTTTTACGACTCTTTAACAGGAGAACAAACAAAAATGAAAAAATTTGCAGGTTTAATTACTGCCAGCTTCGTAGCTGCAACTTTAACCGCTTGCAACGATAAAGATGCTAAGCAAGAAACTGCAAAAGCTACGGCTGCTGCTAATGACACTGTGTATCTCTACACTTGGACAGAATATGTCCCAGATGGTCTTTTAGATGAGTTTACTAAAGAAACTGGCATCAAAGTTATCGTTTCAAGCCTAGAATCAAACGAAACAATGTACGCTAAACTCAAAACTCAAGGCGAGTCTGGTGGCTATGATGTTATCGCACCTTCTAACTACTTCGTTTCTAAAATGGCACGCGAAGGAATGTTAAAAGAACTTGATCACAGCAAATTACCTGTTCTTAAAGAATTAGATCCTGATTGGCTCAATAAACCTTATGATAAAGGTAACAAATACTCTCTTCCGCAACTTTTAGGTGCACCGGGTATCGCATTCAATACCAACACTTACAAAGGCGAAGAATTCACTTCTTGGGCAGACTTATGGAAACCTGAATTTGCAAACAAAGTTCAATTATTAGACGATGCGCGCGAAGTATTCAACATCGCTTTATTGAAAATTGGTCAAGATCCAAATACTCAAGATCCAGCCATTATCAAACAAGCCTATGAAGAATTATTGAAATTACGTCCAAATGTACTTTCTTTCAATTCCGATAACCCAGCTAACTCGTTCATCTCAGGCGAAGTGGAAGTGGGTCAATTATGGAATGGTTCGGTACGTATTGCTAAAAAAGAAAAAGCACCTTTAAATATGGTATTCCCAAAAGAGGGTCCTGTACTTTGGGTTGATACTCTTGCAATTCCTGCAACAGCTAAAAATTCTGAAGGCGCACACAAGCTGATTAACTACATGTTAGGGAAAAAAACAGCTGAAAAATTAACCTTAGCTATCGGTTACCCAACCTCAAATATTGAAGCGAAAAAAGCATTACCAAAAGAAATCACTGAAGATCCAGCGATTTATCCGTCAGCTGATATATTAAAAAATAGTCACTGGCAAGATGACGTTGGCGATGCAATTCAATTCTATGAACAATATTATCAAGAATTAAAAGCAGCAAAATAATTGGTCAATTAGCAAAGAATTAAAATCTGATTCTGTGCAATATTTCCTCTAAATAAAAACGCCCTTTCGGGCGTTATTTTTTAA
>NZ_KV805886.1:81458-87424 GCF_001811665.1 Haemophilus sp. HMSC066A11
AGTATCCGCCAATTCTTTTAATTTAGCGTCGGTAATATCGTGAGCCTGTTGGAAAAATGCTGGATCGGCTATTTCAGCTTGAAGTACGGTAATTTTAGTTTCCAACTCTTCCAATAGTTGTGGAAGTTGTTCTAGCTCTCGTTGTTCTTTATAAGAAAGTTTCACGGATTTCGGCTTAGAAGTGCGGTCATTTTTCACCGCACTTTCTTCTTTTAGTGGTTCAGATTTCTTCGCTTTAGCCTGTTCTTCCACTGCTTTACTTGCCCAGAAATTGGCTTGTTGCTGTTTCGCATCAAAGAATCCTCCCACATACTTATTCAAACGCCCTTTACCTTCGAATAAATAACATTCTGTCGCAGTATTATCGATAAATTGACGGTCATGGCTCACAATTAACAATGTGCCTTGATAATCAGTCAAAATTTCTTCTAAAAGCTCCAATGTTTCTACATCAAGGTCATTGGTTGGTTCGTCAAGAATCAATAAATTATTTGGTTTGAGTAATAATTTTGCGAGTAATAAACGATTTCGTTCTCCCCCCGATAAGGCTTTAACTGGGATCAGTGCACGTTTTGGTGGGAACAAGAAATCTTGCAAATACCCTAGCACGTGGCGTTTTACACCATTGACTTCAATATCTTGTTTGCCATCCGCCACATTATCCATTACAGTTTTTTCAGGATCTAAATCAGCACGGTATTGGTCAAAATAAGCAATCTCTAATTTGGTACCACAACGGATTTTGCCTGATGTAGGCTGAATTTCCCCCAGCAATAATTTAATGAACGTGGTTTTCCCACAGCCATTTGCCCCAACAAGTGCAATTTTATCTCCACGTAAAATCGTTGTTGAAAAATCTTTTAACAAGGTTTTTCCTGCGATTTCATAGCTCACATCTTCCATTTCAAAGACAATTTTGCCAGAACGACTTGAGGTATCTAACTGTAATTTGGCTGTTCCCATTACGTCACGGCGTTGGCGGCGTTCCTCCCGCATCGCTTTTAATGCTCGCACTCTCCCTTCATTTCTTGTGCGGCGAGCCTTGATACCTTGGCGAATCCACACTTCTTCCTGTGCAAGACGTTTATCAAATAATTCATTTTGCAAGGCTTCAACGCGTAGATTTTCTTCTTTCGTGGTTAAATATAAATCGTAATTGCCTAGATAAGACTGCAATTGACCGCGATCTAAATCCACAATGCGTGTTGCCATTTTGCGAATAAAAGAACGGTCATGGGAAATAAATACAATGCTACCTTGGAAATCCAGTAAGAAATTTTCCAGCCATTCAATAGCTTCCACATCCAAGTGGTTGGTTCATCAAGTAATAACACATCAGGATCGCACACCAATGCGCGTGCTAGTGCCGCTTTGCGTAACCAACCGCCCGAAAGTGCGGATAATTTTGTGTTTGGATTTAAACCTAGTTTTAACAATACTTCATTGATTTTATTTTCAAATCGCCAGCCATCAGCGTGTTCTAATTTAGCCTGAACTTGCTCTAATTGACTTAAAATTTGATCACTGTAATTTTCTTCCAATTGAACAGAAATATGATGATATTCTTTCAATAAATCCGTTAAATGCCCAACACCTTCCGCGACATAATCAAAAATATTGTCTTGCGCATTACGCAGTGGGTCTTGTTCTAAACGAGAAACCACAAGATCTTTTTCGTATTGGATTTTGCCATCATCCATAAGCACATCGCCTGCGATGATTTTCAATAAAGTTGATTTACCTGCACCGTTACGCCCAACTAAACAAACACGTTCATTCGGTTCAATATGTAGTTCTGCGTGATCTAACAAAGGCGCATCACTAAAGGAAAGATATCCATTGGTTAAACTAATTAATGCCACAACTGCCCCATAAAAATTCAGTGAAAATTAACCGCACTATTCTATACGGTTTGCATAAAAAATCCCATCAATTCGATGGGATTAGCTCTTAAATCAAAGTTGTTGATATACCCGCAAGGCGTGCGCATCCGACATGCCTGCAATATAATCGCAAATAATCCGCTTCTTCCTTTCTTCAGGGGCATTACGCCAACGATTTGCAGTATTTCTCGGTAATAAACGCTCTGGATCAGATTCAAAAATTTGGAACATTTCTGTTAGCATTCTCTGCCCTTTATATTCGATTCGTTGAGTATCCACATTGCGAATAACATAATCCCAAACAAATTTTTTAAATACACCAAGTGCAACAATCACTTCAGGTGACAGCTCTGCGTTATAACGTAACAAAGGTTCATCAAAATTTGCCGTTAATTTCCACCGCACATTAGTAATAAAAAAGTTCACCAATGCACCAATGGCTTGTTTTCGTTCAAAATGTTTATCAGAGAAAAGTCGTTGGCTAATTGAATCAATATTTTCTTGCAACCAAGCTGAAGGAATTTGTTTCAATGCGGAATGTGCCGCTTGCCATTGATGAGGATTTACCACGCCAGTCACAATCGCATCTTCTAAATCATGTACGCCATAGGCGATATCATCTGCCAATTCCATAATGCTACAATCCAGCGATTTAAACCGAGTATGTAAAGATTCAGCTGGATTTTCCCGCACTTTTTTAAATTTCCCAAATAAAGTGCGGTCATTTTCAGAAAGATTTTCCAGCAACCAATTAAACATTTTTAAATCATCACGGAAAATGCCTTTTCCTGGAATCCAATCGTGAATACGCACAAAACGAGGATCGATATTGCGAGAAAAATTAAGTTCTGCATATTGAGGCGAAGCCACATCTAACAACGCAGGATATTTCACGACACCCAATAGTGTTCTACGCGTTAGATTCATCCCTGCATTTTCAGTATAAGGCTCAAGTTTCGTTAAAATTCTAAAGGTTTGCGCATTGCCTTCAAAACCGCCCTGCTCTGCCATCATATAATTTAATGCCGTTTCGCCACCATGCCCAAAAGGCGGATGCCCAATATCATGAGCAAAACACAAACTCTCAATAAGATCGTTACTCGGCAATAAAGGTTTTAATTGTTTTTGCAACTCGTTTTTATCAATATTTAATGTTTGCGAAAGGCTTTCAAAGGTTTCTAAAAATTTAAGTTGTGCAACGAGACTACTGCCAATCTGAGCGACTTCTAAAGAATGGGTTAAGCGAGTGCGATAAAAATCATTTTCGCCAATTGCGTGAATTTGAGTTTTCGCCTGTAAGCAACGAAAAGCAGCAGAATGTAAAATTCGCCCACGATCACGACGAAATGGTGGACGATTATCTTTTTCGCGTGGAGGATCAGGAAGAAAACGTTCTGTCCAAGAAGAATCAATGATAAGTGGTTTCATATCGCTTTGTTTTATTTCGTTTTTCTGCATTATCTAATCATTTAGCGCAAAAAACAACCGCACTTTATCTATAACAAACACAATCTAGAATGAATAAAGTGCGGTTGAATTTTTATTGATATTTAAACAAAGAAATAAATCAGCTTAAATACAAATGGCGCGAGAATAGAACTAATAATCCCACAAAGCACAAGAGAAATAGAACTGTAACTTCCCGCTGTTGGATTCGTTTCCATACAACTTACTGTACCAAGCGCGTGAGAAACCGAACCAACAGAAAGCCCAATAGCTTCTTGATGTTTAACACTCAATTTTTTTAATACAAGATAACCAAATATCGATCCTTGCAAACCTGCAACCACAACACCAACTGCAGTTACGGCAGGAATGCCGCCTAAATGACGGGAAACTTCCATCGCAATAGGCATTGTGATGGATTTAGGTAAAACCGTAGCGACCATTTCGGGCGTTGCGCCTAAAAGAAATGCTAAAAGCCCGCCACTTAACATCGCCAAAAAAGAGGCTATAACCACCGTTGAAAGAATAATTTTCCATTGTTTGGCAATTTGGCGAAGTTGTTCATAAAGAGGCAATGCGAGAGCAACGATACTCAAGCCAAGTAAATTATTAATAGGTGCATTTCCTGCCATATAATCATCATAAGGAATCTTTCCTATCACTAAAATCGCCGCCAAAATTAATACTGTTAAAACAAAAGTATTAAAAATCATTGACTTCCAACGTTTGCTAATTTGTAGTGCGAGCCAAAACCCAAAAATTGTTAAAAATGTATAAAGATAAATAATGTACTGCTGCATATAAACTTTCCTAACATACTAATTCGCTTGTTTTACCTGATTTTCTCTACGTTTTATTACTTTTTTGCGTTTATGTGTAAAAGATTGCATCTGATACAAATAATGACCTAAAAATCCTATAACAAGTAAAGTGACACAAGTACTCACAATATTAGGAACAAGCAAAATATTAATTTGCTCTATCAATAAATCAGAATATTTGATAATTCCCACGCTCACTGGTACAAAAAGCACCGCCATAAAACGAATTAGCAAACTTGCACCTAAATAAATCCAATTTAAATGAATCACTCGTGTTGTTAAACCTAAAAAGAGCAATAACAATCCCCAAATACTTCCTGGAACACCTGATGGAATGTAATAAGCAATAAGATTTCCGAGATATAACATAATAGATAAAATGACCAACGAACGAACTAATAAAAATAATTTTTGAATCATATACAACCTTTTCAACTATTTTCATAATATTTCAAAATTATTTTACGCTTTTTTTTGCTAACTTGAGCCATTTTTTCGGTAAAATAACTAGACTTAGATCAAAAACTTTGCAAAATGATAAATCGAAAAATACTATTGACGAGTTTATTACTTATTTTTACCGTACTTTCTGCTTGTTCTCGCGAAAAAAATACGTGTCGAGTGGTTAAAATTAGTGATGGCGATACGCTCACTTTCCTCACTAAAGGCAATAAATCCATTAAAGTTCGTTTAGCCGAAATTGATGTGCCAGAAAAATCTCAAGCCTTTGGGCAAAAATCGAAAAAAACCTTGTCTGATCTGGTTTATCAAAAAAATGTACGCCTTGCGCGAAAAGGAAAAGATCGCTATCAACGCACCTTAGCGGTGGTTTATTATCAAAAACAAAATATTAATTTAGAAATGGTTAAACAGGGTATGGCTTGGGCTTATAAGCAATATTCCCATGATCCGATTTATCTTCAAGCACAAGAAAATGCACAAGCCAAAGGAATTGGTCTTTGGGCAGACAATAATCCGATTGAACCAAGTCAATGGCGCAGACAAGAGAAAAATTAATATGGCTTTTGATTATCAAACGTTCCGTCAAGCATTTCCCTATTTCCAACGTGAAGATGCGGTTATTTATTTAGATAACGCCGCCACCGCGTTGAAACCTCAAGTGTTAATTAATCGCACTGCCGAATTTTATACTTCTGCAGGTTCGGTGCATCGCAGCCAATATGATGCTGCCCAAACTGCGCAATATGAACAGGCTCGCACACAAGTTAAAGAATGGGTTAATGCAGAAGATAAACGCACTGTTATTTGGACTTCGGGTACAACTCACGCGATTAACTTAGTGGCAAATGGATTGATGCCGCAATTAAACGCCGAAGATGAAATTCTGATTAGCCAAGCAGATCATCATGCTAATTTTGTCACTTGGCATGAAACGGCGAAAAAGTGCGGTGCAAAAATTCGAGTTTTACCGATTTTAGATAATTGGCTAATTGATGAAAATGCGCTGATTTCAGCCCTTTCTGAAAAAACAAAACTCGTTGCGCTGAATTTTGTTTCAAATGTCACAGGCACTGAACAGCCGATTAAACGCCTGATTCAACTTATTAGAAAACATAGTCATGCGTTGGTTTTAGTAGATGCTGCACAAGCGATTAGTCATATTAAAATCGATTTACAAGATTTAGATGCAGATTTCCTCGCATTTTCTGCCCATAAAATTTATGGCCCAAATGGACTTGGCGTTTTAACAGGAAAATTGACCGCACTTTCTCAACTTCAACCGCTCTTTTTCGGTGGAAAAATGGTTGATCGGGTATCAAATGAGCGTATTACTTTTGCCGAATTGCCTTATCGT
>NZ_KV805887.1:0-12157 GCF_001811665.1 Haemophilus sp. HMSC066A11
TTGTACGTTCAAATTTTTCTTTAGACATTGCTAATGTTTCCTAAGAAGTGCGGTATAAAACAATCATATTTTACACCGCTGGTTTACAAAAATTATTTTTTACGCGCTTCAATTACTGCAGCCGCCACACTTGTTGGAGCTTCAGCATATTTTAACGGTTCCATTGAGTATGATGCACGACCTTGAGTTTGTGAACGTAAGTCTGTTGCATAACCGAACATTTCTGAAAGTGGAACTTCCGCATCGATCTTAACAACGAATTCATTCGCTTCTTGACCGTTAACCATAGCACGACGACGGCTTAAATCACCAATTACATCACCAACATACTCAGGTGGAGTTTCAACTTCAACTTTCATAATTGGCTCAAGTAATACAGGGTTTGCTTTTGAGAATGCTGCTTTAAATGCTAAAGACGCAGCAAGTTTAAATGCTAACTCAGATGAATCCACATCATGGTATGAACCGAAGTGTAAACGTACACCAAGATCAACTACTGGGTAACCAGCTAATGGACCAGATTTAAGTTGTTCTTGAATACCTTTATCAACGGCTGGAATGTATTCACCAGGAATTACACCACCTTTGATTTCGTTTACAAATTCATAACCAGGGCCTTCTGGATCTAATGGGTATAAGTCGATAACAACATGACCATATTGACCGCGACCACCAGATTGTTTAGCGTGTTTACCTTCGACATCATTAACACGAGTGCGGATAGTTTCACGGTATGATACTTGTGGTTTACCAATATTAGCTTCCACTTTGAACTCACGTTTCATACGATCAACAATGATATCTAAGTGCAACTCACCCATACCAGAAATAATGGTTTCACCAGATTCCTCATCTGTGTGAACACGGAATGAAGGGTCTTCTTGTGCTAAACGACCTAATGCTAAGCCCATTTTTTCTTGGTCAGCTTTAGTTTTTGGTTCTACCGCAACAGAGATTACTGGCTCTGGGAATTCCATACGCTCAAGGATAATTGGCGCATCAATTGCACATAATGTATCACCAGTAGTTACATCTTTTAATCCGATAGCAGCTGCGATGTCACCTGCACGAACTTCTTTAATTTCTTCACGTTTATTAGCGTGCATCTGTACGATACGACCAAAACGCTCACGTTTTTGACGTACAGAATTCAATACTGTATCTCCAGAATTAATCACTCCAGAATATACACGGAAGAATGTTAAGTTACCTACGAATGGGTCAGTTGCAATTTTAAATGCTAATGAAGAGAATGGTTCTTCATCACTTGCGTGACGCTCACCTTCAGTTTCATCTGGATTGATACCTTTAATAGCAGGAATATCAGTTGGTGCTGGTAGGTATTCAACAACTGCATCAAGCATTGCTTGAACACCTTTGTTTTTGAACGCAGAACCACAGGTTACCAAAATAATTTCATTTGCTAATACACGCTGACGTAATGCTGACTTAATTTCTTCTTCAGTTAAGTCTTCGCCACCTAAGTATTTTTCCATTAATTCTTCTGACGCTTCAGCTGCCGCTTCAACAAGATTTTGACGCCATTCTTCACAGTCTGCTTGCATATTAGCAGGCACTTCTTCATAAGTGAAAGTCATACCTTGGTCTGCTTCATTCCAATTGATCGCTTTCATTTTGATCAAATCAACTACACCTGTGAAGTTTTCTTCTGCACCAACAGGGAGTTGAAGAGGAATAGCATTAGCACCTAAGCGAGTTTTTAATTGTTCAACAACACGTAAGAAGTTAGCACCAGTACGGTCCATTTTGTTTACGAACGCAATACGCGGAACTTCATATTTGTTAGCTTGACGCCATACGGTTTCAGATTGTGGTTGAACACCACCAACCGCACAGTAAACCATTACCGCACCATCAAGAACACGCATAGAACGTTCTACTTCAACAGTAAAGTCCACGTGTCCCGGAGTATCAATAACATTGATACGATGTTGTGGGAATTGTTGTGACATACCAGACCAGAATGCAGTTGTTGCCGCAGAGGTAATGGTGATACCACGCTCTTGTTCTTGTTCCATCCAGTCCATCGTTGCTGCACCATCGTGCACTTCACCGATTTTGTGGCTAACACCAGTATAGAATAAGATACGCTCAGTAGTAGTAGTTTTACCCGCATCAATATGCGCACTGATACCGATATTACGATATCTTTCAATAGGGGTTGTACGAGCCATTATTATAACCTTGTTTATTTAATATCAGTTTATATAAGGGTAAGGCTTCATCAACGATGAAGCCCTTTAAATTCAAAAACTTATTACCAACGGTAGTGAGCAAATGCTTTATTAGCTTCAGCCATACGGTGAACATCTTCACGTTTTTTCACTGCTGCACCTTTATTATCTGAAGCATCAGATAATTCGTTTGCAAGGCGTAAAGCCATTGATTTATCACCACGTTTACGTGCTGCTTCAACGATCCAACGCATACCTAATGCGTTACGACGTACAGGGCGTACTTCAACTGGTACTTGGTAAGTAGAACCACCAACACGACGAGATTTAACCTCAACAGTTGGACGTACGTTTTCAAGTGCAACTTCAAACGCTTCTAAAGGCTCTTTACCTGTGCGTTGTGCTAAAGTTTCTAAAGCACCATAAACGATTGATTCAGCAACGGATTTTTTACCGTCTACCATGATTACATTAATAAATTTTGCAAGTAATTCTGAACCGAACTTCGGATCTGGAAGAATCTTGCGTGCTTCAACACTACGACGACGTGGCATTGCGAATTTCTCCGTATTTTAATCTTCAGGATATCCAAAACCCATCAGCAATATTTCTCATTGAGAAAATTTGCAGCGCAAAGCGCTTTTTGACTGGAGTTTATGGTTTAAATTGTTTTGCTAATTTAGACGTTTGGCCTTACTTAACGGAGAACCATTAAGCTTTAGGACGTTTAACGCCGTATTTAGAACGACCTTGTTTACGATCTTTAACGCCTGCGCAGTCTAATGCACCGCGTACTGTGTGGTAACGCACACCTGGTAAGTCTTTAACACGACCACCACGGATTAATACAACACTGTGCTCTTGAAGGTTGTGACCTTCACCACCGATATAAGAAGTTACTTCAAAACCGTTAGTTAAGCGGATACGACATACTTTACGTAACGCTGAGTTTGGTTTTTTAGGAGTTGTAGTATATACACGAGTACATACACCACGTTTCTGCGGGCAAGCCTCTAATGCAGGAACGTTGCTTTTTACAACCTTTTTCACACGCGGTTTGCGTACTAGCTGGTTGATAGTTGCCATTAAAAAAGCTCCAGTTTAAATGTTATTCAAGAATAGAATGTTGTTCAAAAAATCTACTTCTATATAGAAATAGACGGCGAATTCTAATAGTTTTACGCTTTATTGTCAATAATTAAACAATATACTCTAGGATTAAAACTAGATTAAAATTTACCGCACTTTTGTTTTTTAATAAAAAATTTTATTCCCCACGTTTAAGCATGCCTTGTTTTTTCAAATTAACCAGAATAATTGAAATAGCAGCAGGCGTTATACCTGAAATTCGGCTCGCTTGACCAATGGAAACCGGACGATGTTGTTCCAATTTCGCACGTACTTCATTAGATAAACCAGACACTTTGCTGTAATCAAAGTTAGCTGGAATAGCCGTATTTTCGTGGCGTTTTTGTTTTTCGATTTCTTCTTGTTGATGCTCGATATAGCCTTGATATTTAATAGCAATTTCTACTTGTTCAACAGCTTCCTTATCTTCCATTGCTGGTTTATATGGCGTTAAAGAAGTCAAAATATCGTAGGTCATTTCAGGACGACGCAATAAATCTTCACCGCTAGCCTCACGTACAAGTGGGCTACCAAGCACTTTATTCGCTTCTTCTAAATATTCAGAACGCGGATGCAACCAAATGTTGCGTAAGCGTTGGCGTTCCTGTTCAATATTTTCCATTTTTTTATTAAATCGCGCCCAACGAGCATCATCAATCAAACCTAGTTCATGGGCAATTGGCGTTAAACGAATATCCGCATTATCTTCACGTAATAACAAACGGTATTCTGCACGAGAAGTAAATACGCGATATGGTTCTTTGGTACCAAGTGTGCAAAGGTCATCCACCAATACGCCAGTATAAGATTGATCACGGCGTGGATACCATGCATCCTTCTCTTGAACATAAAGACCTGCGTTAATCCCTGCCAATAAGCCTTGTGCCGCAGCTTCTTCATAACCGGTTGTACCGTTAATTTGACCTGCAAAGAATAAACCCGAAATCGATTTAGTTTCTAACGTTGGTTTTAAGTCACGTGGATCAAAATAATCATATTCAATGGCATAACCTGGTTTCACAATACGTGCGTTTTCTAAACCTTTCATAGAATTCACAATGCCCATTTGCACGTCAAACGGCAAACTGGTAGAGATCCCGTTTGGATACACTTCATTACTGGTTAAGCCTTCTGGTTCTAAATAAATTTGATGTGAATTACGATCCGAGAAACGCATCACTTTATCTTCAATAGATGGGCAATAACGCGGACCGATCCCTTCAATCACACCAGTATACATTGGACTGCGATCCAAGTTATTACGGATCACTTCATGGGTTTGTTCATTGGTATGGGTGATATAGCAAGGAATTTGTTGAGGGTGATCATCCACTGATCCCATAAAAGAAAACACAGGTAAAACAGCATCACCATGTTGTTTAGCTAAAATATCAAAATTGATCGTACGTGCATCAATACGTGGTGGTGTACCTGTTTTAAGGCGATCTACACGTAATCCAAGATCTCTTAATCGATGTGAAAGATTTACAGAAGCAGGATCCCCTGCACGGCCACCTTCATAATTTTCCAAACCAATATGAATTTTACCAGCTAAGAAAGTACCTGCAGTTAATACCACTGATTTAGCACGAAAAGTTAATCCCATTTTTGTGCTAACGCCTGTAACTCGATCTTGCTCAATCAGAATATCAGTCGCTTCTTGTTG
The DNA here is from genome assembly GCF_001811665.1 of Haemophilus sp. HMSC066A11. Lineage (NCBI taxonomy): Bacteria > Pseudomonadati > Pseudomonadota > Gammaproteobacteria > Pasteurellales > Pasteurellaceae > Haemophilus > Haemophilus sp. HMSC066A11. The sequence goes on from NZ_KV805887.1 coordinate 4,990, forward strand.
GAAAATATCTAAATTAGGTTGATTTTCTAATGCAGTACGAACAGCTTGGCGATATAGAACTCTGTCAGCTTGAGCACGAGTTGCACGCACTGCTGGGCCTTTACTGCTATTTAAAGTACGAAATTGGATCCCTGCTTTATCTGCAGCATGCGCCATTAAACCGCCCATTGCATCTACTTCTTTTACTAAATGACCTTTACCGATCCCACCAATTGCAGGGTTACAAGACATTTGCCCTAAAGTATCTACATTATGTGTTAATAAAAGGGTTTTAAATCCCATACGAGCTGGTGCAAGCGCGGCTTCTGTACCCGCATGGCCACCACCGATCACAATCACATCATAAGTTTCAGTGTAAAACATATCTATCTCTATTTATTCGGATCAAAAAATTGGCGTTATTCTACAGAAATTTAAAACACCTGACAAAAAAAGAATGGATCTATTGATCCTTTGAAAGATCAGGTTTGTATTAGTAAATAAGATCTCTTTTTATATATAAAGATCTTATTATTGTTATTATTAAGATCTTTTTTGGTTGTGAGTAACCTTATTCGATCCTTATGGAAACAGGTGTTATAGGATCCAAAGATTTTGTGAAAATGCGCTCATTTTCTTTAAAAATCTTGTGTGTAAAATGGAAAGTTATTAACAATTTTATTTTTGCTCAAAGTTACCAAGTGAGTAAAAACAGTTTTATGACAGATTATTTATGAGTTATCCACAGATAAAAATGAATTTTTATTGAAATCCCTATAATTTAGTTTTTTTAAACAATTAATTTTATTAAATGTACGTTTTATGATTTGGCTTTGTAGTTACTACAGGTTTTATACTTCCTTCAAATCAAATAGTTAAGGAAATAAAATCAAAGATTTTTTACAGTCTATTGTTACCGAAAATGAACATAATGAAGAAGAATGTAAAGCAATAGAAGGGTTGAAAAGCGAATGCAATTTGTAAAAGAAAGAAGATAGATTCATGAAAATACTTAAAAATTTGACCGCACTTTAGAAGAAAAAATGCCACCTAAATTTTAATATTTAGATGGCATTTTATTTTCCTAATTATTATTTAGATAAATCAATTTGATACACTGCAAAACCGATTTCGTCAGTACCCACTTGTTTCATTGGGTATTGTGCTTTTTCTGCGATAAATTTCGCCGCTTGTTCGCTTGGCGATGTTTCAAAACGGACATCTAATTTATCGTTACCTGTGATAGGCACAAAACGCCAGTTTTTATCCGCATTTGGATTGACTGAACCCTCTTTCTCACTGGTTGCTTTAATATAATCAGCCAAAATTTGACGGCTTTCATCTGGTGATGCGTAAACAATATGTTGATCGCCAGTACCTGGGAATTTATTGCCGTAAGCACGATAGTTATTCGTTGCAATCAAAAATTCTGCTTTTGGATCAACTGGTTTACCTTGATAAGTGAGATTCACTACACGATGCGATTCTGGGTTGATTAACTTACATTCGCCATCGTAACGAGCTGGTTTGGTTAGATCGTATTCATAATTGACACCATCAATCACATCAAAGTTATAAGTGCGGAAACCTTCCCAGTCGATTAATGATTGTGGTTTATCACTTGTAGGGTCAATTTGTTTAAACATACCAGCACTACATTCTAACCATTCTTTTAATTGTTCGCCTGTCGCTTTAACAACCACTAGCGTATTTGGATAAAGGTATAAGTCTGCTGCATTACGGAAAGTTAATTCACCTTTATTTACTTCGGTATAGCCCGTTGGGTCATTTTTACGACCACCCGCTTTAAATGGAGCACCTGCACTTAAAATAGGTAAGCCAGCCATTGCTGCAACACTTGGTGCAACTTTCTCTACATACGCTTTTTGTGCTTGGTTTACAATTTGAATGGTTGGATCATCTTGTATTAATGCAAGGTAACTATACATATTGTCTGTGGCTTTGCCGATAGGTTGAGAAACATATTTACGTGTTGCTTCGTGAACTGGTTTTAAAAGTGCGGTAATTTCTGGGTCATTTTTTGCAAGTGCTTTTTTGGTTTCTACATCATAAATTGGACGAAGCACAGCTTTGCCAGAAGTCACGATCCATTTACCCTTGTGTTCTGTTAAGCCTAAATCCACCACGCTGATATTATTTGCCCAGTAACCAGCCATACTTTCTGGTACGCCTTTTACGGTACCATTTACGATGTCTGCATTTGGTGATTTTGCGAATTCTTTATTTGGGAATAAACGGTGTGAGTGACCAAAAATAACCGCATCAATGTGTGGAACATCCGCTAGATAGAATGCTGAGTTTTCAGCACCTTCTTGATAAGGTTCATCAGATGGACCAGTGTGAGCTAATGCAACGACAATATCAGCCCCTTTTTTCTTCATTTCAGGTACATATTTTTGCGCTGTTTTTACAATATCACGGGTTTCAACTTTGCCTTGAAGGTTTGCTTTATCCCAAACCATAATTTGCGGTGGCACAAAACCGATGTAACCAATTTTTAATTTATGTGTTTTGCCATTATTATCCACCACAGATTTTTCTTGAATGACATAAGGTGTGAAATAAGGTTCTTCTGTCCCCGCTTTTACTACGTTAGCATTCACAATTGGGAATTTAGCTTGTTTGATGGCATCTGCAAGATAATTGAGACCATAGTTAAATTCGTGGTTACCTAATGTACCCACTTCATAATTCATCGCATTTAAACAATCGACCGCAGGGTTAGATTTACCCTCTTTATAGCCTTGTGCGGCTTGATAGTCTGCAATTGGATTACCTTGAATTAAATCCCCATTATCTACCAATACGCTATTTTTTACTTCAGCACGTGCTTGACGAATAAGGCTTGCCGCACGAGTAAAACCGAATTTATCGGTTGGTGCATCTTTATAATAGTCAAAATCGGTCAAGAAACTATGAACATCTGTTGTTGCCACAATGCGTAAATCAACATCGCTCTTTCCTTTTGCCATCGCAAAACGGTTTGCACTTAATGCAAGAATACTGGTCGCACCAATTTGAATAAAATGACGTCTGTTCATCATAGAGTTTTCCTTATTAGGGTGAGTAAATATTCCCTTTATTCTAAGAAAAATAGCGGATTCTTAAAAGAAAGGAGTAAAAATATTTTTATTTAATTAAGATAATAATTTCTGTACTAAGGAAGTATAAATATTAACCCCAGTAAGTAATTGATTTTCATCAAAATCAAATTCAGCTTCGTGATGACCTGCTGTGCGATCTGCGCCAAGAATGAAGTAAATTGCTTTGCCTCCATGTTCTTGTACACGTCTACCTAAGATAGTCGCATCTTCACTTGCATTGAAAGCATAATCTGAATTTACGTTATTTATTTGTGGTTGTTCAAGGGATATTTCTTCGATGAGTTTTATAAGTTCAACATCGTTATTCATATCCACGGCTTCACCTACAATTTCAGTTTCATATGCGACATCAAAACTTATGGAGATACCTTTGGCTATTTGCATGACTTGTTCAGTCATGTATTCATTAATTGCTTTATTTTCTCCCCGCACTTCTAATTGTAATTCAGCAGAGGATGGAATGACATTTCGTCCTTCACCCGCTTTTAGCACACCTACATTAATTCTTGTCATGCCTTCACCATGGCGTGCAATACCATGAAGTTGAGTGACTGTATGCGCTGCAGCTAATAAAGCATTACGACCTAAATGGGGCGCAGCACCTGCATGTGCAGGTTTACCTTTATAGCGAATATCAATTTTTGTAGTGGAAAGAAAATTTCTTGGATTAGCAATAACTGTGCCTGTATTCGCGCAAAAACTAATGTGTGAAGAAGCAAAATAATCTGCATCATCAATTATGCCACTTTGTGCAATGGCTGCTGCACCTCGAACACCTTCTTCTGCTGGTTGGAATACAATTTTTACTTTTCCAGTGAGTTTATCTTTGTTCTGAGCGATCCATAATGCAACACCTAAACCTATTGTAATATGTGAATCATGTCCACAAGCATGCATAAAACCATCGTTAATTGAGGCAAAACCTTCTTTATTTGGAATATGCTCTGGTGAGCGAGTTTCCGTTACATTCACACAGTCGATATCAAAACGTAACGCGATGGTTTTTCCTGGTTTACCTGAATCAAATAATGCCACACAACCAGTGTATCCTTCCATTTTTTCTAGCCATTTTTCATTGGCTCCATAGGCTTTTGCATTAGCTAAACCTTTATCTACTACGGCTTGTTTTCGTCCACGAACAAAGTCTGGATTTATAATTTGTTTGCCAAGAAAAATTTCAAAACAATCTAAGTCTTCCAAGTAATCCGCAATGCGAGAAGTTGTCCAAAATTCACTCCAGCCAATTTCTGGAAAACGATGAAATTCACGACGCCATTTAACAAGTTGATTTAAATCTAAGTTCATTTTTTTCTTCCTTTAAAAGGCTATAAAAACAGACCGCACTTAAATAAAGTGCGGTCAATTTTTTACTATTTTTACAACATAAATAATGCTAAGAATAAAACAGCAAGTATCATGCCTGGCGCGGTACGTTTTACCATTTCTACTGGGCTTACCATCGCAAGGCCTGCACAAACAATGGTTACACCTGCAATTGGTGAAGCTGTACGACCAATTGCACCAGCAATGGCTGCTGCCATACCAAGATTTACATGAGTGTAACCGAGTTCTACAGCATGTGGCGTGACGGCAGTGTTAAAGGCAATCGCTGCTGCATCGCCAGAACCTGTAATTAAGCCCATTAAGAATGGTCCAATTGTTGCACCCCAACGTACAAATTCGTTGGATTCTTTTAAGAAAGAAATTGCAGCATCCACTGCGCCCGTAGATTTTAATCCTGCCACAAATACACTGGCTGCAATGATAATACCAAGTACGTTTGCATAAGAATTTCCCATACCATTGAAAAATTCTTCAGTGATTTTTACTGGGGAAATACGAGTGACGATAATGCCATAAATTGCACCAATTAGCATCGCTTGAGGCACACCCATTTTAGTCCATTCAAGACCTGGCACTTGTTGTAATGATGTTCCACCAATCACTAAAATAACTAATGGTATTAATGGTGCAAGGGCATAAAGTACATTGACGCCTTCAACAACTTTAATTTCACTTTCTTTTTGTTCTGCAAGATAAGCTTGGCGATGTTGTTCACCATAATCTTTAAAAACAAGCGCAAGAATTGTTAAAACAACCGCACCTATTGCTCCCGCAATCATGTTATATGGTGCATGTGAAAGGTTTACTTGAGTGATAGTTAAGCCTGACATTTCACTAATCATTGCTGAGTGAGAAGAACCTGGGCTCATCATTGATCCAAAAGTCCCTGCTAAAATAGCTGCACCAGCAGTAGCTGGTCGAACACCCGCACTTTTTAAAACGGGAATTAATGTTGCACCAACCGCAGCAGCACAACCAGCAGCAGAAGGAATAGCAATATTGATGAAAAAGGTGATGACTGTTGCAATTGGAATTAAGAAGAATTTTAATCCGCTTAATGGTTTGGTAAGTAAATGTACCAGATGAGTATCACATTGAGTGTATTTCATTACATAAGCAAAACTCATACTGGAACAAATAGCCATAATTAATCCGCCAGATGTCATGCTTTTGGCAAAAGCATCTAATGCACCCATTGGATTCAGCGTTAGAATGGACATTATTAAACCGACACCAATCAAAACAGTTCGGGTTTCGGCTTTTTTAATCAGAAAATAAATTGTGGCAATAATGCCGATCACTGCAACGATGGATTTAAATAATTCCATTATATGTTCCCTTTAAGTTAATAAGAAAAAGTTGTATTGATATCAAATGTGCCACATTCCATATTTTCACTGAAGCACAAAATAGGATTTTCGCCCAATACGGTTGCCATTTCATTTTGTATATGAAGCGCAGAACCCTCAGGTAATGCATATACAAGTGCGGTTGGATTAACGAGTAAAAATTCTGCCAAACGTTCTTCTCGGCTTTCACCATTGTGGCCTTGTATTTTACCTGAAATAAAGTGCGGATTAATTTGATGAGGAAAAAGTTGTAATGCTTGAAATGAAGGAGGATAAGTAATCGGCATATCATTAGTTGTCATAATAGATGAGCCAGCTACATTGGCCCCAGCACTCCAACCAAAATAAGGCGTACCGTTATTCACTTTTTCACGAATGATATCAATCAAATTGTGTTCATAAAGCTGTTTTAACAAACAAAATGTATTCCCGCCGCCAATAGCGATGACATCTGCTTGTTCAATAATATCTCGATGCTGTTTACCATGATGAACGGAAACAATATTCATCCCTAAATCAGAAAGTGCATTTTGCACAGTTTTTTCATATTCATCAAAAGTGCGGCTCACCCCAGCATAAGGTACAAAAGCAATTGTTTTACTACGATAATCAGCCAAGAAATTTTGTAACCAAGGTAGGGTGTGTTCAAGATAACCTGTGTTCTTGTATTTTGAGCTACTGAGCAGTAACATGTTTTTCATATTTATAATCCTTTTTAGGGATGAAAAGTTATTGCTATTATGCCTAAGCTAAAAACAAAATCCAGCATAAAAGCTGGATTTTTATGGATTGCGTAGCATTATTGGTTTAGTTGAAAACGATGCTTTTCAGGAATTAAAAATGACAAAAGCCACCTTTTAGGTGGCTTTGTCTCAATATTGTAGGGGGGGTTGATAATGCTATCAGTGACCAACGTTCCCTATCGTCGGGGCGGAGTCTATGGTTAAATAATTCAAATGTCAAGTGATAAGTAGGATTATATGTTATCAGCAACGCAATTTCTTGTTTTAGAAAAAGCACTTAGTAAGGAAAGATTATCTACATACAAAAACTATGTGAAAAATAAAACTTCACAATAAAAAATGAGCATTTCCTGTTTAGTATATGAGTGTCAAACTCAATCTAAACAGGAAATGCTCGTATTTTATTTTTACAACAGGTTAGAATTCAAACTGAACTGACATTTTATAATTTCTACCTGGTGCGTAGAAGCGGTTAATGCCTAATCCTGTTGTTTGTTCTATAACATTACTTGTACCAAATGAACGAATTGAACGAGCAGAATCCCAAGTGATGTATTTACGATTTGTAAGATTATATACGCCAGCTCTTATCGTTAAGTTTTTAATTGGTTGCACATATCCAATTAAA
>NZ_KV805887.1:12257-14082 GCF_001811665.1 Haemophilus sp. HMSC066A11
CACCATCGTTTTAGGCTGAATTGCATTCATTGGTATATTGCCATTTATTCTGCCTTTTTGATAGGTATATTTATAGCTTAGGTTAAATCCATCCATAAATTTTGCCATTTTACCAAGGAATACTTTGGAATTAATTTCTATTCCTTTTACTACCGCACTATCTCTATTTATATTTTGATAAAGAGAAAATGGTAATGTGTCACCTCCGCTAACTAATTTAAAACTTTGTGTTCCTTTATATACTAGGTCAATAAAGTTTTTATAGTTGGTTTTAAACAGACTTGTCGAGATAAAACCCCAATCATCATGATGTAATGTAAAAGCAATTTCTTTTGTTTTTGCTATCTCTGGTTTTAGATTAGTATTTGGCAAAATAGTGAAATCAGGGTGTTTAAAGGTAAAATACATTTCATCTGAAGTTGGTGCTCTAAAACCTTTTGAATATTTTAGTTGTAAACGAAGAAAACTCGTTGGATCAATCGTTGAAGCAAAACTGTAAGAATGTGCTTTATATTTTTTGTTTTGTTTAGCGATATAGTCAATATTTTCTTGTACGTTTTTCTTAATAACTTCATCATTATTATTTTTACCATTTAATGGAATAAACAATCCTTTCACAATATCATCAGGTAATTTCGGTGTAACGCCGTGTTTATATTTTGGTTGATAATGGATATTGTCATAACGATAACCTAAATCAAAAGATAAATAATCAGTTATAACAACATTATCAAAGAGATAGACTGATTTTCCTGTTGTTTTAATGGGTAATAAGTAAGAAAATTCAGGATCAACTCGAGGGCAAAGGTTAGGATCCAAAGAATCTTCACAGGTTCGTGGAATTTCTTGTTGTGTGGGGGAAAACAAGTTTGTTTTAGTGCCTAGAGTACGTTCAGCCCACCATTGCACATCAGTGGCATCATTACCAGCACGATTAACCATACGCTTCATCGTTGTATTATATGAGCTACCATATTGTAGATTATGTTCAACACGCCAAGTTTTGAAGTCTTTGGTTAAATCTAAATTTAATTGTTGGGTGTTGGTGTCTAAATCTCGCTCTTGCCATAGGCGTTCTAAATAACCCGGTGAAGAAGGAAAAATAGACTGTATTTTACCATAATTATAATTATTATTATCCTTATCCTTTATTCTAGCGAATGTTTTGCCATTTATTTCTTTTTTTTCAAGTTCAACTTCTTTCCATTTTCCTTCATGGCCATAATGTCTTTTACCTTCAAAAACGTTGATTTTTGTACCATCTTTACAATTAAATATTGAACAATCATACCAAGTCTCAGAGGCTCTCTTTCGGGTTAGTTTACCTTCTATTTCTTGATCATTAGTATCAATAAATTTATCGAAGTCATAGGTTTTTTCAGTTCCGTTAGTTGTTTTTTCTTTAAATTTAAGTGGTGTTCCATCTCGACGTGTTATTTTCCCATCTGTTAATTTTAGTCCCGTGGGATTTTCTGTTCCCTGACAATGTCTTACACCGGCATCACAGTATTCGTCAGTTCTTGCTCTCGTTTTTATTTTTTGTTTTGAAAAAGTAATTTTTAACGTATCCCAAAATGGCGTTTGAGAGAAATTTTCATAGCTAAAGGAAATATTACGTCTCTTTGTTTTATCATTTGTATGTCTAGATTCAACCTCTGGTAAATCAGGATTTGTTTTTTGATATTTTAATGTATAGGATAAATCTTGCCCACGAGAACGATGTTCATATAAATCTGCTGCAAGGGTAAAACGATGATTTTCTGTAGGGTTAAAAGAGAATTTTAATAATGTACTATCTTGCTCAATTTTGTATGGGTCTGCTTTT
>NZ_KV805888.1:0-209 GCF_001811665.1 Haemophilus sp. HMSC066A11
ATCCATCGACATACAAAGTAAAGTTAATGGATGAATACAAGTTACGTTAGATGACATATCAATTTGCCATTTGCAGGTTTGACATTCAGATATAACGTAATCAAATCCACCCTCGTCAAACCTGATAATATTGTGTACACTCCGTTGGTAAAAGAACTTGCACAATATAATGTGGAACTGCATCCTTACACCGTGCGTAAAGATGCACT
>NZ_KV805889.1:0-325 GCF_001811665.1 Haemophilus sp. HMSC066A11
AAAAAAGCCCTCGATATTCGAGGGCTTGATTTTTTACTATCGTAATAAAAATTAGCGACGTAAACCTAAACGAGCGATAGTGCTTTGGTATAAAGCAAGATCAGTACGTTTTAAGTAGTCTAAAAGTTTACGACGACGAGAAACCATACGTAATAAACCACGACGACCATGGTGGTCTTTTTTGTGCTCTGCAAAGTGAGTTTGTAAGTGGTTGATTTGTGCAGTTAATAATGCGATTTGAACTTCAGAAGAACCAGTATCTTTCGCATCACGACCAAATTCAGCAACGATTGCTGCTTTTTTTTCAGTACTTAGAGACATTTTT
>NZ_KV805890.1:0-1268 GCF_001811665.1 Haemophilus sp. HMSC066A11
CAATGTCTAAAGAAAAATTTGAACGTACAAAACCGCACGTAAACGTGGGTACAATCGGCCACGTTGACCACGGTAAAACAACTTTAACAGCAGCAATCACAACCGTATTAGCAAAACATTACGGTGGTGCAGCGCGTGCATTTGACCAAATTGATAACGCACCAGAAGAAAAAGCGCGTGGTATTACCATCAACACTTCACACGTTGAATACGATACACCGACTCGCCACTACGCACACGTAGACTGTCCGGGACACGCCGACTATGTTAAAAATATGATTACTGGTGCGGCACAAATGGATGGTGCTATTTTAGTAGTAGCAGCAACAGATGGTCCTATGCCACAAACTCGTGAACACATCTTATTAGGTCGCCAAGTAGGTGTACCATACATCATCGTATTCTTAAACAAATGCGATATGGTAGATGACGAAGAGTTATTAGAATTAGTAGAAATGGAAGTTCGTGAACTTCTATCTCAATATGACTTCCCAGGTGACGATACACCAATCGTACGTGGTTCTGCATTACAAGCGTTAAACGGCGTAGCAGAATGGGAAGAAAAAATCCTTGAGTTAGCAAACCACTTAGATACTTATATTCCAGAACCAGAACGTGCGATTGACCAACCGTTTCTTCTTCCAATCGAAGATGTGTTCTCAATCTCAGGTCGTGGTACAGTAGTAACTGGTCGTGTAGAACGTGGTATCATCCGTACAGGTGATGAAGTAGAAATCGTCGGTATCAAAGATACAGCGAAAACTACTGTAACGGGTGTTGAAATGTTCCGTAAATTACTTGACGAAGGTCGTGCAGGTGAAAACATCGGTGCATTATTACGTGGTACCAAACGTGAAGAAATCGAACGTGGTCAAGTATTAGCGAAACCAGGTTCAATCACACCACACACTGACTTCGAATCAGAAGTGTACGTATTATCAAAAGATGAAGGTGGTCGTCATACTCCATTCTTCAAAGGTTACCGTCCACAATTCTATTTCCGTACAACAGACGTGACTGGTACTATCGAATTACCAGAAGGCGTGGAAATGGTAATGCCAGGCGATAACATCAAGATGACAGTAAGCTTAATCCACCCAATCGCAATGGATCAAGGTTTACGTTTCGCAATCCGTGAAGGTGGCCGTACAGTAGGTGCTGGCGTTGTTGCGAAAATCATCAAATAATTGATGAACTCTTGAATGTCTTAAAGATAAAAGACAGAAGAAGTAAAAAGAAAAGTGCGGAGAAAATTCTCCGCATTTTTT
>NZ_KV805891.1:0-393 GCF_001811665.1 Haemophilus sp. HMSC066A11
TTAAAACTAATAATAAAATAACCTAATATTTAAAATAGCTTAATCACTACCTTAATACTTTATTAATTTGTCCTTTTCTAATTTACTTAACGATGATAAGTGGTGGAGATAAGCGGGATCGAACCGCTGACCTCCTGCGTGCAAGGCAGGCGCTCTCCCAGCTGAGCTATATCCCCATTTCATCATAATTTAATAACTAATCATTTATGTCTTAGTTATTAGTTATTTACACTACACCTTTCGTTTCACTCACTCTCAGAGTGGTGGGTCTGAGTGGACTTGAACCACCGACCTCACCCTTATCAGGGGTGCGCTCTAACCACCTGAGCTACAGACCCAAGGGTAATGTTTTCTTCTGCTCATTTGTCTACAACTATCAGCCAATCTGTGTGA
>NZ_KV805892.1:0-2044 GCF_001811665.1 Haemophilus sp. HMSC066A11
TATCGCTAAAACCGGTGGTTTTGTGGAGACGTCGGGGCATGATTTATTCATCAAAGACAATGCAATTGTTGACGCCAAAGAGTGGTTGTTAGACCCGGATAATGTATCTATTAATGCAGAAACAGCAGGACGCAGCAATACTTCAGAAGACGATGAATACACGGGATCCGGGAATAGTGCCAGCACCCCAAAACGAAACAAAGAAAAGACAACATTAACAAACACAACTCTTGAGAGTATACTAAAAAAAGGTACCTTTGTTAACATCACTGCTAATCAACGCATCTATGTCAATAGCTCCATTAATTTATCCAATGGCAGCTTAACTCTTTGGAGTGAGGGTCGGAGCGGTGGCGGCGTTGAGATTAACAACGATATTACCACCGGTGATGATACCAGAGGTGCAAACTTAACAATTTACTCAGGCGGCTGGGTTGATGTTCATAAAAATATCTCACTCGGGGCGCAAGGTAACATAAACATTACAGCTAAACAAGATATCGCCTTTGAGAAAGGAAGCAACCAAGTCATTACAGGTCAAGGGACTATTACCTCAGGCAATCAAAAAGGTTTTAGATTTAATAATGTCTCTCTAAACGGCACTGGCAGCGGACTGCAATTCACCACTAAAAGAACCAATAAATACGCTATCACAAATAAATTTGAAGGGACTTTAAATATTTCAGGGAAAGTGAACATCTCAATGGTTTTACCTAAAAATGAAAGTGGATATGATAAATTCAAAGGACGCACTTACTGGAATTTAACCTCCTTAAATGTTTCCGAGAGTGGCGAGTTTAACCTCACTATTGACTCCAGAGGAAGCGATAGTGCAGGCACACTTACCCAGCCTTATAATTTAAACGGTATATCATTCAACAAAGACACTACCTTTAATGTTGAACGAAATGCAAGAGTCAACTTTGACATCAAGGCACCAATAGGGATAAATAAGTATTCTAGTTTGAATTACGCATCATTTAATGGAAACATTTCAGTTTCGGGAGGGGGGAGTGTTGATTTCACACTTCTCGCCTCATCCTCTAACGTCCAAACCCCCGGTGTAGTTATAAATTCTAAATACTTTAATGTTTCAACAGGGTCAAGTTTAAGATTTAAAACTTCAGGCTCAACAAAAACTGGCTTCTCAATAGAGAAAGATTTAACTTTAAATGCCACCGGAGGCAACATAACACTTTTGCAAGTTGAAGGCACCGATGGAATGATTGGTAAAGGCATTGTAGCCAAAAAAAACATAACCTTTGAAGGAGGTAACATCACCTTTGGCTCCAGGAAAGCCGTAACAGAAATCGAAGGCAATGTTACTATCAATAACAACGCTAACGTCACTCTTATCGGTTCGGATTTTGACAACCATCAAAAACCTTTAACTATTAAAAAAGATGTCATCATTAATAGCGGCAACCTTACCGCTGGAGGCAATATTGTCAATATAGCCGGAAATCTTACCGTTGAAAGTAACGCTAATTTCAAAGCTATCACAAATTTCACTTTTAATGTAGGCGGCTTGTTTGACAACAAAGGCAATTCAAATATTTCCATTGCCAAAGGAGGGGCTCGCTTTAAAGACATTGATAATTCCAAGAATTTAAGCATCACCACCAACTCCAGCTCCACTTACCGCACTATTATAAGCGGCAATATAACCAATAAAAACGGTGATTTAAATATTACGAACGAAGGTAGTGATACTGAAATGCAAATTGGCGGCGATGTCTCGCAAAAAGAAGGTAATCTCACGATTTCTTCTGACAAAATCAATATTACCAAACAGATAACAATCAAGGCAGGTGTTGATGGGGAGAATTCCGATTCAGACGCGACAAACAATGCCAATCTAACCATTAAAACCAAAGAATTGAAATTAACGCAAGACCTAAATATTTCAGGTTTCAATAAAGCAGAGATTACAGCTAAAGATGGTAGTGATTTAACTATTGGTAACACCAATAGTGCTGATGGTACTAATGCCAAAAAAGTAACCTTTAACCAGGTTAAAGATTCAAAAATCTCTGCTGACGGT
>NZ_KV805892.1:2144-4107 GCF_001811665.1 Haemophilus sp. HMSC066A11
AGATTCAAAAATCTCTGCTGACGGTCACAAGGTGACACTACACAGCAAAGTGGAAACATCCGGTAGTAATAACAACACTGAAGATAGCAGTGACAATAATGCCGGCTTAACTATCGATGCAAAAAATGTAACAGTAAACAACAATATTACTTCTCACAAAGCAGTGAGCATCTCTGCGACAAGTGGAGAAATTACCACTAAAACAGGTACAACCATTAACGCAACCACTGGTAACGTGGAGATAACCGCTCAAACAGGTAGTATCCTAGGTGGAATTGAGTCCAGCTCTGGCTCTGTAACACTTACTGCAACCGAGGGCGCTCTTGCTGTAAGCAATATTTCGGGCAACACCGTTACTGTTACTGCAAATAGCGGTGCATTAACCACTTTGGCAGGCTCTACAATTAAAGGAACCGAGAGTGTAACCACTTCAAGTCAATCAGGCGATATCGGCGGTACGATTTCTGGTGGCACAGTAGAGGTTAAAGCAACCGAAAGTTTAACCACTCAATCCAATTCAAAAATTAAAGCAACAACAGGCGAGGCTAACGTAACAAGTGCAACAGGTACAATTGGTGGTACGATTTCCGGTAATACGGTAAATGTTACGGCAAACGCTGGCGATTTAACAGTTGGGAATGGCGCAGAAATTAATGCGACAGAAGGAGCTGCAACCTTAACTACATCATCGGGCAAATTAACTACCGAAGCTAGTTCACACATTACTTCAGCCAAGGGTCAGGTAAATCTTTCAGCTCAGGATGGTAGCGTTGCAGGAAGTATTAATGCCGCCAATGTGACACTAAATACTACAGGCACTTTAACTACCGTGAAGGGTTCAAACATTAATGCAACCAGCGGTACCTTGGTTATTAACGCAAAAGACGCTGAGCTAAATGGCGCAGCATTGGGTAACCACACAGTGGTAAATGCAACCAACGCAAATGGCTCCGGCAGCGTAATCGCGACAACCTCAAGCAGAGTGAACATCACTGGGGATTTAATCACAATAAATGGATTAAATATCATTTCAAAAAACGGTATAAACACCGTACTGTTAAAAGGCGTTAAAATTGATGTGAAATACATTCAACCGGGTATAGCAAGCGTAGATGAAGTAATTGAAGCGAAACGCATCCTTGAGAAGGTAAAAGATTTATCTGATGAAGAAAGAGAAGCGTTAGCTAAACTTGGCGTAAGTGCTGTACGTTTTATTGAGCCAAATAATACAATTACAGTCGATACACAAAATGAATTTGCAACCAGACCATTAAGTCGAATAGTGATTTCTGAAGGCAGGGCGTGTTTCTCAAACAGTGATGGCGCGACGGTGTGCGTTAATATCGCTGATAACGGGCGGTAGCGGTCAGTAATTGACAAGGTAGATTTCATCCTGCAATGAAGTCATTTTATTTTCGTATTATTTACTGTGTGGGTTAAAGTTCAGTACGGGCTTTACCCATCTTGTAAAAAATTACGGAGAATACAATAAAGTATTTTTAACAGGTTATTATTATGAAAAATATAAAAAGCAGATTAAAACTCAGTGCAATATCAGTATTGCTTGGCCTGGCTTCTTCATCATTGTATGCAGAAGAAGCGTTTTTAGTAAAAGGCTTTCAGTTATCTGGTGCACTTGAAACTTTAAGTGAAGACGCCCAACTGTCTGTAGCAAAATCTTTATCTAAATACCAAGGCTCGCAAACTTTAACAAACCTAAAAACAGCACAGCTTGAATTACAGGCTGTGCTAGATAAGATTGAGCCAAATAAGTTTGATGTGATATTGCCACAACAAACCATTACGGATGGCAATATTATGTTTGAGCTAGTCTCGAAATCAGCCGCAGAAAGCCAAGTTTTTTATAAGGCGAGCCAGGGTTATAGTGAAGAAAATATCGCTCGTAGCCTGCCATCTTTGAAACAAGGAAAAGTGTATGAAGATGGTCGTCAGTGGTTCGATT
>NZ_KV805893.1:0-244 GCF_001811665.1 Haemophilus sp. HMSC066A11
AATGTCTTATTGGATTCTAAAAGAAAAAATTACCAAAACAGCCCAATTCGGATTCGCCTTGGCTATTATTTCTTCTTCGTTGCTTGCTATTGAAGTAGGACAAGAAATAACCTTTAATACTATCGGTTTTATTTTTTTAATAATTTGTATATTAGGGTGGTCATCTGAAATAGTGATATCCTCCTATACAATGCGTTCTCTCTCTGGACTTCAGGTGTATTTTTTAAGACTATGTGGTTCAACT
>NZ_KV805893.1:344-561 GCF_001811665.1 Haemophilus sp. HMSC066A11
ATTACAAAGGGGAACAAAAATGAATGCAATCATTTTAGCAGCAGGCCTAGGCAGTCGTTTTAAAGACATCACACAAAGCACACATAAATCATTGTTAGATATTCACGGCACACCTAACTTAGAACGGACACTCACTTTTCTACGTCAAGCAAATATCGACAATATTGTCATTGTTACAGGGTATTTACACGAACAATTCGAGTATCTAAAGAAAAAA
>NZ_KV805893.1:661-1823 GCF_001811665.1 Haemophilus sp. HMSC066A11
ATTCCTTTTCTCTGGCACAAGACTTCTTTAATGATTGTTATGTTATTGATGCGGATGTAGTGCTTAATCGTAATATTTTTCTAACGAAACCATCACACAGCAAATATTTCACAGTTATTCGTTCGGACACTCATAATGAATGGCTACCGATTTTAAATAGCAATGGGCAAGTAATGCGTATTGAGATTGGATCATTAAACCAGCCTAGCTTGTCAGGGGTATCTTATTGGACAACTCGGGATTGCGATATCATTCTAACTTTGCTCAAAGAATACACAAGTGAAGTGCGGTTAAAAAATCCAAAACTTTATTGGGATACCATTCCGATGGAATATATAGAGAAATTGAATATCTATACGGAACAACTTAACAGTGATGATATATTTGAAATGGATAACCTTGATGACTATCACCACATTTTACAAAAATTGACACCAAACAAGGAAAAATAATGAAAAAATTAACGCTCAGAGAACAACAACTCGTTTGTCTCAATATCTTAGATTATTTCCACGCATTATGTGAGCGACACCAAATTCACTATTCTCTTGGTGGTGGAACATTAATCGGTGCTATACGCCACAAAGGCTTTATCCCTTGGGATGATGATATTGATGTTTATATGCACCGTGATGAATATCAAAGGTTCGTTGATGTTTGGTTTCAAGAAACTCACGAATACTACAATATAGAAACGGCGGAAGATATACTTGCTCAAAAGACTGGAGAAATGGCAAAAATCTTTGATTGTCGTACTCAAATAACCGAAATTGCTGGAAAAAAAAGTGCAATGTTTATAGATATATTCATCTATGATGGGGTGCCAAATGATCCAAAGATCATCTGCTCTTTTATGAAAAAATATAGAAGAACTCATCGTCGTTTCTATTCTTGCAAGAAAAGATGGTTAAAAGAAAAAGAAAATACCTTATGGAAAGCAATACTTAATAAATTGAGCCATTTAATATTTTCCAAAATGCAAAAAAATCTAGAGCAATTTCAAATAACATATCCGATAAAACAATGCGATTATATTGGTCTTGTATTATCTGATTATGACGATTGCGGAGGATGGCAAAAATCTTATATGCCAAAGGAATATTTTAACCATGTTATTTATAAAGAATTTGAAGGACGACAATTTCAAGTAATGAATGGATAT
>NZ_KV805893.1:1923-25873 GCF_001811665.1 Haemophilus sp. HMSC066A11
AGTAATGAATGGATATCACGAACACTTAACACAATATTATGGAGATTATATGAAGCTTCCACCAGAAGAAGACCAAAAGCCACATCATATTCAAGAAGCGTATATTTTGTAAGCGAAAGGGCAGATTTAATTCTGCCCTTTTTCAATTATTACTTCACTTTTCCACAATTCAAACAATACAAATACTGACCTTTAGGATCATTAAATTTAGTTAATACATTCAATTCTTTTTGTAATTTTTGAATTGGAGCAGGCAAACCAAGCCATTTAACTAACTGCTCTTGCGCCCCTTTTTTAGTATCGCGCAATAAGGTGCTAATTAAACTAACGTTATCATCTGTAAACCATTCCACGCTAAAATCTTGCACGGCAGTATCTTGGCGTTGATTCACTAATTGCTCTGCTTTATTGACCGCTTCATTAAAAGAACCTATCTCATCCACTAAACCATTTTGGAATGCATCACTGCCCAACCAAACCTGCCCTTGAGCCAGTTTATCTACTTGTATTTTAGAAAGCTGGCGACCTTTGCTAACAATTTCTAAAAATCTGTCATAACCGTACTCAATTTCTGTTTGATAAATATCTTGCACGGGTTTTGCTAATGGAGAAAACGCAGATGTATTAGCTAATTCAGTGGTTGAAACACCATCTGCATTCACGCCTATTTTCTTAATACTATTTTCGAAAGTCGGGAACATCGTGAAAATACCGATAGAACCCGTAATTGTATTTGCATCGGCAATAATATAATCTGCAGTGGATGAAATCCAATAACCACCTGATGCTGCCATTGCACCCATAGATACGATGACAGGCTTTCCAATTTTCTGTAAGTTTTCAGTTTCTTGTCGGATAATTTCAGAAGCAAAAGCACTTCCGCCAGGTGAATTAACGCGTAGAATCACGGCTTTCACAGAATTGTCATCGTGGGCTTTACGAAGAATTCGCGCAATGGTGTCGCCACCAGCATTTTCTTCATCACTTTCTCCATCAATAATCGTTCCTTCAACATTCACAACCGCAATTTTATTCGGTACGTTGTAATGTTCTAAACGATCAGGCAGTTGAGTCAAATAATCATCAAATTCGATAAGGTTCGCTTTTCCATCACTTCCTTTGCCAAAAAGTGCGGATAGTTTTTTATCTAAATCCAAACGAGTTACAACATCAGTTACTAATCCACGTTGTTGTGCGTATGCCGTACTATTGCCTTTTAACGCTTTAAGTTCTGCAAGATACTGTTTCGCATTCGGCAAAATGCGATCTTTCTTAATATTACGATTTTCACTGACGGATAAAACATAATTATTCCACATTTCGCCTAACCAACGTTGCATATTTGCTTTTGCCTCAGCCGACATATCGTTGCGTAAAAATGGTTCAACTGCTGATTTATAAGTCCCTACGCGGAAAATATGTGGTGTAACGGCTAATTTGTCGAGCATCTCTTTAAAATACAAATTCTCTTGCGATAAACCGTGAATATCCACGCTTCCAATTGAATTTAAATAAATTTCATCAGCAAAGCTCGCTAAATAATATTGTCCTTGTGAATAATTATCTGCATAGGCGATCACTGGTTTCCCTGCATCTTTAAAGTGACTGATAGCACCACCAATAAAATCTAATGCGGGTAAATCCGCCCCTTCAAAATAATTAAGATCTAGCACTAATCCTTTAATTTTAGGATCATCTTCCGCTTGTTGAATGGCAAATACCACATCAAACGTCGAAATTTTTCGAGGGACGTGCTCGCCATTCAATTCGCTTAAGGCATCTTGCCAACGAAGTGTTTCATCTCGGTTGTCCGCTAAATAACCATCTAAATTGAGCAATAATGCGCCTTCGCTCGTTAATGCAGTAGATTTTTTCCCGCCACTTGAAAAGCTAATAATCGCCACTAGCAATAGTACAAAGCCTAAAAACACAACATTCATGACAAGATCACGAATGAAACACAGTGCTTTCCAACAAAATTTTAATACTCGAAACATACAAATTACCTTTAAAAAATTTGCACTAGCGTATCACAAAGCCTTGTCAAAAACTATGCTATAATCCACCGCACTTTTACTTATAAGGGATAATAAAATGGATGCACTTACACTTTTAACCACAAGAAAATCAAACAAAAAATTAACCGCACCTGCACCTAATGCAGAACAGCTTGAGCGTATTTTCGAAGCAGCAATGCGTGTGCCAGATCACGGAAAATTACATCCTTATCATTTTATTGTAATGGAAAATGAGAGCTTAAATAAATTAGAAACGCTACTTAAAGCTGCCGTTGTAGAATTTGATCTTGGGGAAGAAAAATTGATGAAAGCCGAAAACCTAGCACATCGCGCACCTATGGTTATTGGCGTGGTAGCAAAAATCGATCCAACTATCGCTAAAGTGCCTGGTTGGGAACAAATGTTGAGTGCAGGTTGTGCAACTTATGGATTACAACTGGCTGCACAAGCACAAGGATTTGATAATGTGTGGATTTCAGGGAAATGGGTTAATGGCACTGCATTACGAGAAGCGTTCGGATGTCGTGAACAAGATCGTGTGATTGCGTTAGTCATGATTGGCACGGGCATGGAGAAAGCAGAACGTGAATGCCGAGTTATCGATACAAAAGATTTTGTAACCTATCTATAAAATATTGCTTGCTTTCCTCAATACTTAGAGAAAAGCAAAATATTGCTCTACTCTTCTTCCAATTCATCCGCCATTGTCGCCAATATTTCTCGTGTAAGAAGGGCCAATGCACGATAAAAAGGCAAAGTTGCTTGATTTTCTACTTGAGTTAAAAACTTCGCTGCACAAGGCAGTAAAAAAGTTTCAAAGAATTCTTGTTGAGCCACTAAAGAATCCGAATTATCTTCAAGCCAAGAGGCTGTGAGCAATAATAAAGCAAAATGATCCGCACTTTCCACCTCTGGCATATTGCGTACAAGACGAAAATTCACAAATTCTTCAACATCAATGCCATAAGCTGAAATAGCCGTCATCACTTTCCCATTCGCACCAAATAATTTTTGATACTCTTCGTTCAACAAATTGAGATCGATTTTAACTTGCAAGCTATTCAGTGCTAATTCACTTTCTTTATCAGTATCTAACGCCCAAATTTGGCTCAAGCCTTTTTGTTGTAACCAAACAAATGCGTCAGCGAGTACTTTATCTGTTGGAGAACGATAAAAAAGATTACCGAATAATCGACTAATTAATGAAAAATTATTAATTTGTTTTTCAGACATTACTCTTTTTCCTTTAAAAGTGCGGTCAATTTTGCTTGAGTTTTTTGAGCAGCAAGTTCAATCATCGCCTTACGAGCCTCATCATCAATTAAATGAATATCTCCAAATAATTCAAACTCGACATTTTCAATTCCACAATAATTGAATAATCCATTAATCAAACAATGATTAAGCGATTTATCCACACCAAATTCTTTATATTGATCAACATTACTGCCAATCGTAATAAATTGCTGCATTTGCTTATTTTTGAGCAACCCCACTGATTCGCCGTTTTCCGTTTTATAAGCAAAGCCATGGCTTAATACGCGATCTAAATAGCCTTTCAAAATTGCTGGGAACCCCATCCACCAAAGGGGATAAACCAACGTAATTAAATCTGCTTGAAGAATAAAACCATGCTCTTGCTGAATATCTTCTGGAATAATACCTTTGTTAGCATTCTGCAATTCTTCATGAGATAAAATTGGATTGAAATTCATTTCATAAAGATCACGAAAAAATACATTTACACCATTTTCTTGACTAATTTGCTCAATACGATTGGCAATCGCTCGCCCAAAACTACGCACTGAATTAGGATGAGCAAAAATAATTAAGTGATTCATTTTTCTTACCTATTTGTAGGGAAACAAAACGTGACAGAAGTCTATCAAAATAGAGCGCACTTTGCATATAAAATCACATAAAAAAAAAGCGGGCATAGCCCGCTCTCTTATTTGCATCATCATTATGCTGCGTTTTTACGTTCTTCTTCCATACATACTGCCGCAGTAAATAATACGTCAGTTGATGAGTTTAATGCTGTTTCAGTTGAGTCTTGTAAGATACCAATAATGAAACCAACACCGATCATTTGTGCAGCTACATCATCAGAAATACCAAATAAGCTACATGCTAATGGGATTAATAATAATGAACCGCCCGCTACGCCAGATGCACCACAAGCACAAAGTGCTGCAACAATACTTAATAAAAGCGCACTAACGAAAGAAACTTCTAAGCCCAGTGTATGAACTGCGGCTAAAGTTAAGATAGTAATAGTAATCGCCGCACCCGCCATATTAATGTTCGCACCCAATGGAATAGAAACAGAATAAGTTTCTTCATCAAGATTTAAGCGTTTTGCTAATTCAATGTTCACTGGAATATTTGCTGCAGAACTACGTGTGAAGAATGCAGTTACCCCACTTTCGCGTACACAAGTCCACACTAATGGGTAAGGATTACGACGGATTTTCCAGTAAACCAAAATAGGATTTACAACAAAAGCAGTAAATAACATCGTACCAATTAATACAGCAAGTAATTGCACATAACCGCCTAATGCGACTAAACCTTTATCAGATAAGGTTTCAGCCACTAAACCGAATACACCAAATGGCGCAAAAGAAATAATCACGTGAACAATTTTTGATACGCCTTCTGCAAAATCTGATAACACATTTTTAGTTGCATCAGATGCATGACGTAAAGCCAAACCTAAACCAATAGACCATGCTAATACACCAATAAAGTTTGCTTTGAAAATTGCATTTAATGGATTATCTACCACATTTAAAATTAATGTTAGCAACACTTGACCAACGGCTTGTGGTGCTGAACTTGAATCTTCTTTCGCAGCCAATACCACTTCCGTTGGGAATGCGAAACCAGCAATAACAGCAACAAATGCAGCTAAGAATGTGCCTAAAAGGTAAAGCACAATTATTTCTTTCATATTGCTTTTCGTACCAATTTTACGGTTTGCAAGGGCAGCCATAACAAGAAAGAAAATTAAAATTGGTGCAACGGCACGCAGAGCTTTTACAAAAATCGTACCTAATACGCCAACTTTTTCAGCAAGATTAAAACCCATGGTTTCTTGTAATGGTGCTGAAATCAATGCAACAACAATACCAAGAACCAAGCCAGCGGCAATTCGTTTTACCAAACTACCCTGAAATAACAGACTAAATAGACGTGATGTGTTCATATTTTTATCTTTCTTTTAGTAAATTTAACTTCAGATTGTTACCAATCCACCTAGGGGGAATTAAAGATAGCGTAAAATTTTAATGAAAGAAAATATTTTTATTATTTTTCACTCTAAAAGTGAACTTTTTTCTAAAGTTATTAGATATTCTCTAAAAACATACTTATAAAAAAATTTTTTATTTAACCTATTGACACCCTGTATGAAATATCAGTAAAATTTAACTGTACAAAAAAACAAGGTAAAAGGTTATTTATCCATATTATTTAACAGGAGATAAGAGAATGAACAACCAAACTTTGGCTACACAATATGAAATGGATTTTTCTTATAATCCACTGCCTTTTTTCAGTGATATAGAAGATAACCTTAAATTCAACAAAAAATTAGATTTAAATCTTTACTGTATCAAACGTCCAAAACAAACTTGTTTTATTCATATAACTAACCCAAATATGTTGGCTTGGGGAATTGAAAGCGGCGATATGTTAGTCGTCGAAAAAAATAACGATCTTTATTCTGGTGATCTTGTTGTGCTAGAAGAAAATAACGAATTTCATGTCTATGAATTTATGGTGCATAGCGGCAATTACCTTTTTATGGCATTGGATTCCACTACACCAAATATAAATACAAAAGATTGGTCAAATTTACCTATTGTCGGCACCGTAACCAATACGATTCATCAAATGAAACGTCGCAATAAAATGAAATGGGCAGCGTAGTTAAAAGCAAATAAAAAAGTGCGGTGAAAATCAACCGCACTTCTATCTAGTATCTAGATTATATTTCAATTAATTACTCGTCGCTTTACGTCTAGCAATAACTGCATCAGAAAGTTGTTGCAATAATCTTTCAGAATCTTCCCATCCAATGCACGCATCCGTAATACTTTGTCCATAAGTCTGCGCTTTGCCATCAACTAAATCTTGACGACCTTCCACTAAATGGCTTTCCACCATTACGCCAAAGATTTGTTTAGAACCAAATGCAATCTGATTACATACGTCTTGGCAAACATCCATTTGCTTTTTATATTGTTTACTGCTGTTTGCATGGCTAAAATCAACCATAACGTGTGGAATACGCCCTGTTTTTTCAATATCAGCACAAACTTTTTCTACATCTTCAGCACTATAGTTAGGGCCTTTATCTCCACCTCGTAAAATAATATGGCAATCTTCATTCCCTTTTGTAGAAACAATTGCAGAATGACCAAATTTAGTGACAGATAAGAAATAGTGGGGAGCTTCCGCCGCTCCAATTGCATCTAAAGCGACTTTCACACCACCATTAGTGGCATTTTTAAACCCAACAGCACAAGATAAACCTGAAGCCAACTCACGATGAACTTGTGATTCTGTTGTTCTAGCCCCAATCGCCCCCCAGCTCATAAAATCTGCCAAATACTGAGGTGTAATCATATCTAAAAACTCGCCCGCTGCAGGCACACCAAGATCATTAATATCTGAAAGTAATTTCCGTGCAATACGTAACCCATCATTTAAACGATAAGTATCATTCAAATATGGATCATTAATTAAACCTTTCCAACCCACCGTTGTACGCGGTTTCTCAAAATACACACGCATAATAATTTCAAGGCTATCTTTGTATTTTTCACGTAATGGTTTTAAACGAGTCGCATATTCAATGGCAACTTTCGGATCATGAATAGAACAAGGCCCAATCACGACTAATAAACGATCATCTTTACCATGAATAATATTATGTGCCTCATGACGAGTTTGCTTCACTAACGCCGCAGCATGTTCACTTGCTGGGTATTTTTCTAATAAGGCAATGGGTGGTAACACCTGATCGACTTTTTCAATTCGCGTATCGTCGTTTGCCACGACAATTTCAATTTTCTCTTTAGCCATACATTACTCTCTTGCTTTCAAATGTTGTGTTTAAATTATGTAGCTAATCTACACTTATTTTTATACTAGTAAACTAGTTCGATATGTTTTTTTTAGAATAAAACCTACGAATTCCCTATTAAACTATCTTTACAACTCTCTTGCAAGCTGAATAAAACGAAATAATTAAGTAAATAAAAGATAAAAAAATACCGCACTTTTGTGCTGTACTCTCGAAATTAATGGCTACTTAATACTTGTGCAGGTTGTAATTTAGCAGCTCGGCTTGCTGGATAAAGGCTTGCCATTAAACTCAATGCAAGTGCTGCAACTAAAACCATCAAAACATCCAACCAATGTAACTCGCTTGGCAAGAAATCCACAAAATACACATCGCCCGATAATAATTTCTTACCGATAATCCACTCAATACCTTGAATAAAGATTGTAAGATTTAATGCAAGTATAATGCCTAACACAATTCCAATTAAGCAACCTTTCATTCCTGCCTGTAAGCCATACCAAATAAAAATACGTTTGATAAACGCATTATTCGCCCCAAGTGTACGCATAATTGCTATATCGCCTTGCTTATCTTTTACTGCCATCATCAGTGTAGAAACAATATTAAAACACGCAACACCAATCACAAGCACCATTGCGATATACATTACGGTTCTAATAAGCTGAATATCGCGATACATATAACCAAATTTACTAATCCAATTTTGCATATATAGCATCTGCGGATAATCATTAAGCATTGATAAATCCAGATTTCTCGCAGAAAAAGGATCATCTAATTTCAATTCAACACCTGTAATTTGATCAGGTTGATAAGTCAAAAAGGTTTGTGCTTGAGCAAGCGGCAATAAGGCATAACTATAATCAAGCTGACCATCTAAGCGTAAAATAGCGGTAACTTGCACTGGCTCACGAGTTGGTTGAGCAAATTGTTCATCGCCGTTTTGCTGAGAAATAAGCAAGGTAATCCAATCCCCTACTTTTACATCAAGTTCTTTAGCGATACCCGCTCCCAAGACCAATCCGCCTTCTTTCTCAAATTTGTTCCAACCTTGCTCTTGTACAAAATTGCCAATTGAACTTACCTTATCTTCTGCTTGTTTTTCAACACCTTTGACCTGAACAACTTTCAATTTTGAGCCATTTTCTACCAATGCCGTAAAGCTAACAAAAGGAGCGATTCCTTTAATTTGTGGATTTTGTTGTAGGCGTTTTTCTAAATTTTGCCAATGATGAATGGTGGGATCTTTCGCTTGATGCACAGAAAAAATCTCAATATGTGGCACGACTGCCAAAATCCGTTGATTAAGCTCACGCTCAAAACCATTCATCGCACTTAAACCAACAATTAAAACTGCAACACCCAATGCAATACCAATTACAGAAAATTTTGCAATTAACGCGACTAAAGGATTTTTTTGTTTGCCACGTTGATAACGCCAGCTAATAAAAAACGGCGTATTCATCACGCCCCCTCCTTCAAAAGACCATCTTGCATAACTAAACGGCGTGATAATTTTTCCGCAAGCCCCATATCGTGAGTGACTAATAAAAAAGCGATATTTTGCTCTTGATTAAGTTGTTGAATCAGCTCAAAAATACTTTCAGTGGTCTTGTGATCGAGATTTCCTGTGGGTTCATCCGCTAAAACTAACGATGGATTATTCACTAAAGCACGCGCAATCGCCACACGCTGACGTTCCCCACCAGAAAGCGCAGAAGGACGATGGGTAATTCTATGGCTTAATCCCACCGCACTTAGCATTTTTTCAGCGCGATCTTTCGCTTCAGTTTTATTTTGATGACCAATCAACATCGGCATCATCACATTTTCAAGTGCGGTAAAATCCGCCATTAAATGATGGAATTGGTACACAAATCCTAAATAACGATTACGCAAAGCAGCTAATTCATTAGCCGATGCTTTTTGCAAGGATTGTCCATTAATAAACACTTCCCCACTACTTGGCTGATCAAGTCCCCCTAAAGTATGTAATAAAGTACTTTTCCCTGAACCTGAACTCCCCACAATCGCAACCAACTCTGCAGGTTCCATAGAAAAAGAAACGCCTTTTAACACTTGCGTTTGATTTTCGCCTTCTTGATAAAATTTATTGATATTTTCGCATTTTAATAAATAGTTATTCATTTTTTACTCGTTTTAACCGTACTTTAGCGGCAGATAATCCCATCAAAAACTTGTGCGAGTCTATCACACTTTTCCTTGAGCTTAAGTTTCAATACACCCAAAGTATTCAAATCCTGTTTCAGGAAAATGTTTTTCAAGATAACGTTTTACATAGCGTTGGGTTTCTTGACTAATGATAGGATCGTATTCTGGGTAACCGTTATACATTACGCTTAGCACTGACACACCATGAGAACGACAAGCCTCTAAACTTAATAATGTATGGTTAATACTACCTAATTTTCCCGATGTTACTAAAATCAAAGGGTAATTATTTAACTGGATATAATCCAACGTCGTCTCTTCTTCACAATAAGGTACCATTAAGCCACCAGCACCCTCCAATAGTACATAATCATATTTTTCTGCCAAAAGTGCGGTAGATTTTTCAATGATTTTTGCTTCAATTTTTCTACTTTCTCGCTTTGCAGCTAAATGTGGCGAACAAGGATATTCAAAAACATAAGGGCAGGTTTCGCCTTGTAAATCTTCTTCCGTTAAATCAATCCCTTGAATCTTTCGATGCACAAGTAAATCATCAGCGATATTTTTACAACCTGTTTGAATCATTTTTTGTGTAATCACGGAACAGCCTTGTTCCATCAACTTTTTAGCATAAATGCCTGTGGCAATCGTTTTTCCCACATCAGTATCAATGCCAGATATAAAAATAACCTTGCCCATAAATATTCCTTACTGATTTTCTATGTGAGAATAGCGTGCGATAAAAAATAACGGATGATAAGTCAGGCGCACTTTGTCCGACGGCATACTGAACGCCGACAAGTAATCGCCAATAAATCCATTGAGATTTTTTCTTGTCCAATTTTTTTGGTTCGTGGCTGTTACGCCTGTATATTTAAGGTGTTTGAGTACATCTAATGGCGTATCAAAGTCTAGTATTACCTTAAAATCCTCACACCATAAAAGCTCAAAATCTTTGGCCAACCAAGTCTGCCATTGGGATAAAGTCGGGTAATTTAAGCCTATATTTGTGATCTGGCGGACTTCTTTCAAATTGTCTTCTCCAAAGGTTGCAACCGCCAACAATCCGTTTGTTTTCAAGCCTGTTTTGCAATGGGCGATAAAAGCATCGGGTTGGTGAAACCATTGTACGGCGGATGCGCTCGCGATTAAGTCAAATTGTTGCAAAAAAAGGAAATGTTCGGCATCGCCGCAATGAAAATCAAAGGATTGCGGTAATTTTTCGGTCAGTTTGGCCCGCACATCGCACAAATCATTAAATAACCAATAATCCGCTGAAATCTGTTTTTGCAGCAAGGCACTCAACATTCCCGAACCGCAGCCCAATTCCAACACGTTCTCTAATGGCATATCCGGTAAATAATCTTGCAGATGCGCCATTAAATTAATCGCCATTTTCTGTTGGATTAAGGCGTGCCGGTCATAATCGTTTAATGCTTTTTGGAAAGCCTGCCGAATGCGCGATTTATTTATAGAAGTCAGTGATTCCATAGTGCCGACCAATGGGTGAATCTTGAAAACAGGTAATGCCCGCCGTCTGTTTCTTGAACCGTGCAGCGCGGTGTCCAATACCGGTATTGGTTGGCGGGCATAAAAATTTTATCCTGCGAACCGATTAAGGCATTTGTCCAACGGATCAAATCTGTGCACCTATCTTGCCCGATTATCGCAAAAAGTGCGGTAAGTTCTTGATGAATTTCGTCAAACGGACGGGCGGGAAATAGTTGGTAACGTTCAAAAGATGCTTTATCGCCACAGATTCTGCGTTCAAATTTTAAACGGGTATTTTCTGTGAGATTGTCCAGTGTCGCTTTAAAAATAGTGTCAGGAATGCCAAAATTGTCATCACAGGGCAAACCTGTGCCATTCACTGCCGTTGCGGATTTTAATCTTATTCCTTGCAATGCCCTCTCTGCCGCCCAAACGCCCATAGACCACGCCACCAAACGGATGTGCCGATAGGCGGAAAAATCAAAATCCAAATTTAAATCTTGATAATCATAGCAAATCAATAAATCGTGATTTTCCGGCAAAATCAGATGATTTACAGCATCGGGCGGCGTTCCCCAACCTGCAAAATACAGGATTAAATGTTCGCCTTGGTGATCGTAAAATTTCGTTTTCATATCATACACTTATAAATGCACCGCAAACTGCCGCACTTCATCCGCCGTCATATCGGCGGTTAGAGACAGGCGGATTCTGGATGTGTTTTTGGGTACTGTCGGCGGTCTGATTGGCAAACAATAATAACCCTGCCCTTGCAGATATTCCGCTTTGGCAAGGGTGGCTTCATTCCCGCCTAAAATATAGGGGACGATGCAGGTTTGGCTCGGCATTATTTGCGTTCTATGCTCCACTTCTTGGCGTAAAAATGCACTTAACCGCTCAAGATGCGTTCTTTCTTTTGAAAGTTGTGGTAATCGTTCAAAAATAAAATGAGTCCACGCCACATTAAAGGGCGGAAGTGCGGTTGAAAAAATCAATGGACGCATTTGATTAATCAAACATTCTTTTAATATTTGATCACAGACGACATAAGCCCCCATTGAAGCTAAGGCCTTGCCAAAAGTGCCAACCAATAAATCAATTTCGGCAATCAGATTATCCCGTTCGGCAATGCCCAATCCGTTTTGCCCATAAACACCGATGGCGTGGGCTTCATCCACATAAAGATAGGTATTGGGAAATTGTTTTTTTAATTGAACAAGCTGTTTCAAATCCGCCACGTCGCCGTCCATACTGAAAACAGATTCGGTAACGATAAAAGTGCGGTCAAATTTTCCAGCATTTTTTTCGAGCAGACTCTTTAGATGTTCATAATCATTATGACGATAACGAAAGAACTCACATTGGCTTAAACGAATGCCATCAATCATGCTGGCATGCACTAATTTATCTGCCAAAATCAAACTTTTCGTCGTCGTCAAAGCAGGCAAAATGCCGATATTGGCGTGATAGCCGCTGTTGAACAATAACGCGCTTTCCCGTTGGAAACGTTGTGCGACAAACTCTTCCAAATCGGTATAAATAGGAAAATTTCCCGTTAATAAACGAGACGAAGAACTGGTAAAAGAAGGGAAATTATCGCCATATTGCTGTAAAAAAGACTGGCGCAAGTTTTCATTTGATGCCAAACCTAAATAATCATTAGATGACATATTCAGCATTTTGCGATTTTCTCGCATAATATATCGTCCTTGATGAACTAAGTCTGGAATTGAACGATATTGATTTTGTGTGCTAAGCTGTTCCAGTTGCTGTTTGAAAGCATCCATTTTTCATCCTAATGTTCATATTCCTGAATTAAAGCCAGAATCATGCCTTCCGTTAATTTCTGAAGTTCATCATCTTTAATCACAAATGGTGGCATAACATAAACCAATTTTCCGAAAGGTCTAATCCAAACACCTTGTTCCACAAAACGTGGGACTAAAGTTTTCATATTTACCGCACTTTTCATTTCAACCACCCCAATCGCCCCTAATACGCGAACTTCTTTGACGTAATCTTTTTCAGCTAAAGGCGAAAGCTGTTGTTTTAAGGAATGCTCAATTCTCTGAATATTTTGCTGCCAAGGGCTTTCCAACAATAAACGGATAGACTCCGCTGCAATTGCGCAAGCCAACGGATTTGCCATAAAAGTGGGCCCGTGCATAAAGCATTTAGCCTCACCGCTACAAATAATTTGCGCAATTTCTGTGGTCGTAATGGTTGCCGATAAAGTTAAATAACCACCCGTTAATGCTTTACCGATACACATAATATCTGGCGAAATGCCTGCGTGTTCAGCTGCAAATAATTTCCCTGTACGGCCAAATCCCGTGGCGATTTCATCAAAGATCAGCAATACACCATATTGTTTACAAAGCGCTTGCGCTTTCACTAAATAAGTTGGCGAATAAAAATACATACCGCCCGCACCTTGCACAACAGGTTCTAAAATCAGTGCGGCGATTTCATTACCTTTTCGTTCAAGTAAATCTGCTAAAGGTTCAATGGCACAATCATTCCAAGATTCATTAAATGGAATGTTGGGTTGAGGAAGAAAATATTGTACAGGCAGGCTATGATGAAATAAATGATGCATCCCCGTGGTTGGATCACACACTGACATCGCATTCCAAGTATCGCCGTGATAACCAGAACGAATAGTGGCAAATTTTTGTCGTTGCACTTCTCCTTTAGCGTGCTGATATTGAATAGCCATTTTCATCGCTACTTCCACTGCAACAGAACCACTATCAGCAAAAAAGATCTTATCTAATCCATTGGGCAAAATTTGTACCAATAATTGAGCTAATTCCACCGCAGGGTCATGGGTAAATCCGCCAAACATAATATGGCTCATTTTTGCTAATTGATTCTGTGCCGCCGCATTTAAACGAGGATGATTATAACCATGCAACGCCGCCCACCAAGAGGACATACCATCAATCAAACGACGACCATCTTTTAAAGTTATCATCACGCCATCAGCACGTTCCACCGCATAAAGCGGCATATCAGAAGAAACTGAAGAATAAGGATGCCAAATATGTTGTGTATCAAAAGCTAAAAGTGATTGTTCATCCATCATTTATTTACCATTTACTCGTATCTCAAAGCTGCTGCAGGTTCTACTTTCGCAGCTCGATAAGCAGGATAAAGGGTTGAAAGCAAGGAAAGTAACAGCGAAAATCCAATGACAAAAATCATTTGAACAAAGGATAATTCTGTCGGTAAAAAAACACCTTGTGGATTTACCGCACTTACAATGTCCGTTAAATTCAACGTAGCTAAAACACCTAAAATAGCACCGAGTAATGTGCCAACAAATCCCACCAGTAATCCTTGATAAATGAACACCGAACGAACTTGGGATTTTGTTAAGCCTTGAGTTTGCAAAATCGCAATTTCCCCTTGTTTATCCACCACCATCAAACTTAAAGAGGTGACAATATTGGAAATCGCCACGACAATAATCAAACTAATCAGCAAACCCATCATATTTTTTTCCATTCTCACTGCTTGGAAAAATTCTCCTTTTTGCACACGCCAATCTGTGATTTTTTGTGTCGGGAAATGTTGTGGGAGTTCTGTAATTTGGAATGGATCATTCAGAAATAAACGATAGCCCTGTGCTTGCTGAGGTTGAATACGCATTAAGCGACCAATATCTGTAATATTAGCAAAGGCTTCGTAACCAGATGCTTCGCCATAATCATAATAAATATCGCTAACAGTAAATAAACGCTGCGTTGGCACCCGACCAAATGGTGTATATTGGCTATTTTCCGTAATCATCAAACGGATTTTATCCCCAATATTCACGCCCAGTTTTTGCACCAGTTGATCGCCAATGACCAGTTTAAACTCCCCACTAGGCAAAATTTCATTAAATTTAGTCTGATCAAAAGATTCAACCAAAGGATCATCAGAAAATGATTGAATACCTATAATTTGTCCTGCACTTACGCCTTTTGCCGTTTGATAAATCACATTTGTTGTATTGATCGGCACGGCTTTTTGGACAAAGTGTGGTAAATTTTCTAGCGTTTTTTCTGTAGAAATAGGCTGCTCTTCGCTCACAATCGCATGAGGAATAGAAGATAGCACCTGTTGTTTTTGGTAACCTTCTAATCCATTCATCACCGAAAGCACGATGATCAATGCCATCACACCTAGCACAATCCCCAGGCTTGCAAGATTAGTTACTAATCGCCCAAAACGATCCGCACTTTTTGCACGCCAATAACGTAGTGCAATATAAAGAGAAATAGGGAAATTCATTATTTTTGATTTAATTGTTGTACAAATTCTTCGATGTTTTGCATTACTTTGCCAACTAATGTTGTCACTGCACTATCACTCGCCCAAGCAATATGTGGTGTGATAATTAAATTAGGCATCGTTTTTGCAGCTAAAATTAACGGATTATCTTTTTCTGGTGGCTCTTTTACCATTACATCCAAAGCCGCTCCGCCTAAATGCCCTGTTTTTAACGCATCAACTAAGGCAAGTTCATCAATCAAAGGCCCACGCCCTGTATTAATCAAAAATGCACCTTTTTTCATTTTGGATAAGGTTTCTGCATTAATTAAATTCTTTGTTGTTTCCGTTAATGGGCAATGCAACGTCACAATATCCGCTTGTTTTAATACTTCATCAAAGGGCGTATAACCTTCACGGCAAACAGTAGCATCTTTATGTTCTGCATAAAGCACTTTCATTCCCACGGCATTAGCTAAACGCCCCACTTCTGTTCCTAGACAACCTTTACCAAATACGCCCAACGTTGAACCGCGCACATCTGTAATTGGATAATCAAAATAACAAAATTGTTTACTTTCCGCCCATTTTGCTTCCGTTTGATCACGTAACCAACCTGCCAAACTGTGTTTTAAAGAAAAAATCAGACCGATTACGTGTTCTGGCACGGTTGTACTGGAATAACCTGTCACATTACGCACGGCGATGCCCATTTCTTCTGCAGCCACAAGATCAACATTATTTGTACCTGTTGCAGTAATCGCAATCAGCTTTAATTTTGGCAGTTGTTGCAAAGTTTCACGATCAAAAATCACTTTACTGGTAATAACAATGTCCGCATCCTTCGCTCGCTCAATGGTTTCGGCAGAAGACGTATGATCATATTCAGTCCAAGTATGTTCAAAACTTGGGCGAGGAATTGAAATATGTTTAGGAATAGCCGTGCTATCTAAAAATACGATTTTCATTAATTGCTCCTTTTTTATATACAAAGTGCGGTCAAAATTAACCGCACTTTTGATGAAATTTAAATTGAGGTATCCAATTCTGGAAAAGATTTTACTAAATCATCGATGGCTTTCATTTGGGAAACAAAGCCTTCAAGCACAGAAAGTGGCAATGCAGAAGGGCCATCACATTTTGCTTGATTTGGATTTGGATGTGCTTCTAAGAATAAACCTGCAATGCCTACTGCTAAACCTGAACGCGCTAATTCGGTTACTTGCGCACGACGACCACTCGATGCCGCCCCAAATGGATCACGGCATTGAAGTGAATGGGTTACATCAAAAATAACAGGGCTACCCTTAGAGGCTTTTTTCATTACACTAAAGCCAAGCATATCCACAATTAAATTATCGTAACCAAAATTTGTTCCACGATCACAAAGAATGATTTTATCGTTACCACATTCTTCGATTTTTTCCACAATATTACCCATTTGACTTGGGCTTAAAAATTGTGGTTTTTTCACATTAATCACTGCGCCTGTTTTTGCCATCGCTTCAACGAGATCTGTTTGACGCGCCAAAAAGGCGGGAAGTTGAATAATATCGACAACATCAGCAACAGGCTGACATTGATAGATTTCGTGTACATCGGTAATAATTTTTACACCAAAGGTATCTTTCAATTCTTGGAAAATTTTTAAGCCTTCTTCCATGCCAGGTCCACGGTAAGAATGAATAGATGAACGATTCGCTTTGTCAAAAGACGCTTTAAACACATAAGGCACGCCAAGTTTCTCTGTCACTTTCACATAAGCTTCGCACACTTGCATTGCCATATCACGACTTTCCAGCACGTTCATTCCGCCAAAAAGCACGAAAGGTTTGTCGTTTGCAACATCAATATTGCCAATTTTTACAATTTTATTTTGCATAAATTTTCCTTAAATCAATGGAGGGGAAAAGTATCTTTATTAATCTCGCCTTTAAGTTCTAAAAGTTGTGTGCGGATAAACGCCGCCGTTGGATCTTTTGGACAATGTTCCACAAAAAATTCTAAATCTTTCAATGCTGAAGGATAAGCCCCCATTTGAGCTAAAACCAAACCGCGATCACGGACATGATAAGGATCTTCATCATTGCCAATCAATAAATTCTCAATATAACGGTATGCCATATCATTATGTTCTTCACGAATTAGTGCATTTTTCGCCAGTTGCTCAAAGCGAGAATAAAGTAAAGAAAGATCGGCTCTATCAAGTTCTTCGGGTTGAATTTTCGCCCCAAACCCAAATGCACCTTCATAAAGTT
The DNA here is from genome assembly GCF_001811665.1 of Haemophilus sp. HMSC066A11. Classification (NCBI taxonomy): domain Bacteria; kingdom Pseudomonadati; phylum Pseudomonadota; class Gammaproteobacteria; order Pasteurellales; family Pasteurellaceae; genus Haemophilus; species Haemophilus sp. HMSC066A11. The sequence goes on from NZ_KV805893.1 coordinate 19,218, forward strand.
GCTGCAATTTTTCTTGTGAGATATAAGTGCCATCCCAAGGATCAATAAAAGCCACTTCATCTCTTACTTCAGCACGTAAAATGAGCTGCGTTGGGAAATTGACTGGGTAAATAGGTAAATCTAATACGTCAGCTAAATAAAGCACTATCGCCCCAAGCGTCACTGGCATACCTTGACAGTTTTGAAACACATAAGGCAAATATAAATTGCGAGCATAAAAATAATCTTCTGGATCGCAATGAAATCCCCAATCACCATAAAATAGCTGTAATAACTGATGAATTTGCTCTTCTTTTGGCCAATCTGGCGAAATTTCTTTACGTGCTTTACGCACAAGCCCACCCATTTTTCCCCGAAGTTGTGCTTCTAAACTGCCATCATCAGAGATAACAAGATAAAAATGCACAAATTTATCGTATAACGCACGTTGATAATATTTCATTACTTCTTCCAAAAACCTAAAGTGACGCGTTCATTGTCGCCATAATCGCGTACAGTTTCAACAATTTCCCAATGATTTTCGAGGAAAATTGACCGCACTTTTTCGCCTTGTTGCCATCCGTGTTCAAGCAATAATGCACCATTAGAATTCAAATAATTCGGTGCTGACTCAATAATATAACGTAAATCAGCATAACCAGCATCATTCGCCACTAATGCGGAAAGCGGTTCAAAACGCACATCGCCTTGACGTAAATGTTCATCTTGAGCATCAATATAAGGTGGATTGCTGGCAATAAGATCAAATTGCCCTGTTATATTTTCAAACCAACGGCTCTGCAAAAATTCTACATTTAGCTGATTTCTTTCCGCATTAGATTGGGCTAACGCCACAACATCGGGCATAAGATCAACACCAATTATTTCTAATGAAATTTGTCGTTTTTGACAAATAGAGGAAAGCTCCGAGGCTAATGCTAACGCGATAGCGCCTGTGCCTGTGCCGAGATCAAGAATACGAAAGTGCGGTGGATTTTCTTCCAATTTTACTAACGCAATTTGTAATGCTTTTTCCACTAAAATTTCGGTATCTGGTCTTGGAATCAATGTACCTTTTGAGACATTTAATGGCAATGACCAAAATTCTTTTTCGCCAAGAATATAAGCAATAGGTTCTCCGTTTAAACGGCGATCTAAAAGTGCGGTCAATTTTAACCGCACTTTTTCATCAATCTCAGTATCATCAAAAGCAAGGATTTGCGTACGCGGTTTGCCAGTAGCATATTGAAGAAGCACAAGCGCATCAATTTTACTATTTTCAGAGGGATTTTTTTGAGCTAAATCCGCCTTCGCTTGTGCCAGCCATTCTTTATAATTCATTAATTTTCGTCTTTTAACACAATCGTGCCAGCCACTAAATCAGTTAAAGAACGGCGGTCATCTCGCACAAGTGCAACAATACCGCTAATAATCAATAAGAAACTTGTCCATGCTAACAAAATATCAATAATCTCACGACCGATGTATTTACCAAATTCAACGGGTTGATTGGTATGATAATTAAATACACGCAAACCTAACCAGCGTTTTGCCATTGTTTGACCATAGGTTTTCATAAAATATAACTGAAAACCTATATATACCATCGTCCCTAATACACCAGCAAAATCTCCTAAGGCAAAACCGATACCAACCATCAGCGAAAGCACAAGCCCATTAATTATACTGGCAAGCCAACGTTTAAAACGGCTTGCTTGAACAGGTTTAGATGGCTGGAAAGCAGAAGAAAATTCAGCATCTTTTTGATTTTCAATAATCATTTTATTTTCCTTTAAAGTTAAAGGGGGCATCTGAGACCAGACTCCCCCTATCATTCATTAATTCTGTTCAGATAATGCCGCCAACTGATCCGCTTGATATTCGGTAATAATCGGCTGAATCAATTCATCAATTTTACCATTCATTACTTCATCTAAACGGTAAATAGTGAGATTAATACGATGATCAGTCACTCGACCTTGCGGATAATTATATGTACGAATTTTATCAGAACGATCGCCCGAACCTAATAAGTTACGGCGCATATCTGTTTGTTCTGCGGCTTGGCGTTCTTGCTCTGCTTGAACAATACGTGACGCTAATACCGACATTGCTTTCGCTTTATTTTTGTGCTGTGAACGCTCATCCTGACATTCCACCACAATACCTGTTGGAATGTGTGTAATACGCACTGCTGAATCCGTTGTATTTACGTGCTGACCACCAGCGCCTGATGAGCGATAAGTATCAATACGCAAATCCGCAGGATTAATTTCTGGCATTTCAGATTCCGGCAATTCTGGCATTACCGCAACGGTACAAGCAGAAGTGTGGATACGCCCTTGCGATTCAGTTTTTGGTACGCGTTGCACACGATGACCGCCAGACTCAAACTTCAACTGACCATACACGCCTTCTCCACTTACTTTTACGATCACTTCTTTATAGCCGCCTTGCTCACTTTCGTTAGCACTTAGCATTTCTACACGCCAGCGTTTACTTTCCGCATAACGGCTATACATACGGAATAAATCTCCCGCAAAAATGCCTGCTTCATCGCCGCCTGTTCCCGCACGAATTTCTAAATAGCAGTTATATTCATCATTAGGATCTTTCGGCAATAAAAGAATTTGAAGTTGTTGTTCCACTTCTTCAATTTCCGCTTTGGATTCTTCGATTTCCATTTGCGCCATTTCTTTCATTTCAGGATCGTCGAGCAATATTTCAGCCTCTTCAATATTTTGATTTAATTGCGTCCAACGATTAAAACATTTCACCACTTCTTCAAGTTGAGAATATTCTTTAGAATACGCACGGAATTTATCCTGATCACTAATTACAGAAACATCGCCCAATAAGGCTTCTAGCTCTTCATAACGTTCTTTTAAACTTTCTAATTTTGCAATAATGGAATCTTTCATCATTTATAAGTCACCGAAAATAAAATCGGCGTATTCTAGCCGATTTTAGGGAAAATTGACAGTGAAAAGGAAATTAAGAATCTCAGACGCTTTATTTGTGATTTACCCACTATTTATTGATGTCTTGTTTTTGATTGAGATCACGATATTTATCACACCCTTCTTGACTGCGTAAATCGCAAGCATCGCCAAAGTATTTTTTTGCTTTGGATTTATCTTTTTCCAACTCGCCTAGCTTAATTAATACTTTCGGATCTTTACTTAACACCAATTCTTCTTTAATCGCTTCGATTTTTTCTTGAAGATCAGGTTGTTTTGGCAAATTATCCCGACTAAGAATATTCAGTTTTAAATCAGTTATATCGTTAATTTTTTTCTCTTTTTTACAATCCAGATGAAGATTACATTTATTAATCAATTCCTCAACCATTTTTTCATTTTTTGACGTGCCTAATCCCAATAAATAAAGCGTAGCTAAATTTTGGTAAATATCAATGCTAAGATGCTCAGAAAAATCAAATGTTACAAACACATCATCCGAATTATTGATGTTAATACTCCTATAAGTTTCACTGTACCAATTATTTTTGTGACCACAAATGCACTTAGAAAATCCCTTAAAGCATTAGCTGGTTCACTTGAATAGGGAGTTGTAAAAAAGTTCCCTTAGCCTGCACAACAAGATAATTTCGAAATATCTTTATCGAACGTAAGTGCAACTAATTTTAGCCCTTCAGCCATTGTTAAATATGGTGCTAGGGTTTCTGTTAAATCTTCTATCGTTAAGCCAAATTTAACAGCTAATGATGCTGCATAGATGACATCTCCTGCATTTTCAGATACAATATGAACCCCTAATACTTTTAGTGTTTCTGCATCTGCTACTAGTTTAAATACACCGGTTGTTTCACGGTTTACAATTGCTCTTGGAACAGCATCTAAAGGTAATACAGATGTCTTCACATCATACCCTTTCTCTTTTGCTTGTTCTTCTGTTAAACCAACTGTTGCAACCGTCGGATTCGTAAACGTAACAGCAGGAACTACCGATAAATCTATTTTTTTGTTTAATCCACCAATAGCATTATCAGTAATAATTCCACCTTCATAGGCTGCTACATATACAAATTGTGGTCCTAAAGTCACATCTCCTGCTGCATAAATCTTTTCATTACTTGTTTGACCAAAATCATTGATCAGGATTTCATTATTTTTTCCAGTTTCAACACCTGCTGCACTTAAATTTAAAGAATCCGTATTTGGTTTTCTTCCAGTGGCAACAAGTAACTGATCTGATTCAATGACTTCTCTACTGCCATTTACTGTTACGTAAACCCTTTTTATCTCTCCACTTTGTTCAACACGCTCAAAAGTTGCCCCTTTGACAAGGTTTATACCCTGTTCAATTAACGCTTTTTCAACTGACTCTGAAATCTCAGGATCATACTCCTTTAAAAGTCGCTCACTTCTTTGCATAAGCGTTATTTCTGAACCTAAATGATGAAATAGTTGTCCAAGCTCCATTCCAATGTATCCTGAACCAATTACAGTTAATCGTTTTGGTATTTTCTTTAACTCAAGAAGTGTTGTACTAGTTAAATAGTCCATTTTTTCAAGTCCTGAAATTTGGGGCAACGAAGGCGATGCACCTGTTGCAATTAAAAAGCGTTTTGCAGATAACTTTGCCCCATTGACCTCAACCGTACTAGCATCAACGAATTTTGCTTCACCTTTAATTAAATCAAAATTATATTCATCAATTAAATCCATATATTTTTGATTCCGAAGTTCGCTCACCAATTTATCCTTTTGCGTGATTAAACTAGCTAAATCCACTTCTCCAGCGGATGTTTGTAAACCTATAAACGGATTGTCTTTTGATAAATGATTGATTTCCCCTGCCCTAAGAAGAGTTTTTGACGGAACACAGCCAATATTCACACAGGTTCCCCCAACCGTTCCACGCTCAATCATTCCAACTTTTGCACCGTATTCTATAGCTTTAATTGCCGAAGAAAAGGCAGCAGCACCAGAACCAATAATAAGAAGGTCATAATTGTCTTCATTAATTAACGCCACGTTTTCTAGTGATGATACTTCTTCAATTTCTCCGGCTTGGTAATTTGCTTCATCAATCGCCTTTATTGCACTTTCAACCTCAATATCATCGGGCAGTTCAAATACTGCTTCACCAAGACGATAACTAGACTCAATATTTTTAGCACCTATCTTTTCAAGTGCTGATTCCACGTGTTTTTCACAACCCGTACAAGTCATTCCTGAAATGTTTACCTTAAATTTATTCATAAAAAAGCTCCTTTCGTTAATTAATCTCTCATGTTAATGTTTCTATTATTGGACACGCATGTAATTGCTTTTCATCTGAACATCGTTGTTTTAAGTCGTCTAACATAGTTTCAATTCGTTTTAAATCTTCTATTTGTTTTTGCACTTCCTTTTGTTTTTTAGAAACAAATTCGAACATATCTTGACAACGAACTTCATCTTTATCTACAACACCAAGTAATTTATAAATCTCGCTTAAAGAGAAACCAAGTTCCTGTATTCGTTTAATAAACCCAACACGCTTAACGTCATCATATGAATATATCCGATAACCAGCTTCCGTTCGGTGAGGTTCTTGTAATAAATTTTTTCACTCGTAATATCTGATCGTTTCTTTATTAACTCCACATTTATCTGCAAACTCACTAATGCGATAAATCATCTTATTTCACCCCCTGAATATTATAAACCATGTACCATAGTACACGGTCAAGTGAATTGGACTATTTTATTTTTTTCCCAAAGTATCACTCGTATGTGATTGATACTTTTATATAATACTATTGATTATCCTAACATCCCACCAGAAAATCCAATTTAAACACCAGTTGTTTTTAAACTATTAAGAAAGTAATTCCATTATATATTCCGAAGACCCATAATTTTAAATGCGTGCCACATCAAATTTACTTAAATCAATACGATCTTCTGTGTCATAAAAAATAGCAAGAGCATGGCGTAACGTTTCCGCTCGTTTTGGTAAACCTTTTTCCGCGTAGATTTTCACTTGTTCATACACGGCTTGTTTAAAAGGCTGTGTATCGCCCGGGTTGCCATTCAAATTATCCGCACTGACAAAATAACGAAAACCAGCCGCAGTCGCCAAAATCCACTCTAATGCTTGCGGTTTCACTTCAACTTTTTCAAAATCACGCTGACGTTCTTCTGAACGTCCATCTGGCTCATACCAATAACCAAAATCTTCTAGTTTACGGCGTTCTTTGCCTGCTACTAACCAATGGGCAATTTCGTGCAATGCACTGCTGTAAAAGCCTCGCGCAAAATAAATCGCGTTATAAGGCACTTCATCATTTGCGGGTAAATAAATGGGTTCGTCACCGCCTTTAACTAAGCGAGTATTGTATTCTTCTTCAAAACATTGATTAAAAATTGCAATAATATCTTCTAATTTATGTTCCATAATATCGACTCCTAAAAAACCGCGAGATTATATCACCAGAGACTCATTTGTTCTTGTTTATTTTCTTCAGGTAAATTGACATGTAGTATTAACGGTTTTGCAACGAGGGCATTTGATTTCTAAATAACCAACTATCCCCACTTTCGCCAATAATTTGTTACAAAATGTGCAACGGATTGCTTTAATTGACTGCATATATTTCTCCTAATCAAAAGATTTGTTACAATCCAAAGTGCGGTCAATTTTCAGAATCTTTTCTTAATCGCAGC
>NZ_KV805894.1:0-2386 GCF_001811665.1 Haemophilus sp. HMSC066A11
GCCCGTGGATCTCGCGTTCAGCTTCGCCCAGCTCGGGCGCAATAGACTTCTTCTCAGCCATTTTTCATCTCCAACACAGATGGGTTTTGGTTAGGCCTCGGTGGGTGTTGACGCACTCACCGGGGCCGCTTTCGCTGTTGAACGCTCTGCGTGAATCAGCCTGAGCGAGGTGCTAGCACCTCGCATATCCTGCCCCGCGAAGAACATTCATCCGTGCACTCAGGCGGGTCGATCTTTCCTCCTCTGAAGGTCGTATCCGCGACCGGTCAGGTAGCGGTAAAAAAGGGTGCGAAAGGGGAGGTCGTCGAAGGGCTCGTCAATGAGCTGCTCCGGCACCACCACCGAACGGAAGCAGCCAGCAGATCCGATGAGTCTCTTTCCGCGCAAGGTCTCGTAGCAGTGCCACGTGTCCTCAACAGGCTGATCCGAAAACTTCACCGCGTACTTGAACACCTCGAGGAAGCCACTCACAGGATCCTCCTGGCTGATCGGCCGTACGTCCACCACGTGGCTATCACCAGTGATGTTTTTCCACTCAGCCGAGAGCTGCAGCTGGTCAGGCTGATGCTCAGCGATCGCGATCATGTGCAGATGCGGATGCCAGAGCCCAGAACCTGTGCCGCGCTTCACTTCGTACGACCACACAGCACCCATAACACCATCGAGGCAAGAGCCGCGAGCACGGTGTTTCCGCATCCATAGCTCTCGCTGGCCACGATGGAGGTGCTTAAAACGCTCAGCCAAGTCATTGCCATCCTTAACGGTCAGAGTCACGAGAAAGGGCTTTAAAGAGGCGTTCGACCCTCTAAGCACCTCCCACCTATCCAGGTAGCTTTTGAGGGCCTTGCTGCCCCTCCTGATGGCGCACAGGGGGCATAGGAGATGCTTCATGCAAAGCGAAGCTGCATGCAACCGCACTTCGTCGACGGTGAAGTAGTGCCGGAACATCAAATAGTCCCCACACGAGCCGACCCGCCGTGCTAAGCCTTGATGGCCTCCAAGCCCGCTGATAAACTCCGCTACGTCGAGAGCGCCTGCTTTAGCTGCTCCATATCTCTGAACCCTTCGGGGTAGTGCCTCGATGCCCTGAACGCCGATTTCTCCTGCCAGAGAGTCGGCGTTTTCCTTTGGGTCATCCGGTGGTCGTTCCTCCATCGGCGGCCCTCCGTGCGATGAGGAACCCAATGGGTCCAGCCAGCATCTCGCGGCCCAGCCGGACGGCGTCCGGCGACAAGCCCTGATCGCAGGCAAACGAGCCGGAAACCCGCATGGATGCTGGCTTGGAGCAATTGTTTGTATGTATCAAGGGAAGAGCGCCGGCCGGCGCCAAGTGCCGGGGCAGGCCCGTCCCAAGGCGTCGTCCCGCGCTCACTTCTTTTCCTCGTACGACAAATTGACTGTCGCGCCAGGTGCCCACGCACGCACCGGCACGGAGATCTGCGAGCCGACCTGGTCGGCGTACTTCGTCAGATCGGGAACCGTGAGGGTGTAGAGCTGCACCAAGCCGCGGGAGTCGAGGCCTTCCACCTGGAGTACTGACCGGGGCTGGATGACCTCGCCGGTCTTCTTGTTGACACCACCACCGAGAGTGGTGGCAGCGCGAACGGTGCCTGTGAGAGTCAGCATCAGTGCGTCTCCTCATCAGGGATCAAACCGTGCTTTTCGATGGCCTCCTGCGCGAGCTTGACGGCTTGCAGCGTGGCGGCCGTGAGGAACTCACGCTTGCTCATGTCGAGCAGCTGGCAGACATCTTCCACGTCGCTGAACAGCTCGGGGTGAACGTCGAATTGCAGCTTCTTCAGCTTGAGCTGCTCGGCAGTCTCCGGGTCTCTGAGGAAGTGATCCATCAGGCCGTAGTTGCCACGTTTGTAAAGCTCGTCGAGAGCTTTATGCTGGATGAGGGAATCAAGGTCCACATCGGCTCCAATTGAAGGTTGCAGGAACGACAATTGTTACCAGACGAAAGGCCGATGTAAAGCCTTACGCGTGCAGGATACGAATTCAGAGCCCTTTTTGTGGTCCACGCAGCCTGTTTTGCATGCGCGAAGACGGGCAGGGGAGGGGAGGGCGCTGGGCACGCGGCGCATCGCTGCGTTGGCGTGAGAGCCGTGGCTCTGCATGGGGGGCATACCCCCCATACCCCCTTAGGCCGCTGGCTGATCCTCCACCGGGTCTCCCAGGACGCCGTAGTCAGTCTCGGCGAATGCCGGCCGACCATGCTTCAACAGCAGGTGTTGGTAGGTGTCAAAACGATCACAGAGGCGAGACAGGGTGGATACCGCGAGGCAGCAAAACGACGCCTCGTCGGGATTCGAGCTGCGCCAGATCTCGATCAACGCTTGGGCTTCGGCCAGAGGCCCGTGGATCTCGCGTTCAGCTTCGCCCA
>NZ_KV805895.1:0-10044 GCF_001811665.1 Haemophilus sp. HMSC066A11
TTAAAATAAAAGGATTTTTAACCGCACTTTCTTTCATTTTATCGTTTTTCCTAATTTTTCACGGTAAACAGGTTAAAATTTTACTCACAATAAATATCCGTATGCGACTTCTTATTTTAATCCTTCTTTCAGTATTAGTATTGTTTCAACATGATTTTTGGTTTGGCAGTAACGGTTTTTTAGATTATCGTCAAAATGCTGAGAAAATTAAGGAAAATCAAGCAGAAAATGAAAAGCTATCTCAACGTAATCAGCGTATTAATGCAGAAATTCAAGGATTAACAAAAGGTTTTGAAGCGATCGAAGAACGCGCACGAATGCAACATGGCTTAGTGAAAGAAAATGAAGTGTTCTATCATATTGTAAAAGAGAGTAAATAATGGCTCGTTCAATTATTGTGGTCTTGCCAGCTGCTGGCGTGGGTTCACGGATGCAAGCGGATAAACCGAAACAATATTTAACGCTGCTTGGCAAAACACTGCTTGAACATACACTCGATGTGATGCTTTCTTATCCTGCCGTATCTAAAATTATCTTGGCGGTAAGCAAAGATGATCCTTATATTTCTACACTATCGCTCGATCCTAAAATTCAGTTAGTGGAAGGTGGCACAACGCGAGCTGAATCTGTCTTAAATGGTTTAAATGCAATTGCGGAAAAAAATGCCTGGGTGCTTGTTCATGATGCTGCTCGCCCTTGTTTACAACATGCTGATATTGATAAATTGTTAGCTATTGAAGATAAACAAGGTGCGATTTTGGCAATCCCAGTAACAGATACGATTAAACGAGCGGACAATCAGCAATGTATTGTAAAAACAGAAGATCGTAGCCAGCTTTGGCAAGCAATGACACCGCAGTTTTTCCCAGTAGATATATTAAGAGATGCGCTTTCCACAGGAATTCAACAAGGTGCGAATATAACAGATGAAGCATCCGCAATAGAACTTGCTGGATTTCGACCGCACTTAGTGGCTGGACGCAGCGATAATTTAAAAGTGACTCGTCCAGAAGATTTAGCATTAGCAGAATTTTATTTAACAAGGAATAAATTATGATCAGAATTGGACACGGCTTTGATGTTCACGCTTTTGGCGAAGATCGTCCATTAATTATTGGTGGTGTAGAAGTGCCTTATCATACGGGCTTTATTGCGCACTCAGATGGCGATGTGGCATTACACGCATTAACTGATGCAATCTTAGGGGCTGTGGCTTTAGGCGATATTGGAAAACTTTTCCCCGATACCGATATGCAATATAAAAATGCGGATAGTCGAGGCTTACTGCGTGAAGCGTTTCGTCAAGTACAAGAAAAGGGATATAAAATAGGTAATGTTGATATTACCATCATCGCTCAAGCACCTAAAATGCGCCCACATATTGATGCAATGCGTGCCAAAATAGCTGAAGATCTCCAATGCGATATTGAGCAAGTTAATGTAAAAGCAACGACTACCGAAAAATTAGGCTTTACAGGAAGACAAGAGGGGATTGCTTGTGAAGCCGTTGCTCTTTTAATCCGACAATAATTTACTATTCTTATATTCTTAAAAGTGCGGTGAAATTTGAAAAGAATTTCATCGCATTTTTATTAGTGAAATAATAAGCGATTGCTCGTTATTATTAAGTGGTCATTGGTGAAAGGAAATGCCCATTTATAGGTAAGGGAGCAATGGAGGGCTTCAGTCCGCCTTTTTGCTTACCAACCGAATATATGGTTCATTATTAATTGATGGAATTTATACGCTTTAACGAGAATATTCCATTAACTAAACCATTTAATAAAACAAATGTAAAACAGTGAGCTTATTGCCAACTTAGATTTTCTTGTTATACATTTAACCAAAACGTCACAGGACCATCATTTGTTAAGCTCACTTGCATATCCGCTGCAAATTGCCCTGTTGAAACAGGTAATTTCCCTGCGCACTTTTGGATAAAGTATTCATATAATTCATTAGCCAATGCTGGGGGCGCACCTTTTGAAAAACTCGGGCGTAAACCTTTTTGCGTATCCGCTGCTAATGTAAATTGCGAAACGATAAGTAATTCCCCCTGTGCTTGTTGAACATTTAAATTCATTTTGTCATTTTCATCACTGAAAATTCGATAATTAAGCACTTTTTCAGCAAGCTTATCTGCTTTTTCTCGGTTATCTTCTTTTTCTACACCAAGCAAAACTAACAAACCTTTGCCAATTTTCCCTATTGTTTCGCCATTTACATCCACTTTCGCTTGAGACACACGCTGAATTAGGGCAATCATTTCAATCCCTCAATAAAACTCGGTAACCATTCTTCAGCATAACTTTCTTGATCATCCACCTTTAACACATCAATTTTTAAAGTCTCACAAATTTTTACCGCACTTTTTGCTTGAAGTGTTTGCTCCACTTTGTCCGCTGCATAGCAAAAAGTATCATAATCAGAATTACCTAATCCAACGACCGCAAAGCGAACATCTGAAAAATCCTTTTGGCTATTCGCTAATTCATCAAATAGAGGTTTTAAATTGTCTGGCAATTCGCCTGCACCATGCGTTGAAGTCACAACAAGCCAAATTTTCTCGTTTTCAATGTCAGATAAATTTGGTCCGTGAAAAAGTGCGGTGGAAAAACCTTGAGTTTCTAAAACATCGTTTAAATGCTCGGCAACATATTCCGCACCACCTAAAGTGCTGCCTGAAAGAATACAAATGTGCATTTTATTATCCTATATTTATTTTTTCTCAAAGAGAAAAAATTATTGAAATGATTAAAATAAAAAGGCTTAGAAAATCTAAGCCTTTTACTACGATTAAACGTTATCAAACTTACCAAGTAATGAACGAATATGCTCTTGCCAATTACGATGTTCGTTTTTTAGCTGTTCATTTTCAGTTTGTAAGTTTTCGATATTTCTTTGAGATTCTGCGTTTTTCTCTTTTAATTCTTCAACTTCTAATTGAAGTAATTGGATAGTTTCTACCGCTTGTTTAATTTTTTCTTCAAGTTGGTCTAAAATTTCTAAAGACATAATGATTTCCTTTTAAATATGGGTAAGTTTAGGGGTATTTTACCCAGTAAATTTACCTTTTTAAAGCATTGAATAAAAATTTATTATGCAAACGATTACTCAGTGATAGAATGATGCTATTTTTACCATAATCTTGAAAAATAAGCAGAAGGAGAATAATAATGAATCGAGCATTAGCCATTGAATTTTCACGAGTAACAGAAGCCGCCGCTCTAGCAGCTTACACGTGGCTTGGTCGAGGAAATAAAAATGCGGCAGACGATGCAGCGGTAAAAGCGATGCGTTATATGCTGAATTTGATTCATATGGACGCTGAAATCGTTATAGGAGAGGGCGAAATTGATGAAGCCCCAATGCTTTATATTGGCGAAAAAGTCGGTTCTGGCTTAGGGGAATTAGTTTCTATCGCAGTAGATCCTATTGATGGCACACGTATGACCGCAATGGGGCAATCTAATGCTATTTCTGTCTTGGCTGCAGGTGGCAAAAATACCTTTTTAAAAGCACCTGATATGTATATGGAAAAATTAGTGGTGGGTTCAAATGTAAAAGGCATCATTGATTTAAATTTACCACTGGAACAAAATCTTCGTCGCATCGCATCTAAGCTAGGAAAATCCCTTTCTGACCTTACCGTAATGGTATTAGCCAAACCACGTCACGATGCCGTAATTAAACAAATACATAACTTGGGCGCGAAAGTATTGGCAATTCCCGATGGCGATGTGGCAGGTTCCGTATTGTGTTGTTTACCTGATGCTGAAGTCGATCTTCTTTATGGAATTGGTGGTGCGCCAGAAGGCGTGGCAGCTGCTGCAGCCATTCGAGCATTAGGTGGTGATATGCAAGCTCGTTTAATCCCACGTAATGAAGTAAAAGGTGACACCGAAGAAAATAAAAAAATTGCAGCTAATGAGATTCAACGCTGTGCAGCACTGGGCATAAAAGTGAATGAAGTGTTAAAACTTGAAGATCTCGTGCGTGATGACAATCTTGTATTTACTGCAACAGGCATTACCAATGGCGATTTGCTTAAAGGTATCTCCCGCAAAGGCAATTTAGCCAGCACTGAAACCATTTTAATTCGAGGAAAATCCCGCACAATTCGTAAAATTCAATCCATTCATTATTTGGATGACCTTTATAAAATTTTGAATATTTAGCTCAAGCAAACAACATTTCAATTAATTTAATCTGCTCTCCAAAAAATGGGACAAATTACAAATGGACAGAGCAGATTTTAAGTATCATTTTTGAATAATTCCTAAAATTTTTTTCCTAAAAAAATCAAAAAAGATATTCAAAAAAGCGAAAACCCATATATGATATAAAAATATTTTATTAAAAGAAAAAGTATCAAATATGAATAACCTTAGTGCACAATTAGAAAATCAAATTGATGAATTAAAAAAGCTTCAGAAATCAGTCATTACCTATGAACAAGCGCAAAGACAACAACTTTACGCAGGGAAAATTACCGATCTCAAAGCATTTGGAAAAATGCTCAATGATAAGCGTAAATCACTTGGTATTGAGCTTAGTATGCTAGAACTGCAAACTGGCGTGTCTATTTCTACCTTGAATCGCTTATTTCAAGATCCAAGCCAAGTGAGATTTACAACCGTGTTTCTTGTTGCTCAAACATTAGGGGTTTCACTATGCGCGATTTAGTCCGCTCGGGAAAAGTATTTCTCTACGGCGAATTTATTGGCTTACTTAGAGAAGATCATCGTGGTTTTCATTTTGCTTACAATCCCGATTATCAAGGAATACCGCTCTCTCTCAGCTTTCCTATTGAGCAAAGCCCTTTTCATTCTGACACCTTATTCCCTTATTTTGCATCGCTCGTCCCAGAAGGCTGGCTAAAACACAAATATGCACTTCATCAACGAATTGATGAAGGCGATATGTTTCGCTTTTTACTTAATAACGGGGAAAATATGTTAGGTGCAGTGCAAATTCAGGAGGAAAAACAATGAATTTTTGTCGTATTTTATTAAAGCCATTAAAGAAAAATGAAGTTCATTCTGACTACAGCACAAAAGGTTTACATTACCTTACAGGCAATAAACATTTTAATCCTGAATTACCCTTTTCTCGCCAAGAATTTATTACAGTGAAACCCCAAAAACAGCAAGGAATGAGCATTTCAGGTTTTCAACCAAAATTACAGCTTATTATCAAAGATGGGCACTTTGACAGCGTAAATCAACAGGGAAATTATATTTTAAAGCCCTCTCCAGAAGAGTATCCTTTTTTAGCTGAAAATGAACACGCCACCATGCGCATTATGAAAGAATTAGGGTTTGATGTGCCAGAAAATGGTTTAGTTTCTTTTGCTGGCGAACAAAATCATAAGGAATTTGCTTTTGTTATAAAGCGTTTTGATCGTGATGAACAACAAACAGAGATTCACCAAGAACAACTTGATGGTGCAATGAATATTCGAGACAAGTACGGAAAAATAGGTGCAGATAATGAGCAATATGTGAGTTATGAACAAATTGCTAAGTTTATTTTGCAGCACACTGAAAATCATTTAGCTCAGCAACGAGAAATTTTTCGTCGAATTATTTACGCTTATTTATTAGGAAATAATGATCTTCACTTACGCAATTTTTCATTTATTTATCCCAAAAACAGTCATCCAAAACTTGCTCCAATTTATGACTTTGTGTCGGTGTCGCCCTATCCTGAAATATTTAATTCAACACTACTTGCTTTGCCATTGTTAGCGCGAGAAGAAGGTAATGCCACACTAGCCAAAGGATTTAATACTCAATACGGTGAATATATCGGCGATGATTTTGTCGAGTTTGGGGAAAATATTGGATTAAATAAAAATGTGATTATTCAAAAATTAATTCCTGAAATTACACAAGAAAAGGAAAAAGTAGAGCAGATTTATTCACAATCCTTTATGCCGCAGCCACATATTGATTGCGTGCTGAAAACTTATCGCAAGCGTTTAACGTTACTTAACGTATTAAATGAACCTGAGCTATAAAATCTAAAGAGAATTTTTACCGCACTTTTTCCCTCCAACAAAAAAATCGCACCTTTAACAGTGCGATTTTTTGTTGTCTTAGTTTAGGACATTCTGCCGTTTTCTATGCCAATTACCTGATCACAAATTGCCATAGTGGATTGGCGGTGGCTAACGAGAATAATTAATTTTTCAGCTTTTACATTGAGTAATGATTTCAAAATCATTGCTTCGTTTAAGCTATCCAAATTACTAGTTGGTTCATCAAGTAAAATAATCGGTGCATTATGTAAAAATGCTCGTGCAATACCGATACGTTGTTTTTCTCCGTCAGAGAGATTGCCACCCAATTCCGTCATTTTTGTTTGATAGCCTTGTGGCAAACTCAAAATAAAATCATGAATTGAGGCTTTCTTGGCGGCTTCCATAATTTCTTCTAAGGTTGCATTACGGCGCGCAAGACGGATATTTTCTTCAATGGTTTCGTTGAAAATATAGGTTTGCTGAGTAATGTACGCCATATTGTCACGCAAGCTACGAGTGTTAATATTCGGTAAAGTTTCGCCGTTAATTTTAATGCTACCTGATTTAGGATCGTAAAAACGCATAAGCAGTTTTAACAAAGTACTTTTACCGCTGCCGCTTCTGCCGTGAATACCTAAAATTTCGCCTTTTTTCACTGACAAGCTGACATCCGATAAAATTTGTTCTTCGCCGTAAGCAAAGTTTACATTCTCGACATCAATGTGAGAAACCTCTTTTAAATCCACCGCACTTTCTACGTCTTTTAACTCTGGCTCTTCCGCTAATAAACTTAATACTCGTTCGCCAGAAGCCAAAGTTTGTAATAAGTTGCTTGAAAGGTTACTTAAGGCGATAACTGGCCCATAGCTCGACATTAATAAAATCACGCCGATTAAAAAGGCTGAGAAATCAATTTTATCTAAGCTAAATAAAATTAAGCCAGTAAACAGCATAATAATGTTGAAAACGGATACTGCCACTTCAGTATAAACACGAACTTTCGCTTCTTGGTCTTTAATACGCTCAAAAGCCATATCGATTTTTTGGCTGCGTTGTTGAATTTCATCTAAGCGTTGTTTTGCATAGCCAAAAAGCTGAATTTCTTTCATACCACGCACGCTGTCGAGGAAGAAGTCATTCATTTCGCCCACTAATTCACGATAGCGTCTGCCATCTTCACGCGCCAATTTGGTCGTGATAATCGGTAAAATCACGCCCACAGTTAAATAAGCGGCTAATGCCACAATCACAAACCAACCTGAAAGATGAGCAAAAACCAACAATAAAATCGCAGAGGTAAAGAACGCGATCATAATTGGTGCGATGGTGTGCGCATAAAATACTTCGAGCAATTCGATATCGTTAGTCACCAAAGACACTAATTGCCCTGCTTGTTTATCTTGCAACTTCACAAAAGCCAAACGACGCAAAGAAGAAAACACTTTGTCACGCAATAATGCGAGTAATTTAAAAGCAATATAATGCCCTGACATTTGCTCTAAATAACGCAATACGCCACGAGCCACCGCCAATACGATAAGTGCGGTCAAAATGCCAGAAAAACTTAAATGGGTGTCAAAGTTTAAGAGATTCACTAACCCCATCGCACCCAGCACCATAATAAAGATGGCAGCAAGGAAACCGAGCGTACCCATAGTAATGGTAAACGCCATAATGTGCGCAAGTGGAGTCACTAATTTCAACAAATGCCCCATTACAACAAAACCATTTTTACGCATTTGCCACCTCTCTAATTTGTTCTAAATCTTTTTGTTGTTGGAACATTTCAGCATACGCACCTTGTTTTGCCATTAAGATTTCGTGTGTGCCTTGCTCAATCAATTTGCCTTGGTCAAGTACGTTAATACAGTCCGCATTTACCGCATTTGCCAAGCGGTGAGAAATCATCACAATGGTTTTTTGTTGTTTAAATTGTTGAATGAACTGCAAAATAATTTCTTCGCTTTCCACATCAATGTTACTGGTCGCTTCATCAAAAATATAAAGCTCGGCATTGTGTAATAAAGCACGCGCTAAGGCTAAACGTTGAATCTGACCGCCCGATAAATTCGCGCCTCGACTTAATAGTTGCATATCTAATCCGCCATTTTCGCGTACAAAATGGGCAAGATTGACTTGCTCTAAACACGCATAAATTTGCTCGTCTGTAGCATCAATTTTCGCCATCGTCATATTTTCACGCAGCGAGCCTTTAAACACATAACTGCTGTGGCTTACTAATGATACTTTTTGATAGAAAGAAGTGCGGTCTATATTGAGGGCGTTTTGTCCATTAAACAAAATCTCACCTTGTTGCGCTTGATTAAAACCCATCAACAACGAAACTAAGGTCGATTTACCGCAACCACTTTTACCCACAAATACCGTAAGCTGATTTGGTAAAATACTCAAATCTAAACCTGTAATTGCTGGTTTTTCTTCACTATAAGAAAAATGCAGATCTTTAATTTCCACTTGAACGTTATTTTTTGCTTCAAAATCCACCGCACTTTGTTGGGTTTCCACTGGCGTATCAAGTAATGTAAAGATCTTATCTGAAGCCGCTTTGCCATTCATCGCCACATGGAAGAATGAACCAAGCAAACGAAGGGGAATAAAGAACTCGGAGGAAAGGAGAATAAATAAAATCACGCCTAACACGCTGAGTTGTGCATTTTGGAATTGCAATAGTGCGGTTAAAATCCCGATAGCTGCGCCACCATAAGCGAGTAAATCCATCAGTGATACCGAGTTAAGCTGCATGGTAAGTACTTTCATGGTAATTTTTCGGAAATGCTCAGCCTCTTTATCCATCGCTTTCGCTTTATAAGCATCATCTTGATAGATTTTTAGCGTAATTAAACCCTGTAGGTTATCTAAAAAGCTGCTGCCTAATCCCACATAAATCGACCAATATTTTGCCAAGAGTTTTTTCGCAATTTTATTCACCGCAATAATCGACATAGGGATAAGCGGCACACAAATCAACAAAATCACGGCAGTTTTAAAACTGAAAAAAATCAGGAAAGCAAAGAGGGTAAGCGGTGCAAGCAAGCTATAAAAAAGCTGCGGCAAATAACGCCCAAAGTAGATTTCAAGCTGTTCTACACCTTCTGATGCCACTTGGATAATGCTTGAAGTGGATTGCTGATTCACTTGGTTAAGCGGCATCGAAGCCAATTTACGATAAATAAGGCTACGCAATTCATGCTTCACTTTGGTACTGGCAAAATAAGACGCCTGCACCGATTTTTTCCCCGCAAAAGCACGTAATGCCAATGCTGCAATCAAAAGGATGCCCAAAATGACCGCACTTAACAGGCTTAATTCGTGAAAATAAGCCGCCTGTAAAATATAAGAAAACACGACAGCACTAATAATTCCGCCAACTAACGCCACCCAATTCCACAACACAGTGACGCCAATCCATTTTTTGCTGTCAGCCACCGTGTTAATTAGGCGTTTATCTATCATCATAATGATTGCTCCTAAAATAAAAAGAAGCACGCATAGAATGATGCGTACTTAATGTAGGGTGGGTTTAGCCCACCAAATATCTCACGATTGTTTGTTGGTGGGCTGAAGCCCACCAACAAACTACAACGACTACAACTACTAATATCAACAATCAACGGTTCGCATTATAGGAAACAAGCAGGTTTAAATACAGAAAATAATAAGAATAGTTTTTATTTCTTGATTTTTATCAAAAATCAATCTTTATTGTTGTGAGAAAATACCTCTTCATATAATATATTTGCGAATTATTATTATTTGTTTTATGGGATTAAATATGACCAATTTTAGATTAAACGTGCTTGCCTATTCCGTTATGCTTGGGCTAACGGCAGGCGTTGCTTATGCAGCTCAACCAACCAACCAACCAACCAACCAACCAAAATAGTAATCTTTCTGAACAACTAGAGCAAATTAATGTATCTGGTTCTACCGAAAATAGTGATACAAAAACACCGCCAAAAATTGCCGAGACGGTAAAAACGGCTAAAACGCTGGAAAGA
>NZ_KV805896.1:0-3591 GCF_001811665.1 Haemophilus sp. HMSC066A11
ATTTTCCAACGCTTGCCAGCGATCGACCACAGCGGCGGTAAATTCGGGCGATAAGCGAGCGACAATTACAAGGGTGTCTCGCTTATCTGAAAAAAATTCAAAATAACGTTGATTATTCTGCGGATGAATGTAGGAATGGGGTATCGTATTTTTTAGGAGACCCCTTTCAATCAATTCACGCACTAATTTCAATACGTTATCGTGACGCTTCTCGCACAACTCCGCAATTTCTCGACTACTCATCGTCAAAGTACTTGCGTTTTCTTTCGTAATCGTTAATAATTGATTCATCTGTATATTCCTTAGTGAATTAGCCACGAAATTTCCTCGTGGCTTTTTTTATTTCTTGTGTAACACAATCGCACATTCAATCGAATGTTGCGTCGCTGCCAAATGTTTACTCAATGCTTGACGGATTTTGTCTTCTTCTTGCGAAGTGATTTCGCCGTCTTCTAACGCCGTTTCTAATGCAGCAAATAACAAGCCTCGTGCGGAAAGCTCGTGCAGTTGTAAATTAGCAAGCTCAACCTTGTCTAATTCATTCTCTGCTACATCAGGTACAAAACGACCACCAGCGGTACGGCAAAGCTCATCGATAAAATCAGTGCATCCGTACTCAAGCTGGAGTGCGATCAATTCTTCGTTTTTAAAACGTTGACCTTTTGTGTGATACAAGCGGTTATTCATCTCCGCCTCTGAAAATCCGAGAAACCCTGCAACCGCACTTTTGCCGCCAGGAATTTTCTCGATCATCTCGATGATGATTTGTTTCATCGCCATAATTTCAGCCCTCTTTTTATGGTTTTCTTTTTGATAAGTGCCGATACACTAAATCTATGATTTTTGGTAAAGCTCGCGATCTATCTTTAGCTTTCCATTAGTGATTTCTTGTAGTCGGTACGCATTTTTCTCTGGGATTACATCTTTCCATTGAGAAACGGCGGCTACGCTAATAGAAAGTGCTTTTGCGACATTTTCGAGCTTTCCAAAATGAGCAATAACATTATTTTTAAGCATGACTCATCCTTATAATTATTTAAGACTTCTTAAAGTATATTATTAAAGAATACTTAAATCAACATTTGTTAAGATAACTTAACTACATTTTTTTGAGGGTATCTATGAAAAGCGAAACAATTGGGAAGCGTATAAGACAGCGTAGAACTGAGTTAAAACTTACTCAGAAAGATGTTGCCAATGCCATTAAGGGCGTATCTCATGTTGCCATTTCACAATGGGAATCTGATACGACTAAGCCTAATTCTGAAAATTTAGTAGATCTATCAACGGTATTAGAATGCGATCTCCTGTGGTTATTAAGGGGTGAAGGTTCATCTTCAAACGTAATGCCGGCAAGTATTGGCACGAATAAGGTTCCTTTAATTAGTTATGTTCAAGCGGGTACTTGGACGGGAATTGATGATTTAAAAGAAAGCACCGGTGATTTTAATTATATCTACACATTCATAGATACGTCAGACGACGCTTTTGCCTTAGAAATAAAGGGAGATTCAATGGAACCCGATTTCAAAGCGGGCGATGTAATAATTATAGATCCACGCATAGAGCCAAGAGCCGGCGAATTCGTAGCAGCTATTAATGGCGATTATGAGGCAACATTTAAAAAATATAGACCGATTGGCGATATAGACGAGTTGGGGCGACATCATTTTGAGTTAGTGCCATTAAATTCAGATTACCCTACATTATCTTCCCTGAAACAAGAAATTCGGATTATAGGAACTATGATTGAACATCGAATTTATCGCAGAAAAAGATAGTAGCGGTTGAGTAGTGGGGAGATTTTCTATTTATTGTCAATGGGTTAATTTTCGATTGTAAATATTTACAATAAATAACTTATTTATAATTAAAGTTTTTATTGACTATATGTTATCTATTAATGTTATACTTAGTGCCACTAAAAGGTAGTTACAAATGTCAAACGCTGACAAATTATTACAAAAGTTAAAAAAAGAACCTCCGCCAAGGGACTTCACCTGGGACGAGCTGAAGGTTCTTTTATGTTCTATTGGGTTTGAGCCAAAACAAGGTAATGGTTCAAGGGTTAAGTTTATTCACCCTGACTTGAGCTACCCAATAAGCCTCCATCGCCCACACCCAGGAAATGAATTAAAAAGATATGTTATTGAGCAGGTGAAAGATGCTCTTGATGAATTATCACTAGGATAAGGTTAAACGTTATGTCACAAACTTTTGAATATAAAGATTTCATCGGAAGCGTTGAAGCATCCATTGAAGATGGCATTCTCTTCGGTAAAATTCTATTTATTAACGCGCTGATAACCTATGAAGCGGAAACATTAAGAGACTTAAAAAAAGAGTTTGAAGATGCAGTTGATGATTATTTGGAAATGTGTCAAGAAAATGGTATTGATGCGATTCGTTCTTTCGCTGGTAAATTTAATGTAAGAATTCCGCCTGAATTGCACAAGAAAGCAGCAACTATGGCAGCGAAACAAGGAATAAATCTAAATGCTTTTGTAACTGACGCCATTAGTCATCAAGTCGCTGCCTGTGAGCGGGAAATTCCTACAACATACAGATATATGGAACAACAATTAACTATAACGGCCACTAAGGCAAATGATTTTGATAGCAATACCACTGCTGCACGCATTAATTCTAAAATAGTGGAGGTAAGTTATGCAAATTGAGAAAAGAATATCATACATAAAATATGTGATCAGAGAGCTTTCCTTCAAACAATACGAAGGAGAACTAAGAGAAGAACTCAATGTAATTGATCTTGAACTGGGCTATTCTCAACCAAAACTAAGTCATATTAAGGATAATAATTTAGCGATCATCCCATTGAAATTTAAACTATCTAGCAAGGAGGCATTCTTCTTAGAATGCCGGCTTGATGTGGGGTTTAATGCAAATGACGCAGGAATTAAAGAAATAAATGAATTTAAAAATTTAGTAAATGACAACAAAAATTACTTTACTAAATATATTCAAGGAGCTATAAATTCCATTATATTAGACACAATGAAAAACACTGCATATAGTCTAAATGAGATATTTGAACTTCCTACATTTAGCTATGATATGAATGAATAGATAAACCGCCCTCGTGGCGGTTTTCTTTTGCCCCTACCGCCAAACTCCCCTCATGTAAATCTATATAGATCTAAATAGACCTAAAACACCGCACTTTTCTACCGCACTTTTCTACCGCACTTTTTCAAAGTGTAGCCCTATCCCACCCCTTAATCGCTCAAAAAATAAGCAATTAAACCAATCCAACTCATTGAAATTTAAGCAATCTTAAAATATTTATTAATTTTTCTTAAATTTTGTATTGCTTTTTAATTTAAGTTTTCTTAAACTACACCCAACAAAACGAGATACACAATCTCAATGCTCTTTAAAAATTTGTGATGAAAAAAGCCCCGATAAACAGGGCTAGGTTACTAAGATTCATAAATTGGTGTATTGCGATTAGTGTCCATAACAAGATGAATGCAATGTAGGCAGTTCTGTTTGGTTGTATAACCTTCACTAACGGCAATGATTTCGTGATTAGCGGCTTTTAGTCGCCAATACCACTGATTGTTTACACCC
>NZ_KV805897.1:0-8243 GCF_001811665.1 Haemophilus sp. HMSC066A11
TTACAACACTTCAACCTTCACTGTTATGGAAATGGTTTGATCAAATTTGTGCAATCCCTCATCCTTCTCATTATGAAGATACGTTAGCTAACTTTATTGTAAATTGGGCAAAAGAAAAGCATTTTTTTGTTGAACGCGATGAAGTAGGTAATGTCCTCATTCGTAAACCCGCAACGAAAGGAATGGAAAATCACACACCTGTTGTGCTACAAGCGCACTTAGATATGGTGCCACAGGCTAATGAAGGCAACCCACATGATTTTACCAAAGATCCTATTCAACCTTATATTGACGGGGAATGGGTGAAAGCACGAGGTACAACACTAGGGTCTGACAATGGTATCGGTTTAGCCTCTACGTTAGCGGTGCTAGAAAGCAATGATTTAGCCCATCCACCTCTTGAAGTGCTTTTAACAATGACAGAAGAAACGGGGATGGATGGCGCAAAAGGCTTACGTCATAACTGGTTACAATCTGAAATTTTAATCAATACAGATACCGAAGAAATTGGCGAAATTTACATTGGTTGTGCGGGCGGGATTAACGCAAACTTTGAAATTCCCGTTCAATATGAAACTAATACGTTTGAGCACAGCGCACAAATCACCCTTAAAGGTTTACGTGGCGGCCACTCTGGCGGCGATATTCATACAGGGCGTGCAAATGCAATCAAAGTGTTAGCGCGAGTATTAGCAAAACTCTCTCAAAATCAACCGCACTTTGCTCTCTCTGAAATTCGTGGTGGCTCAATTCGTAATGCAATTCCTCGAGAATCAGCAGCTGTGTTAGCCTTTAATGGCGATGTAAAAACCATAGAAAGTGCGGTAGAAAATCTGGCGGTTGTACTTAAAGAAGAATTAGCAATTGCAGAACCTAATTTCACACTTTTTGTAGAATCCGCAGAAAAAGCCCCTACCGTATTCACCGCACAAAGTACTCAAACGGTTATTAACGCACTCAACGTATTGCCAAACGGCGTAATCCGCAATAGTGATGTAGTTAAAAATGTTGTAGAAAGTTCATTAAGCGTTGGCGTATTGAAAACAGAAGGCAATGTTGTAAAAAGCACCATTTTAGTTCGTTCATTAATTGAAAGCGGTAAATATTACGTAACTGAAATGCTCGGCTCACTTGCAATCTTAGCAAATGCAAAAGTCGAGTTTTCTGCGCCTTATCCAGGCTGGCAACCTGTAAATGACTCAATCATCTTAGACGTTACTCGTAAACATTATGCTGAAGTGCTAGGCGAGCAACCTGTAGTGAAAGTCATTCACGCAGGATTAGAATGTGGTCTTTTAAAAGAACATTATCCACATATAGAAATGATTTCTGTTGGGCCAACAATCCGAAATGCTCACTCACCAGATGAAAAAGTGGAAATCGCAGCAGTACAAACCTATTGGGATTTATTGACAAGAGTACTTGCCGATATTCCTGCGAAGTAATCTAATATTAATTAAAAGTGCGGTTAAAATTTCTTTTGTTTTAACCGCACTTTTATTTTTTTCGTTTCGCTCTTGGGTGCGCCTGATCGTACACTTCTGCTAGATGTTGGAAATTTAAGTGAGTATAAATTTGTGTGGTGGAAAGGTTGCTATGCCCAAGCAATTCTTGCACGGCGCGTAAATCAGAACTGGCTTCCAACATATGCGTCGCAAAAGAATGACGTAATTTGTGCGGATTAAGATGGCTATTTAAGCCTTGACGAATACCCCAAGTTTCTAAACGTTTTTGAATGGCTCGATGAGAAATACGATTTCCAAGCTGGCTAACAAATAATGCCTCATCTTTTGGGTTAAATAATGCCCGCACTTTTAACCATTCTTGAATAGCATGCGAAGCATAACGCCCAAACGGCACTACTCGCTCTTTGTTACCTTTCCCGATAACACGCACTTCCCGCACACGAGTATTAATGCTGTTTAAATCTAAGCCTTGTAATTCCGATAAACGTAAACCTGAACTATACATTAATTCCAAAATAGCACGATCACGAATATCAATCGGCTCTTTGCTATCGTTGGCAAGCAATTGTTGAACTTGCTCGCCATCCATATTTTTCGGTAAATGCTTACCTTGTTTCGGTGCAGAAATGCCTGTGGTGGGATTCACTTTCAATTCGCCTTGTTGCACCAAAAAACTGAGAAATCGACGCAATGCGGATAAACGCAAAGCCAAGCTTTTTTCTTTTAAGCCTTGTTTTTTGCTTTCCGCCAAAATAAAGCGCACCACGCTGGGTGTCACTTGTGTCCAAGCGTGAATATCTTGTTGCGCTAAGATTTTGATGGTGGCATCAAGCTGATGTTGATAATTAGTGATTGTGTGAGGGCTCATTTGGCGTTCAATCCGCAAATAATCCCAATAACGATTTAACGCTGTTAGCATGACAAACTCAATTCAAATAAACGTTCTTTTGGGTTCAATTTAAACCCTTCCGATTCCAACATTGAATATTGATTTTGCGCTAATTCTGCCACTAAACGATTGGATTGCGTGAAATGCACAAAGTCTTTTGCTTTAGAAATCAACGCCGCATAAATTTCTGTTTGTTGAGCATGTTCCAACACAAAAATATCGGTGATTTGCCAATAACGTTGCAATTGTAAAGAAGAAAGGCGAGGGAAAAGCTGCACAAAGCCAATAGCCTTTTCGTTCTCATCCACCGCAATAAAAAACAGGCTTTCATTAAAACGCATACGATTAGTTAAAAAAGCTAAGGTACGTTCTGGATTCTCTGCTTGCCCATAGGCTTGGCGATAGGCTTCAAAAAGAGGAAGAAGCACTTCAATATTCCATTGTTCAGCTTTGAAAAGTTTCATAATTGGTTATTTTTTATTGGTTCCATACAGGTAATTGTAGCTTTTTAGCTCAAGATAATCATCTTTCTGTGAGAATTTTTTTAATTTTATGATCTTCTGCAAAGAATAGGGGCGAAATTTTGGTATAGTAAGCAAGTTAATTTTATCAACTATGGAGAAACAAAAATGGCACGTCGTCCTTTAGTTATGGGTAACTGGAAATTAAACGGTAGCAAAGCATTCACGAAAGAATTAATCGAGGGATTAAAAGCGGAATTACATGATGTAACAGGTTGTGATGTAGCAATTGCCCCTCCCGTTATGTATTTAGGTACGGCTGAAGCTGCACTTTCTGGTTGTGGTTGCAACTGTGGCGGTAAAAGTGTGATTCAATTAGGTGCACAAAACGTAGATATCAATGTGAAAGGTGCATTTACTGGTGATATTTCAACTGAAATGTTAAAAGATTTCGGTGCAAAATATATCATTATTGGCCACTCTGAACGCCGCACTTATCATAAAGAAAGCGACGAATTTGTGGCGAAAAAATTTGGTGCATTAAAAGAAGCTGGTTTAGTGCCAGTATTATGTATTGGTGAATCTGAAGCAGAAAATGAAGCAGGCAAAACTGAAGAAGTATGTGCACGTCAAATTGATGCAGTCATCAATGCATTAGGCGTAGAAGCATTCAACGGTGCAGTGATCGCATACGAACCAATCTGGGCGATTGGCACGGGTAAATCTGCGACTCCAGCACAAGCACAAGCAGTTCACGCATTTATCCGCGGTCACATCGCAGCGAAATCACAAGCCGTGGCAGAGCAAGTAATTATTCAATACGGCGGTTCTGTAAATGATGCAAATGCCGCTGAATTATTTACTCAGCCAGACATTGATGGCGCATTAGTGGGTGGCGCATCATTAAAAGCCCCTGCATTTGCAGTAATTGTTAAAGCAGCAGCTGCAGCGAAAAACTAATTTTCAGTTAATTAGAATAACAACAAAAGTGCGGTAAATTTTTACCGCACTTTTTTATATCTTACATATTTTTGATGAATGGGTTAGTAAGCGGTATCAATCGGTAATTCTGCTCTGCACCATCCATCAAATCCGCCAATCATACTAAATACATTTTCATAGCCTTGTTCCACGAGAAAAGTCGCTACATTTCGACTGCTCACGCCGTGATAACAACTCACAATAATAGGCGAATCAAAATCTGCTAGTTCTTCAAATTGCAAAAAACTTTGGTTTGTTAAATGAAAAGCACCTTTAGGATGTGAATAAGCAAAGCGCATATTATCTCGAATATCGACTAATATTGCGCCTTGTTGCATCATTTCCCAAGCCTGCTGTGGAGTTATTTCTTTAAATGACATTTATAAACTTCCTTTTGCGTGTTGTTTGTAAACGCCATCAACCATAACAAGAATCATTGCGATGACTAAGCAAATAAAAAGTGGGTAGCTTTCGCTATCAATTTGTTCTCCGATCAAAAATGATACGCATAGCATCATAATAGTTTCAACATAACCAAGCAGACCGAGTAAATTCATAGGAAGCATATTACTGGCTATTACATAGGCAATTAACGCAGTACCGCTGATTAATCCTAGTAATACAAGAAGCCCCCAAATAAACGGATTGGTTTGTTGTACTGTCGCGAAATCTGTTTGTAAAGCAAAATAAATACTGACAGGCATAAGGCTTAACATTTCTAAACAAAAGGAGGCAAGATCGGTATTTTTTAATGCTTTTCGGATAGAAAAATATGCGGTGTAACCTAAACAGATAACAATGGCTTCCCAAGAAAGACCGCCTTTTAGCACAATATTAGAAATTACGCCTAATGTTGCAATGATAACTGCAATAAATTTGAATGTTGAAATGCGTTCTTTAAAAAACACGCGACCTGCCGCCACCATTACAATTGGTAAAAGTAGATAACCAAAAGATACGCTTAATGAACTGCCATTATTCGGTGCCCAAAGAAAAAGCCACATTTGAAAACCCATTAATAATCCGCAAAGTAAATATGACAATGCTAAGTGCGGTCGTTTTTGAATGCGTTTTAAACGTTCAATTAAAGCCGCTTTTTGTTTAAATAATGTGACGGACAACAGGACAAAAGGAAAAGTAAATATCATCCGATAACCGAAAATATCTGTGCCACTCAAAGGTTTTAGTAACGTAGAAAAATAATACATATAGCCAAATAGAAAAGAGGCTAATAATGAAACGAGAATACCTTTAAACATAAGAAATCCTTATTTTAAACCATTATTTATTCTATTCTAACATCGCCCAAAATGCACGGACTAGGGGCTGTTCGAGATTTCTTTTTTGGGTGCAAATACCTAATTCAAAAGGCTCAATAGGCTTATCAAGATTAAGTCTGGAAATTTGGTTATTCATTGGGCTGCTGTCAATTACTGCATCAGGCAACATTGCTAATCCAAATCCTAATCCCACCATTGGCACAATTCCTTCGTGTCCCGCAACAGTAGCATAAATTTTCGGGTGTTTAATTTGTTTCTCCCTTAACCATTGTTCAATCCGCTGCCGAGCGTGCCCTTCAACAGGGAAAATAAAAGGCATTTGCTGCCAATCAATAGGTTTTTCTTGCAATAATTGTGTCGCCAAACAAGCCACTCGCGGGGCAATTAGGGACAAACTAATATCATCTATTTTATGAAACACTACACTAGAGGGCAGATTATTTGGTTTCCCCGCAAGCGCGAGATCGACTTGTTGTGCTTGAATTAATTCTAGTGCTAACGCTGGATCACCCGTAGTCAGTTGAATTTCCACTTTAGGATAACGCTGGCGAAACTGTTTAAGTACGTGAGGAAGATGGCTATAAGATGCGGTTACAGAACAAAAAAGTTTAATTTCACCGCAAAGTTCATCGGATTCATCTTTCAGTTGTTGTTTAAATTGTTGCCAGTTTTGCCATTCTGTTTTAGCAAATTGTAAAAATTTCTCGCCATATTCAGTAAGTTTGACTTGACGATTATCACGAATAAAAAGTGTCTTCCCTAACTCGTCTTCCAATCGTTGAATTTGACGGGAAAGGGTAGAGGGAGACATGTGGTTTTGGGTGGCGGTTTTGGTGAAGTTTTTTGTATCACTGAGGTGGATGAATATTTGTAGGTCGGTAAATTCCATAATTTCTTCTTTTATTTAATATCGGGTTTCGCCGATGGCGACCTACTTTTTCTTTGCTCGTGCAAAGCAAAAGTAGGCAAAAAGAAAACACGCCCTACTTTGCCTTATTTCCTGAAAAATTGGAAATTTGCTTAACGGCAATTTGCTGAACTCGCTACGCTCAAACAGACGAAAATTTCCTACAAATTTCCAATTTTTCAGGCGGCAAAGAAGGGAACCCATTTTGTTCTTTCTTAAATTTAAAAACGAATGCAAAACTAACCGCACTTTTTAAATAACACTAAGGTAAATTATGCCCCATATAAATCGCCTTTGCGATTTTCAATTTTCAGGCAATTTGCGTCTGTTTGAGCGTAGCGAGTTCAGCAAATTGCCGTTAAGAAAATTGAAACAAAGCAAAGAACAGCGATTTAATTGGGGCGTGTTTTCTTTGCCTACTTTCTTTTATACGAGTAAAAGAAAGTAGGTCGCTCATCGAGCGAAATACGATGCTAATTCACAAAAAAACAAAATAATTGCACAAATCGCAACATTACATTCCTATAATATCACTTTACGCAACAACAAAAAATCCTATAATCAACCCACAACAAAAAAATATGCAAACACAACATCATACAATTATCAACCTTATACAATTAAGGACAACAAAATGGCTAACTATTTCAACACATTAAATTTACGTCAAAAATTAGACCAATTAGGTCGTTGTCGTTTTATGGATCGCGAAGAATTTGCAGATGAAGCAAACTTCTTAAAAGGCAAAAAAATCGTTATCGTGGGCTGTGGTGCGCAAGGTTTAAACCAAGGTTTGAATATGCGTGATTCTGGCTTAGATATTAGCTATGCCTTACGCCCAGAAGCGATTGCAGAAAAACGTGCATCGTTCCAACGCGCAACCGAAAATGGTTTTAAAGTGGGTACTTATGAAGAATTAATTCCAACTGCAGATTTAGTCGTAAACTTAACGCCAGACAAACAACACTCTAAAGTAGTTGCCGATGTCATGCCTTTAATGAAAAAAGACTCTGCATTTGGTTATTCACACGGATTCAATATTGTTGAAGTTGGCGAAGAAATCCGTAAAGATATTACGGTTGTGATGGTTGCGCCAAAATGTCCAGGTACTGAAGTTCGTGAAGAATACAAACGTGGTTTCGGTGTGCCAACATTAATCGCGGTTCACCCTGAAAATGACCCGAAAGGCGAAGGCATGGCGATCGCAAAAGCATGGGCTGCTGCAACTGGCGGTCATAAAGCAGGTGTTTTAGAATCTTCATTCGTGGCAGAAGTAAAATCTGACTTAATGGGTGAGCAAACTATCCTTTGCGGTATGTTACAAGCAGGTTCTATCGTATGTTATGACAAATTAGTGGCAGATGGTAAAGATCCAGCATACGCAGGTAAATTAATCCAATACGGTTGGGAAACCATTACCGAAGCGTTAAAACAAGGCGGTATCACATTAATGATGGATCGCTTGTCAAACAGTGCAAAATTACGTGCATTTGAACTGGCTGAACAAATCAAAGAAAGCCTTGGTTTTTTATATTACAAACACATGGATGACATCATTAGCGGTCACTTCTCTGCAACAATGATGGCAGACTGGGCAAATGGCGACAAAGATTTATTCGCATGGCGTGAAGCAACAGGTAAAACAGCCTTTGAAAATGCACCAAAATATGATGGCAAAATTAGCGAACAAGAATATTTTGATAACGGCGTATTAATGATCGCAATGGTGAAAGCTGGTGTAGAATTAGCCTTTGATGCGATGGTTGCAAGCGGTATTTATGAAGAATCAGCTTACTACGAATCACTTCACGAATTGCCATTAATTGCGAACACTATCGCACGTAAACGCTTATACGAAATGAACGTGGTAATTTCTGATACCGCAGAATATGGTAACTACTTATTCTCTAACGTAGCGACCCCAATTCTTGCAAAAGAAATTATCCCTAACCTTCAAAAAGGCGATTTGGGCGAGCCAACTCCAGCAGTGGAAGTCGATAACATTACCTTACGCGATGTAAACGATGCGATTCGCAACCATCCTGTTGAATTAATCGGTCAAGAATTACGTGGTTATATGACAGATATGAAACGTATCGCAGTTGCAGGTTAATGTTAAATTGAACTGAATTAAAAACCGACTTTGTCAATATAAAGTCGGTTTTTTCATAGATAAAATTAATCATAAAAATGCACGTTAATTACAACGTGCATTTTTCTTATTTAAGCATCCATCGACATACAAAGTAAAGTTAATGG
>NZ_KV805897.1:8343-8577 GCF_001811665.1 Haemophilus sp. HMSC066A11
GCATCCTTACACCGTGCGTAAAGATGCACTACCCGCGTTTTTCACAGACGTAAATCAAATGTATGATGCCTTATTGAATAAGTCAGGGGCAACAGGTGTATTTACTGATTTCCCAGATACTGGCGTGGAATTCTTAAAAGGAATAAAATAATTTCTATTATAACCGTAGGTAAGTTTATTTACGGTTATTAATGCCATCTATGATGAAAAACACTTTTCAATTGAAAAGTGTTT
>NZ_KV805897.1:8677-42092 GCF_001811665.1 Haemophilus sp. HMSC066A11
AAACACTTTTCAATTGAAAAGTGTTTTTCAGAAAGACTTACTATATCCTTAATGAATAGGAACATAATATGAAAACAACGTTAAAAATGACCGCACTTGCGGCTCTTTCTGCTTTTGTTTTAGCTGGCTGTGGTTCACACCAAATGAAATCAGAAGAACATGCAAATATGCAATTACAACAACAAGCTGTGCTTGGATTAAACTGGATGCAAGATTCTGGCGAATATAGAGCATTAGCTTATCAAGCGTACAATGCGGCAAAAGTTGCATTTGATCACGCAAAAGTGGCAAAAGGTAAGAAAAAAGCGGTTGTGGCTGATTTAGATGAAACTATGTTAGACAACAGCCCTTATGCTGGCTGGCAAGTTCAAAATAACAAACCATTCGATGGTAAAGATTGGACTCGTTGGGTAGACGCACGTCAATCTCGTGCCATTCCAGGTGCGGTAGAATTTAATAATTATGTAAACAGCCACAAAGGTAAAGTGTTCTACGTAACAAACCGCAAAGACAGCACTGAAAAAGCAGGCACTATTGATGATATGAAACGCTTAGGTTTCAATGGCGTGGAAGAATCTGCATTTTATTTGAAAAAAGACAAATCAGCTAAAGCGGCTCGTTTTGCAGAAATTGAAAAACAAGGCTATGAAATCGTACTTTATGTAGGCGATAACTTAGATGACTTCGGTAATTCCGTATATGGCAAATTAAACGCTGACCGCCGTGCATTCGTTGATCAAAACCAAGGCAAATTTGGTAAAACTTTCATCATGTTACCTAACGCAAACTACGGTGGCTGGGAAGGCGGTTTAGCTGAAGGGTATTTCAAAAAAGATACACAAGGCCAAATCAAAGCTCGTTTAGATGCAGTACAAGCTTGGGATGGTAAATAATTTTCCATTAAAAAGATCGATTTAAATATCGATTTTGAAAATTTAATTGAGAGGCTAAGTTCAGTTTTTACTGGCTTAGCCTTTTTAATTTTTCAAGTTCACTCAAGTAATCATCATTACTACAGCCTGAAGTTTTGCTATGATGTTGTAAGCCTTTCAAAATAGAAATCATAAGTTAATGAAGAAAAATTTTTCAGCAGGAAAATTGCCGTTTAAAGGAAAAAGTGCGGTTAATTTTCACCGCACTTTTAAACCAAAATTAAAACCCAAAACGTTGTCGTTGGATGAAACCACAGTTGTGTTATTCAATAAACCTTTTGATGTACTCACGCAATTTACCGACGAACAAGGACGCGCTACCTTAAAAGATTTTATTTCAATTCCAAATGTTTATGCGGCAGGTCGATTAGATAGAGACAGTGAAGGATTACTGATTTTAACCAATAATGGTGAATTACAACATCGTTTATCAGATCCCAAATTTAAAACAGAAAAAACCTATTGGGTGCAAGTGGAAGGTATCCCTGAAGAAACCGATTTAGCACAACTCAGAAAAGGTGTAGAACTTAAAGATGGTATGACTAAACCCGCTAAAGTGCGGTTAATTTCAGAGCCAAATTTATGGGAACGCAATCCACCTATCCGAGAACGGAAAAATATTCCCACAAGCTGGTTAGAAATTAAGATTAGTGAAGGGCGCAACCGCCAAGTGCGGAGAATGACTGCGCATATTGGTTTCCCCACTTTACGATTAGTGAGAGTGAGTATGGGCTCATTATCTATTAATGGATTAGAAAATGGCTCATTTAGATTATTATCATTGGATGAAATAAAAGCGTTATTTCAGACCGTCAAATTATAAAAATAGGGCAAGTATTTAGCTTGCCCTAAATTTTTCTCCCATAAATATTGCGCACTGAGTAAATTAGCACTATCCGCAACGCGATGAGCTTGGTCAATATTGAATTGCTCACTTAACCTTCAAGCGGTGCTCGCTCGAATATCTGCAACTTGGAAGTTTTTTCTAGGCTATAAATGACGCCTTCGCGCAATGCACCGTCAGAATAGCGCATTTGTTGAATACGAAAAACGTCAAACACTGCACTTAAAATCGCTAAACCGGGTACAAAAACATCCACGCGGTCTTGGTTTAAACCGTTAATATTTAGCTCGGTAAAATGCTTGGCTTGTAGTGTTTGTTTAATTAGAGCATTTAATCGCTCGGCTGTAATGATTCCATTTGGATCGAGATTAGTCGAAATGACTTGTGCAACAGTTTTAATCGTTCCCGATGAACCAAGTACAGATTGCCAACCTAATTTGCGATATTCAAAGCCTAAATCTTCGATTTTATTGATCGCACTTTGGCGCGCGCGTTGAAAGTTTTCTGGGGAAATGATGCCATCGGTAAAAAATTGAGTCGCAAAACTCACGCATCCCATATGTCGGCTTTCAGCTATAAGCGGCGTGAAATCATCGCCGATAATCATTTCTGTCGAGCCACCACCAATATCTATAACAAGCTTTCTGCCTTTTTCTGGCTGGGTATGGCATACGCCAGCGTAGATGGTTTTAGCTTCCGTTTGCCCACTAATAATATTAATGGGATAGGGGAAAACTTTGGCTGCTTGACGTAAAAATTCGTCATTATTCACCGCTCTTCGTAACGTATAAGTACCAACCACATTGACATTTTCAACAGGAAATCCTTGTAAACGTTCAGCAAATAAGGCTAAGCAATTCACGCCACGTGTGATGGCCTCTTGATTAAGCACCGCATTTTCATCTAAGCCTTCTGCGAGTTTAACTTTTTGTTTTAAGCGCGAAAGCACTTGGATTGAGCCGTTTACAATACGTGCAACAATCATATGAAAGCTGTTTGATCCAAGATCAATCGCGGCAATTTCACGTACATTGCCACGATGCTTAGGTTCTAAAATAGCGTCATTCATAACATTCCTAAAATTCAAATTTATAAAGTAAATCAAACACTTGGTTTGTGCTAGAAACGGATTGAAAATAAAGCTGTGGCATTAGGCGATAACGTAATGTAACTTCTGCTAACCCATCAAATAAACCTACGCCATATTTTATTTGTAAGCGATTGGTAATATTACCACTTACCGTCACTTTGGATTTATCGCCCACGCCAGATGTACCAAGGTTTAAGTCTTGAATACCAAAAACTTCGCCAATACTGCCCACTAATTTACCGCTCTTTGAAATGCCTAAACCAATCAATGCTGCGCCAACTGATCCCGTTGAACCCACTTCTCCGCTGCTTTCTAACGAACGACCTGTTAATAAATAAGAAAGTGCTTGATCTTGTGGTTTGCTTGGTTCACTGAAAATAGTGACTTCTGGGCTATCAGCTATGCCAATCACTCTCACGCCAGCAGTAATTTTGCTGTCTTCCATTGTTTCAGGATTACGAATAGCCTCAATATTCAATGTAGGTTGTGTCGCTTGCCCAGAAAAGCTAATAAGCCCTTTACGAATGAGTAAATCTTGCCCGAAAGAAGCATAGCGACCTTTGGTTAAATTGATTTGACCGAATAAACCTAAATTGCCTTTATCTTGTTTCACAGAAAGTAAACCATCAAGATTGGTTTTCAAGCCATAGGCATCAAGGCTAACGTCTTTACCAATATTGATGCGTAAATCAGAGCGAATTTCCATTCCTGATTTTGTTTTTGCGGCAAATTCACGTTTAATCAGTTCTTCTTTGCTCTTGTGCGGGCCATTTAAAATAACTTCATCTTCGCTCACTGGCTCAGCAGTATCTGGCAGACTGTCAATTTTAATACGCGCCCAAGGAATATCCACTGTTCCGCTTAAATTCAATTCCTTCGGATTGGCTTTTATCGTGATATTTGGACTGAAACGTAGCTTCGCCATAGAAGGAATATCCACGTTGAAATTATTTGCTTGCGCATTTAATTCTGTTGTCCAATGTTCAATATTAGCCCAGTTTGCACGTCCAGTTAAGTTTAAGTGGCTATCTACTGTTTTGATTTTCCCTTGCAATGTTGAACGGTTACCATTAAAGCGCAGGGCAATATCGCCATCAGTAATATTCACTGGCATAGATTTTAATTTGGTACGAATATTACGAATATTGAAGTCACCATTTAATAATGGTTTCTCTAAATTCCCACCGAAACGCAATTTTGATACCACTTCTCCATTTACAGATTCGCCTTGAGTGAGTAGTTGATTCGCAATACTCAAACTTAATCGTTCTATCGCAAGGCTACCGCCAAGTTGGCGATTTTTCGCAAGATCGTTTAAACGAATATCGCCTACAATTCTGCCTTGGTTATGCACATTGATGTCTGTTTTTAAAACCAAATTATTATTTTGAATGTCGGCGTTAAGTGTTAATTTTGGAATATCCAATTTAAATGTACGGTAATCCAATTTTTGAGAGAAGGCTAAATGATTGCCATCTACGTTGGCGGTAAATTGGAATGGTTTATCCGTAAACCAAGCCACATTTCCTTGCACTTGTAAATTGCCTTTGAGGCTGTTTTGTTCGATAAGTTTATTCACTAAATCCAAATTAACACGTTTAAATTGGAAAGGAATATTGCCTTGCTTGCCTGCATTGAATGCTTGTGGGAAACATAATTCTACATCGGTGTTTTGCCAGCAATGTGAGGCAATATTGGCTTGTGTTTGTTTGTTATCGTAGGACACAGCAATCGCTTGGTTGGATTTTACATCGCCAATCGGAGTTTCAAATTTTACCTGTGAAATTGTGCCTTTCCACTGTTCCAAAGTGCGGTCAAAATGTCCGTTAATTTGTAAATTTGCAGCAACAGGCTCGCCTTGAGATTTTAGGATTAGTTTGTGATTTTGTTCATCGCCTGATAAATCAAGATCAAGTAAATGGAGTTTAATATTTTCGCCATAATGAAGTTGTTCTGCTTTAATATTCAATTTTCCACTCGAGAGTGAGGCATTGTTTATATGACCTTTTATACTTGCTTTGGCTAACTGAAAACCCTGTAAATGTAAATTAGATGAAGTTAAATCAAGATCAAGATTAGGTGTCGTAATTTGACCAGAAATCGCTACTCGACCTTTTACTCGCCCTTTTAAATCTGACCATAATCCACGTAAATTTGGCGCATTTATATCTAGCGCAAAATCAGAATGATCATCTAATACGCCACTGGCTTTAAGATAATTTTCGCCATATTTAATCTGTAAATCAGGCACTGTTAGAAGTACATTTTGATTAAGTGTTGCGGAGCCTTTTAAACTGATGGGGTTTGAAGACAATGTTCCATTTAAATCGGCTACTGGCACTTCCACTTGCCATCCTTGAGAGCCTGCAAAACCACGTGAATGCAATTTACCAGATAGTGTTGCAGGCATTACAGGAACAAAAAAACCAATATTCATTTTTTCTAAATCGGCTTGAATATCCCAGTTTGCACCCTCTTTCCAGTTTACAGTCCCAACAAATTCACTTTTACCATCTAACGAAGCTATCCCCAATTTATTTATGGTGACTTCATAAAGTTTACCGTCGGCATTAAGTTCCACTTGAGATGCGGGAATATAATTCATTCCTGCTACATCGCCCTTAAGTTCAGCGTGATAATTCAGTAAATCCCCTGTGAGTTTAAGCGTCACATCATTAATTTTGAGTGGTGCCATTGTGTTTACAAAAGCGTATTGTCCTTTTGCCACATTTAATGTGAGGTTTAAGGGCATTTTATCTTGTGCTAATTGCACGTCGCCATTCAGTTCAGCATCTAATACGCCTTTTGTTTTCAAAGAAAGTGCGGTAGATTTTTTCAATGATCCTGAAAGCGTAAGATCCACATCACTCGCGGGTAAAATTTCTTTTCCATCGGATTTCAATGGCTCCAAATGGGATTTTAAAGTTAAATCGAGAGGCATATCGCCATCAAGTTGTAATTTACCTTGTGAAGAAAGATTACCCAACGAGCTTTCTACCGCTAATTTTTGTAATTGCAGTTGGTTATCGACGGTATCCGCCTGTGCAATTAAACTAGACATTTCAACAGATTGAAGCGTTTCGCCTTTTTCATTCACTGCTTGATACTGCCAGTTTTTGCCTGAAATTTCAGGAATATGTAAATCAAAAGGAAGAATGATTTCTGATACATTGCCTAAAAAAGCAGGCGTTAAAGATTGCTCAATCGCAGCCCAATCTACAGGTTTATTCGGCTGTTTGGCTTTCAGCTCTGATTTAACTTCAGACAATTTTTTTGCAATCACTGAAATATCGTTAATTTCAGTCGGCGCAATAGTTAAGCCTTTTTCATTATTTAAACTTACCGCACTTTTAAAATGTCCAAGCGTAATATTAGTCTGATCAATGTTTACAGATAAATCTTGCACCACCAAATTTTCTGCATTGATACTAATTGGCAAGGAAATATGCTTCATTGAGCTAGACTTTGAATTATCAGGTGCCGATGGAGGCAATAATGCAGTATTAATCGCAATCGTCGGTTTATTTAGAGTGAAGTCTCGTAAACAAACTTCACGTGAAAGCAAACAACCAAAATCGAGCTGTAAACGTGCTTGTGCAATATGTGTCTCAATCCCAGCAGTTTGGTATTGAACATTATTTAACACCAAGCCATTTTGTAATCCGCCTTCAATTTGCTCAACGGAAAAACTATCAAGCATTTTATCGGCAAGTTGAATTAAACTTTTTTGTCCTGCATCGAAAGAAAGCGCCCCGGCAACACCTAAAACAGGTATAAAAATGACCGCACTTCCGATACAAACAGCTTTACGCATCCAATGTTTTTTACTTAGTTGCTCTGGTGCTTTTGACGAAGTTTCTGATGGTTGTAGTTGTTCTGTCATAAATTCACCTTAAATTTCTGTACCAAGTCCAATGTAAAATTGAATATTTTTGCTGTTATCTTTATCGCGAATGGGTGTGGCAATATCAAATTTAATCGCACCTACTGGCGATGCCCAACGCACACCAACGCCTGCGCCATAACGCAATTCTTTTGCCGTGTAATTATCGGCAGCTAATCCACTATCTGCAAAAGTTGCCGCCCACCAATTCGGATAGACTTGATATTGATATTCTAAAGAAGTGGTAAGCAAACGTGAGCCGCCAACCAATTTTCCATTTCTATTTTTAGGCGCAATTTTTTTATAGCCGTAACCGCGCACACTACGATCGCCACCAGCAAAGAAACGCAGTGTAGGCGGAATTTTTTCAATATCTTTTGTGTGTAAATACCCGATTTCAGCACGAGCAACGATACGATGATTTTCTGCATAAGTACGAACCCACGCGCTAGATGCTTGCACTTTTATAAAAGAAGATTCTGATAGCCAAATTCGTTTGCTTAAATCAAAAGTAATTTTTTGCACATCGCCCCAAGTGGCAAAGGAACCACCACGTAATCGAGTACGAGTAAATCCAACAGTTGGATAAAGAAGTAAGGTTTTATCAGTGATATCCGCTTGTGTAAAACTGTCGTATCGCGTACGAAGTCCGCCAAAATATTGCCAACCATGCGCATTATTCCAATAACGTAACGCTGACAACGTAAGCACTCTCGTATTGGTATCGTTCTCTTTTTCCCCTTCCCAACCGACGGCAAAATCATAGTAATAATTTAATGGATTTTTAAGCAGTGGCATTCGATAAGTTGCCTCTAGAGTTTGTTTTGGTGCAGAGAGATAAAGATTTGAACGCAAACTATGTCCACGGCTATTAATCCAAGGTTTTGTCCAGCCAATTTGTCCGTGAACGCCGCCATCAGTAGCAAAGCCCACACCGAGTTCCATCGCATTTTTTTTACGTGGATAAAGAATAATCTCCACATCCACAGTTTTGCTTTTATGATTAACATTAGGCTGAACTAATACTGAGCTAAACCAATTTGAAGATGAAAAATCGCTGGTTAAATCCGATAAATTATTCATTAAATACGGATCGCCAGATTTGATGTTAAGAATATTATTGAGATAATCGTCACGGATTTGTGAATGGCTAAAAGTAATATTGCCATAATGATAACGAATGCCACTATCAAATAACATTCGCCACCACGCTTGATGGGTTTCAGGGCTGATTTCTAAACGTGAAATTTTAAAGTTCCCATCAAAATACCCACGATTTAATGCCAAGCGTGAAATCGCTGTTTTGTAATCATCGTAAGTTTGGTGTTCAACCAAAACGCCTTCTTTTGGCAAGTTTTTACGTAGCGCATCAAAATTTTCATCTTGTGCGGCTTCCCCCTCAATTTGCACATCAGTCCCCGCAATTTTTGTTGGCTCGCCTGGTGTAACATGAGCAATCAATAAATCGCGTTTGCCTTGACGCTGTTTTCGTTCAAAACGCACGGAAGATTCATAATAACCAAACACACGCAAACCACGATCCACGGCTTTGGTTACCAAATGCTGATAGCGTTCAGACCCGTCCATTTCTTCTTTATTGATCAAATTAACATTGAGATCCGTATTACGCACAGCACGGAAACCACGGATGCCTTGAACTTCAATATCAACGGTTTGTTCAGCAAATGCGGGAAAGCAACTTAATGCTAAAAAAAGTGCGGTGAGTTTTAGCGATATTTTTTTCATTTTGAGGGCTAAAATTTTTTGAGTAAATTGCACTATAGTCTAACGAGAAGTTCGTTAGGATCCAATATTTTTAGCGCATTTTGTCGGTTTTTTCATAAAAAATACCGCACTTCATTGCCAAAGTGCGGTAAATTTTTGAGCTGTTTTAATTAGTGACCGCCGCAACCACAGCTGCCGTGATTATGTTCGTGATGATGACCGCCACAGCCACAACCGTGACCTTCTTCGTCATCATCGTGGCTGTGCGCACCGTGAACGTGGCCGTGAGCAATTTCTTCTAACGTTGCTTCACGCGCTGCGACAACTTCAACGGTGAAATGTAATTCTTGACCCGCTAACATGTGATTTCCATCAACCACAACTTCATCGCCATCGATTTCAGTAATCACTACTGGAACTGGGCCAATGTCAGTATCCGCTAAGAAACGCATACCGACTTCAAGTTCATCAACACCTTGGAATACATCTTTTGGTACACGTTGAACCATATTTTCGCTGTATGCACCGTAACCTTCTTCAGGTTGTATACGTACTTCAAATTTGTCGCCTACTTCTTTACCTTCAAGTGCTTTTTCAAGACCGACTACTAAATTATTGTGACCTTGTAAATATTCTAGTGGTTGATTTGCTGGAGCTTCATCGACCAATACGCCATCTTGTGTGCGAACTTGGTAAGAAATGCTCACCACTACATTTTTTTCTACTTTCATTATGTTTTCCTTATAAAAAATCCGTTAAAAAAGTTGTACCATTGTAGCGAAAATTATTCCGCACGCAAGACTTTACGGATTAATGGACACGAGGCTCTTCTTCATCTTCATCATCAAAAAATTCCCCATCGTCACCGTATTCATCTTCATCGGCATTCGGGTCTTCAAAATAAGTTCCCCAACCATCGTAAATACCATTATGTTTTTCTAATAACGGAAGGATTTCTTTTTGTTGCGCATCAATAATTTCCGCTTTTAATTCTACTTCACTGATGATGTCAAAACAGAAAATTGGTTTACCATCATCATCTTTAAATTCTTCTGCTTCGGAAACTTCATAACCGGCTTTAAACGCATCTACCGCGATTTTTTCTAATAAATCAAAATCGTGATGAGCAATGTGATGCTCAATAATGTAAAGCGCATTTGGATCACTGCCATCATTAAGTAAATCTTCGATAATTTCACGGGTTTCTGCTTGTAATTCTGCCAATTTTGACATAATAAAATCCTTCAATAAGAACAAAAGTGCGGTTATTTTAGTGGATAAATCACCAAAAGTCGCATAGAATTTCGCACAATTATTTTCGATAAAAAAGAGCCCTTAACTATGCTCGAACAACTCCCTTATTTGGCATTAAAAACTCCGCCAAAAACCACCGCACTTTTAAAGGTTGAATGTGCGGATTTTATTGTAAAAGAGCATTTAGGCTATGAAATGTCGGGCGATGGAGAGTTTGTTGCGTTGTATGTACGCAAAACAGATTGCAACACCTTATTTGTTGGCGAAAAATTAGCTAAATTTGCTGGTGTTTCTGAACGCAATATGGGATATGCAGGGTTGAAAGACCGTCGAGCAGTGACAGAACAATGGTTTTGCTTGCAAATGCCAGGAGTGGAAACGCCCGATTTCAGTCAATTTGAATTAGATGGCGTAGAGATTTTAACGGTTACTCGACATAACCGAAAAATTCGCACGGGTAGCCTTGAGGGAAATTATTTCGATATTTTATTACGCGGTGCAGAAGAATCTGATGAGCTTAAAGTGCGGTTGGATTTTGTGGCAAATTTTGGTTTCCCAAATTATTTTACGGAACAACGTTTTGGTCGGGATGGCCATAACCTCACGCAAGCATTGCGTTGGGCGCAAGGGGAAATCAAGGTAAAAGATCGCAAAAAACGCAGTTTTTATCTTTCCGCCGCGCGCAGTGAAATTTTTAATCTGGTTGTGGCTGCACGTATTGCAAAGGGCGCAACAAATCAAGTTTTGCCAAATGATATTGTGCAATTAGCAGGTTCGCACAGTTGGTTCAAAGCGGATGAAAAAGAAGACTTAAATGCCTTGCAAGTGCGGTTAGAAAATCAAGATATTTTGCTTACTGCCCCTTTAATTGGCGAAGATATTTTGGTGGCGAGTGAGATTGAAAATGAAATCGTAAATCAACATTCAGCTTTCGATCCTTTAATGAAACAAGAAAGAATGAAGGCTGCGCGTCGTCCATTGTTAATGAAAGCAAAGGCGTTTTCTTGGGCATTTGAGCCAGAAGGCTTGCGTTTAAAATTTTATTTGCCAGCAGGCAGTTATGCCACGGCATTAGTTCGTGAGTTAGTAAATTATACAGAAGAATAAGGAAATATAATGCGAATTTTAGTTAGTAATGATGATGGTTTTCACGCGGAAGGCATTCAAGTTTTAGCAACGGAATTAAGAAAAATTGCAGAAGTCATTATTGTTGCACCCGATCGTAATCGAAGTGCGGCATCAAGCTCGCTCACATTGGTTGAGCCATTACGCCCACGCCATTTAGATAATGGCGATTATTGTGTAAATGGCACACCAGCAGATTGTGTACATTTAGCGTTAAATGGAGTTTTATCTGGTCAAGTGGATTTAGTGGTATCAGGTATTAATGCAGGTTGTAATATGGGCGATGATACGATTTATTCAGGCACATTAGCTGCAGCCCTTGAAGGTCGTCATTTAGGTTTGCCCGCTATTGCAGTTTCGTTAGATGGTCGTCAGCATTATGAAACAGCAGCACGAGTGGTATGTGATCTCATTCCTAAATTACATCATCAATTATTAAACCCTCGTGAAATTATTAATATCAATGTGCCTGATTTGCCTTTTGAAGAATTAAAAGGCTACAAGGTTTGTCGCTTGGGTTACCGCGCATCTTCAGCAGAAGTGATTAAGCAAAGGGATCCTCGTGATGAAACCATTTATTGGATTGGCCCTTCAGCATTACCCGAAGATGAAAGCGAAGGAACAGATTTTTATGCCGTGAAGAATGGTTATGTGTCTATCACACCAATTCAAGCGGATCTTACCGCATATCATTCATTGCTTTCTTTGCAAAATTGGTTAGATCAGGAATTTACCAAATAGAGAAAAATATGAAAATTTTCGGCACGATGTACGATAAAACGATGGAATGGTCAAAACATCGTTTTGCTGTTTTTTGGCTCTCTTTTGTAAGTTTTATCGAGGCGATATTTTTTCCTATTCCGCCCGATGTGATGTTGATCCCAATGTCTATGTCAAAGCCAAAAAGTGCGGTGAAATTTGCATTTTATACGGCAATTGCGTCTGTAATCGGCGGAATTATCGGTTATGCTATTGGTTTTTATGCAACGGACTGGGTGGAAAACATTGTGCAACAATGGGGATATGCTGCGCATTGGGCAAAAGCCGTCAGTTGGTTTGAGCAATGGGGCGTATTAGTTGTGTTTGTGGCGGGTTTTAGCCCAATTCCTTACAAGGTGTTTACGCTCTGCTCTGGCGTGATGCAAATGGCATTTTTCCCTTTTGTTATCACCGCATTTGTTTCACGTTTAGCGCGTTTCTTGCTAGTAGCAAAATTAGCTGCATGGGGCGGTGAAAAATTCGCAGCAAAATTGCGAAAATCTATTGAGATTATTGGCTGGTCAGTGGTTGTACTGGCTGTAATCGCTTACTTTATATTGAAAAATTAGGATAGAAAATGAACAAATTAAGTCTTGTTTTAGTAGCTGGATTTCTTTTGGTTGGATGTGCATCTGAATCAGTTAAAGATCCAGACGCATTACCAAATGGCATTATGCAACCAGTAGAAGGCACTGGTGCCGTTGCTGGCGGTAGTTTTATGCCAGAAATTCAAAAAAATACGATACCAACACAAATGAAATAATAACGGAACAATAAGGAATAACTATGAAAAAATCATTTCTCTTACTCCCTTTGAGTCTTGTTGTATTATCGGCTTGTACCTCTAATTTTCCTGCACCTATTTCTGATGCAGATGGAAATTTTTCCCCTAGTGTAATACAATCTGTAAATGGCAGTAATGTAGGTGGTGCTTGGCAACCTGAAATTCAAAAAAATTCATTCCCTACAACGGGAAATATGGTCACGCCACAACCAAATTTTCAACCGATTAATCAACAACCAACAATGCCAACAGCACCTGCACAACCTGCATTTCAACCCTCTCCGAAAACCGTAGTTAGTGCACCGACAGTACAAACAAAAACAGTTACCAAAACAGTCGCTGATTGTGTAGATGGACAGCATATTAATATCCCACGTAATCCAAATACCAATGTGCCAGATTACAGCAAAATCTCAAAAGGCTCTTACAAAGGCAATACCTATAAAGTAAACAAAGGCGATACAATGTTCTTAATCGCTTACTTGGCGGGGATTGATGTAAAAGAATTGGCGGCGTTGAATAACCTATCTGAACCTTATAATTTAAGTTTAGGGCAGGTTTTAAAGATTTCTAATTGTAGCACAAAAACGGTTACTACAACGGTTTCTGTAAAACAACCTGCAGTCACAGCATCAACAGCAATGCCAGTTAAACCAGCGGTCACTTATACTCCGGGCGCAAACGGTACTCAAATAGGATCTGACGGTACTATTATTGGCCCAATTAAATCAGAGGCTGGCACATCGCCTAGTGTACCTGTGGCAACTTCATCAACA
Organism: Haemophilus sp. HMSC066A11; assembly: GCF_001811665.1. Classification (NCBI taxonomy): domain Bacteria; kingdom Pseudomonadati; phylum Pseudomonadota; class Gammaproteobacteria; order Pasteurellales; family Pasteurellaceae; genus Haemophilus; species Haemophilus sp. HMSC066A11. The sequence goes on from NZ_KV805897.1 coordinate 21,850, forward strand.
CAGGTTACGTCATCTGTAAATAATGCGAATAGCACACCAATTAATTCCAATGTCGTTGCGCCAATCGCCTCAAATGTTGTGTGGCAATGGCCGACTTCAGGTAATATCATCCAAGGTTTCTCAAGCACAGATGGCGGTAACAAAGGAATTGATATTAGTGGTTCACGAGGACAAGCTGTAAAAGCGGCTGCAGCAGGGCGAATAGTGTATGCAGGCAATGCTTTACGTGGTTACGGTAATTTAATTATCATCAAACATAATGATGATTTTTTAAGTGCCTATGCGCATAACGACAAAATTCTTGTCGCCGATCAACAAGAAGTCAAAGCAGGTCAAGACATCGCCAAAATGGGAAGTTCTGGTACAAATACCGTGAAACTCCACTTTGAAATTCGCTATAAAGGTAAATCAGTGGATCCAGTACGTTACCTACCAAGACATTAATCTTCCTGTAAAAAGTGCGGTAAAAAATCTCAACAAATTTTTACCGCACTTTTTTTATCTAGCTTTTTCCCCTTTCGACACCTAAAATAGCCGCCACAAAACCTATCTTTATTCAGTTTCAAAGCAGGTAATTAGATGATTTCCGAAGAAAATTTCCAACAGCACACGCCAATGATGCAGCAATATCTAAAACTCAAAGCGGAGAATCCAGATATTTTGTTGTTTTATCGCATGGGGGATTTTTACGAGTTGTTTTATGACGATGCGAAAAAAGCGGCGGCATTGTTGGATATTTCTTTAACGAAACGAGGTCAATCTGCAGGACAGCCCATTCCGATGGCAGGAATGCCTTATCATGCAGTGGAAGGTTATTTAGCAAAATTAGTGCAGTTAGGCGAATCTGTGGCGATTTGCGAACAGATTGGCGATCCAACGACGAGCAAAGGGCCAGTAGAACGTCAAATTGTGCGAATTGTTACACCTGGGACAGTAAGCGATGAAGCGCTTTTGCCTGAACGCCAAGACAATCTGATTGCTGCGGTATATCAAGAGAAAGAAAAATTTGGATTAGCCACTTTAGATATGACCTCTGGCCGTTTTCAGCTTTGTGAACCTGCGGACAAAGAAACTTTGCGTGCGGAATTACAACGTATTGCACCTGTGGAATTGCTGTATTGTGAAGAATTTAATGAAATGGCTGCGATTGAACATTGTAAGGGATTACGCCGTCGCCCGATTTGGGAATTTGAACTTAGCACCGCCATTACGTTACTGAATCGCCAATTTGGCACAAAAGATTTACGCGCCTTTGGTGTGGAAAAATCCCCTCTAGGCTTAAGTGCGGCTGGTTGTTTATTGCAATATGCAAAAGAAACCCAACGTACCGCATTACCCCATATTCAAAGCATTAGTTTGATTCAAAATCAAGACTGCATTCAATTAGATGCCGCCACTCGCAGAAATCTTGAATTAACACAAAATCTTGCAGGTGGCACAGAAAATACGCTATCGTCTGTCTTGGATAAATGCGTTACGCCAATGGGCAGTCGTTTGCTGAAACGTTGGATTCATCAGCCTATTCGTGATGTGGAAAAATTAAAACAACGCCAACAAGCGATTGCGGAAATTCTGAATTTTGATTTAGTCGATGAACTCCAACCTTATTTGCAATTAGTCGGCGATATGGAGCGTATTTTGGCACGTGTTGCGCTACGTTCAGCACGTCCACGCGATCTCACCCGCTTACGCACGGCGTTAGAACAAATTCCAGCATTACGCGCGATTGTTCAACAAAAAACACCGCCATTTTTAACCGCACTTTTCAGCCAAATTGCCGATTTCAGCGAGCAATGCGATTTATTGCAACGTGCATTGATTGAAACGCCTCCACTTTTAATTCGTGATGGTGGCGTGATTGCTGAAGGCTATAATACCGAATTAGATGAATGGCGTATGCTGTCTGATGGTGCAACTCAATATTTAGAAAACCTAGAAAAACGTGAGCGTGAAAGCACGGGCATTGATACTCTAAAAATCGGTTTTAATGCAGTGCATGGTTATTACATTCAAATTAGCCAAGGCCAAGCGCATAAAGCACCCATTCATTATGTTCGCCGTCAAACCCTGAAAAATGCAGAGCGCTACATTATTCCTGAGCTCAAAGAATATGAAGACAAAGTACTGAAATCGAAAGGTGCAGCGTTAGCATTAGAAAAGCAGCTTTATGATGAATTGTTTGATTTATTATTACCGCACTTAGGTGCGTTACAGCTGGCTAGCCTTGCACTTTCTGAATTGGATGTATTGGTCAATCTTGCCGAGCGGGCAGATACCCTCAATTACGTTATGCCAACATTCTGTGATGAAGTGAGTGTGAAAATTGAAAATGGTCGCCATCCTGTTGTGGAACAAGTATTGAAAGATCCTTTCATCGCCAACCCTGTGGAGTTAAATCACAACCGTCATTTGTTAGTTATTACCGGGCCAAATATGGGCGGTAAAAGTACTTATATGCGTCAAACCGCATTAATTACATTGCTTGCGTATATCGGCAGCTTTGTGCCGGCAGACAGTGCGCGAATTGGGCCGATTGATCGTATTTTTACTCGAATTGGTGCTTCCGATGATTTAGCCTCGGGGCGTTCAACCTTTATGGTGGAAATGACCGAAATGGCAAATATTCTTCATCAAGCTACAGTGCAAAGTCTCGTGCTTATTGATGAAATTGGTCGTGGCACATCCACTTATGATGGCTTATCCTTAGCTTGGGCTTGTGCAGAATGGTTAGCTAAAAAAATCCGCTCGCTTACATTATTTGCCACTCATTATTTTGAATTAACCGCATTGCCAGAACAGCTCGAAGGCATAGTCAATATTCATTTAGATGCCCTTGAGCATAACAACAGCATCGCCTTTATGCACGCCGTACAAGATGGCGCAGCAAGTAAAAGTTATGGTTTGGCAGTAGCGGCTTTGGCTGGTGTGCCACAATCCGTTATTAAACTGGCAAAACAGAAATTGACACAATTAGAAAAAAACTCAAGCCATTCAGCCGATCAACAAATTCAAGCATTGCGTGAAGCCAATCACAATCAGGGCGAATTATTGTTTGAACAAGAAACGGACGCATTGAGAGAGGCAATCGAAAAACTGGATCCTGATGATTTAAGCCCTAAACAAGCCTTGGCATATTTGTATCAGTTAAAGAAAATGGTGGGGTAAATATTATATCCCAGCGATAAATTCAAAGGTTTATATGGATTGGCGGAGGGGAATGGGAGTTGAACCCACCCAAGAACGCTGGCATCCTCAACAGGATTTGAAATCCTGCCACCTCACCGGAGATGACGCCCCTCCGTGGTTGAAATTGCAATCACTTTAGCGTAAATTAATCGGCAATTCAACGTTATTTTAAACGGATTCAAAAATGACCGCACTTTTTCAACAACTTCCTTCCGTTGATAAAATTCTCAAAACACCTCAAGGCTTACAACTTATTACCGAATTTGGTCACACTGCAGTCGTGGCAACATGTCGAGAATTATTAACCCAAGCTCGTCAATTTATAAAAAAAAACAATCAACTTCCTGAATATTTTTCTAATTTTGACCGCACTTTTGTAGAAATTCATTCTCGCCTACAAAAACAAAACCAAGTACAAATCAAAGCGGTGCATAATCTGACAGGTACGGTATTGCACACAAATCTTGGGCGGGCACTTTGGTCTGAAGCAGCACAACAAGCAGCGCTTTCTGCGATGCAAAAAAATGTTTCGCTTGAATATGATTTAGATGAAGGTAAGCGTAGTCATCGCGATAATTACATCAGTGAATTATTATGTAAACTCACAGGTGCTGAAGCTGCCTGTATAGTGAATAACAACGCTGCTGCGGTATTGTTAATGCTGGCAACCTTTGCTCAAGGTAAAGAAGTAATTATTTCTCGTGGCGAATTAATTGAAATCGGCGGTGCATTTCGTATTCCAGATATTATGGAACAAGCAGGATGCCATTTAGTGGAAGTGGGCACCACTAATCGTACTCACCTGAAAGATTATCGTAATGCTATCACTGAAAATACGGCTTTTTTAATGAAAGTGCATAGCAGCAATTATCAAATTTGTGGTTTTACCTCTTCAGTTTCAGAAGAAGAGCTTGCGGAACTAGGCCGAGAAATGAATGTACCCGTAGTAACTGATTTAGGTAGCGGCGCATTGATAGATTTAAGCCAATATGGCTTACCAAAAGAATCAACTGTGCAAGAAAAAGTCGCACAAGGTGTGGGTTTGGTCTCTTTCTCTGGCGATAAATTGCTTGGTGGCGTGCAAGCAGGCATTATTGTGGGTAAAAAAGAATGGATCGAACAATTACAAGCCCATCCTCTCAAGCGTGCATTACGTTGCGATAAAGTCATTTTAGCTGGCTTAGAAGCCACATTACGTTTGTATTTAAATCCTGAAAAATTAACTGAAAAATTACCAACTTTGTACTTACTCACGCAACCATTAAAACAACTCAAAATAAATGCTATGCGTCTCAAAGAGCGGTTAGAATCTCGCTTAAATTCACAATTTGAGCTTCAAATTGAAGCTAGCCAAGCACAAATCGGTAGTGGCTCACAACCAATGGAAAGAATCCCTTCCGTGGCTGTTACTATTGCAGAAAAAACAAACGTAAAACTTTCCGCACTTTCAGCTCGCTTTAAACAACTTTCCCAACCTATTATTGGGCGAATGGAAAACGGAAAAATTTGGCTAGATTTACGTAGCCTTGCAGCTATTGAAACATTATTAAATACATTGGATGAACTATGATTATTGTTACTTCAGGTCACGTTGATCACGGCAAAACAGCATTATTAAAAGCATTAACTGGCACAAGTACCGCACATTTACCAGAAGAAAAAAAACGCGGAATGACCATTGATTTGGGGTATGCCTATCTGCCGTTAGAAAACAAAGTACTTGGCTTTATTGATGTGCCGGGGCATGAAAAATTCTTGTCAAATATGCTGGCAGGTTTAGGTGGTGTGCATTATGCAATGTTAATTGTCGCTGCGGATGAAGGGGTTGCGACGCAAACAAAAGAACATTTAGCGATATTACGCCAACTTCAATTCCACGAAATTATTGTTGTCATCACAAAAGCAGATCGTACAAATTCAGCGCAAATAGAATCGTTAATCCAAACAATTAAACAAAATTATAGTTTTTTACGCAATGCTAACTACTTCGTTACCTCAGCAGAAACGGGACAAGGAATTAGTGAATTACGTCATTACTTAGCTAATTTGGCAGAATTAGCTGATACTCAAAAACCTTTCCGCTATGCAATAGACCGAGTATTCAGCGTAAAAGGGGCGGGTACCGTCGTGACAGGCACAGCCTTTTCAGGAACAGTGAAAGTAAACGATGAAATTTACCTTTCCACTGGACAGAAAATTCGTATAAAAGCGATTCACGCACAAAATACCTCAAGCGAACAAGGTATTGCAGGGCAACGTTTAGCATTAAATTTAAGTGCTGATTTAGACCGCACGCCAATGAAACGAGGCGATTGGTTATTGCAGGATGAACCTCTCTCACCAACAGATCGCATCAGTGTACAAATTTTGGCTGAAGTACCATTAAATGAAAGCCAACCTGTGCATATTTATCACGGCGCAAGTCGCACTACGGGTAAACTCACCTTATTACAAGGAAAAAATGCCGCTAAAAATGACCGCACTTTAGCTGAAATCATATTAGATTCACCATTATTCTTGGCTTTCGGAGACAAACTTATTTTACGCAGTGGCGATACAAAAACCTTAATTGCTGGCGCACGAGTGTTGGAAATTAACTCGCCAAAACGTCATAAACGAACTGAAGTGCGGTTAAATTTCCTAGCGAATTTAGCATTGGCAGAGAATGCTTCGCAACGCATTGCACTTACCCTTCTACATAATGCGACAACAGCACGCCAATTAATGTGGACAGAACAACTGACTTCCTTGCAATTAGATAAAGCACTCGCTGAGCGGGGTGCCGTACGTTATCAAGATTGGTGTTTTAATACTAATTATGTACAAGAAAAAACCCAGCAAATTTTAACCGCACTTGATACTTATCACGAGCAACATAATGATCAACTTGGTGTAAGCAAAGCCAGATTATATCGAATGGCAACATTGAATCAGCCAGAAAATCTAATTCATCATTTTATCGATGAAATGCTTGATGATGGTCGATTACAACAAACGCATGGCTGGATTCATCTACCAGAGCATAAAATTCAATTTAATACTGAAGAAAAATCACGTTGGACAGATATATTAAATGAGTTTGAAAAAGCAAACGGTCAAGCAATTTGGGTACGCGATATGGCAAATGCACTCGCTATTGATGAATCAATTATGCGTAATTTTATGTATAAAGCAGGGAAACTGGGTTACCTCACGCCAATCGTAAAAGATAGATTTTTCTTAACTGAAACCCTCTATGCTTATGCAAGACTCATCAAACAAATCGCAGAAGAACAAGGTAAAGTATCAGTAAATGAAGTGCGTGATAAATTGAATTTCGGACGCAAACTTACCGTTCAACTGATGGAATCTTTCGACCGAATGGGATTTTTACGTCGCAAAGGCAATGACCATATTCTACGCGATAAGAATGTTTTTGATTTATGATGTTTATGAAATTGCCCCTTACGCAGCAGGAGAGCAAGATTTAATTCTCCATTTTGGGCAACTAGAAGAATTATTTAAACCAGAATTTAGACAGGGTAATGATATTTAAATCCTTTAACTTTTGAATAGCAATCAAAATCCCTAATTACATTAAAAATGAGAGACTATAGATTTTGCACTTCATTTTTATTATAATAGTCTTTCAATGTAATACTAAGGAGAAAAATTATGGCACTTACGAATTCCTCTATCAGCTTTAGAACAGTTGAGCAAACAAAATCAGAAGCTTATCAAGTTATTGAACAATATGGACTTACCCCATCACAAGTATTCAATATGTTTTTGGCTCAAATTGCCAAGACTCGCTCTATCCCTATTGATTTGAATTATCTTCGCCCAAATAAAGAAACCCTAGCAGCTATTGATGAATTAGATAGTGGTAACGCAGAGAGCTTTTTTATTGAAGCTAGTGAAAATTATTCTGCCGAAGAATTTACAAAACGCATTCTTAATGGTGGTCAATAATGTCAGAAGAGAAGCCATTAAAAGTAAGCTATTCAAAACAATTTGTAAGAGATTTAACTGATTTAGCTAAACGCTCCCCCAATGTGTTAATTGGCTCAAAATACATTACTGCAATATACTGTTTATTAAATCGTTTACCTTTACCCGAAAGCTACCAAGATCACGCATTAGTAGGAGAGTGGAAAGGTTATCGAGATTGCCATATTCAAGGCGATTTGGTACTGATTTACCAATACGTTATACACGATGAATTTGATGAATTGAAATTTTCTCGTTTAAATACACACTCACAAACCGCTTTAAAATAGAAGTAATCTTAAACAATAATCCGCACGTAAAATGTGCGGATTATTTTTACATAGGATTAAAACTCAAACTGAACAGACATTCTGTAATTTCTGCCAGGTGCGTAGAAGCGGTTTAAGCCTTTACCTGTTTCTGTTTGTACTCGGTTAATTGTGCCAAGATGTCGAACAGAGCGAGCGGAGTCCCAAGTGAGATATTTTTTGTTGGTTAAATTATATACACCAGCGGTAAATGTAAGATTTTTAATTGGTTTCCAATAGGCAATCGTATCGATCACTGTATAGCGATTATTACGCCATAATCCGCGAGAATCTTTTACTTCTTTGCCGTTTGCTTTTGTAGCAGATATATCTTTTTCCTCGCCGGTATATTGCTTTTCTTTTCTGGCGACCATACTTGTCCATTGAGAATTAAAGCTATCTTTTGCTTTTTTGGCTGCAACATTAGTGATATACATATCCACGCCCCATTTTTGGCTTGGTGCATCATAGCCAATATTGTATACCGATGTGGTTGGTTGTAAGGCATTCATTGGTTGAGGTTTACGAGCAATGGCTTCGTATTCTGGATGTGTATCTTTATTCAATTCCAAAAATTCTTTATATTTTGGATGTAATCCATTGTCTTTAATTCTTCCTTTTTGATAGGTAAATTTATAGCCTAAATGGAATCCTTGTAGTTTTTCAAACAAATCACCTATTTCAAGACGTGAAGCAATTTCGATACCTCTGACTCTTGCTCGATCTCGATTTTGGTTTTGATGGAACGGATATTTTATTTCAGAGCCTTCTTCAATAGGACGTTCGCCTACTTCTACTAAGTCAATAAAATTACGGTAATCGTTTTGAAACGCATTTAACGTAATATAACTGCTGTTTTTATAAAAAGTGAATGCGACTTCTTTTGTTTTGGAGGTTTCAGCTTTTAAATCTGTGTTAGGCTGAATGGAAAATTGTGGATGTTTAAATGTCATATAAATTTCATCAGAGGTTGGCGCACGGAAAGCATTAGCATATTTAAGCTGTACACGAAGCCAATTTGTGGGATCAAGATTTAACCCTAAATTGTAAGAATGATGTTTATAGTCAGTTTTGCGTAATAACAGGGCAAGATTCTCTTCAAAATTTTTTTGATAACACGATGTGCCATAAGTGCAATCAGTATATCCTCGAGGCCTTGAATATTTATTACCATAAACATAGTCTGTTGACTTAAATTTCTTAAATAGCCCAGTAATTAATCCATTAGGAACAGGAATGTTTTTGTCATAACTAGGTAAATATTTTACGTGGTCATAGCGATAATTTAAATCTAGTCCTAGCCAAGAGGTAAGTTGCACATTATCTCCAAAATACAACACATTATTTTTAGTGGTAACAGGGATTAAATAGGTATCTTTGCCTATGTCGGAATTCATTAATTTACATCTGTGAGCACTATGATCAGGTGCAGGAGTACGTTTGCCATTTGCAAATTTGTTACAGAAAAAGTAGTCAGCCCACCATTGCACATTGGCTGCGGTGTTGTATTGGTGATTAACCATACTTTTTAGTGTTTTTTCATAAAGTCCACCATATTTTAGTTGGTGTTGGGTATGCCATAGGTGAAATTCTTTGTCTAAATCAAGTTTAATTTGTTGGGTATGGGTGTTTAAATCACGGTCATTAACGAAGTCTGTGCTGTAGCCATAGCTTTTTGGAAAGAGAAAACGAGCTGTTTCTTCGCCTAGAGGGCCATTCGTCCACAGCGGTTTGTCTCCCTTTTTTAGTTCAATTTCCCCATATTTTTTGCCATTTAAAGTTTTAGTGATAATATTTCGCTCTTCATACTTATATTTATCCTCCCCATTTCCATCTTTTTCTTGATAAATTCTAAATTTTTTCCCTTCACAATTTAATTTTTCGCAATTAATTAAAACAGAATCAAGTGTGCCTCCAGTGGAATCTATATCATTATCAACATCTTCATTCTTCTTATTCTTAAATTTACGATAATACCCGCCATCTTCTACGCTTTTAAGTTCATCTCCATATTTATCCACAATTTTATAAACTCCACCTTTTTCTTCTAAATGTAGCCCTTGCGGATTACGTACACCAGCACAAGTGGATTGATGACAATACTCATCAGAGCGTGCTTTATTGGTAATTTTTTGTGAGGAATAACTTAGTTTAATATGATCCCAAAAAGGGGTTTGACTGAAATTTTCATAACTGAATTGGATATTTTTTCTTTTAGATTGATCGTTAATAATACGCTCACCGTGTGTTTCCGCGCATGATGTAACCTTGCATGGTCTAAAAACATAAGACAAATCCATTCCTTTAGTTTCTAAAGTAGAATCATCTAATGCCACACTCAAGCGATGGTTTTCATTAGGTTGAAAGCCCAATTTTATTAATGTGCTTTGGCGGGTAATTTGATAAGGATCAGCTTTTTCACGGGTAGGACCAACCGCACTTAAATCAGCCTGCTTATTGGGATAAATTTTATAATCGTAGTTTTCTATTTCGTGCCCATCACGTTTTGTATCAACGACTAAAATATCAAATTTTTTAGAACGTCCTGCTAATGTAAGTGTCTTAAGGTTTTGATTATTCATTGTTTGATAGCCACGTTTATAGGAAAGATAATAATCTTTATCTATCAGATAATCTCGAGCATCTTTTGTTTCAAATATAACAGAGCCACCCAATGCGCCACTACCAGATTTTAAGGAGTCAGCACCTTTGGTAATAGTTGCTGTTTTAACATTTTCAATTTCAATGCTATTACGAGTATTATTAAAATTGCCATAGCCTTCAAATAGTTCTTTAAATCCTTGAGAGCTTAAGGTTTCAGCTTGACGAAGCCCATCAACCATAATACCTACACGGTTTTCATCAACCCCTCGAACTGCATAACCACTTGCGCCCGTTCTACCTGTTTCAACCACCGTAATACCTGTTTCATAGCGAACGAGATCACGAGAATCAGACGCCTGCTGTTTCGCTAATTTTTTGGCAGAAATTTGGGTTTCACCTACCTTTTTCTCTTTCACATTAATTGTTTCTGTACTTCCTGAAACATTAATTTGTTCTAGTTGTTCAGAAACATTACTATTTTGGTTGGTTGGTTGGTTGGTTGGTTGGTTGGTTGGGCAGCATAGGCTGTGCTTGCATTTAATGCAAATGCAATAGAGCAAGCAAGCAGGCTGAATTTAAAGTTGGTCATAGGTTTCCTTATTTTTTAATGATAATAATTATTATACATATTAAATAATTGAATTTATTTAATCAATATCAAAAAAAGTATAATAAGTACAAAATCCGAATTGCTTTGTATGAGCAGAAAAGAAAATCATTTTTGACCGCACTTTTGTTTGTAAGTCGTATTTTAAAATCATCAAAATGCAATTTTTAATCACTCTTTTATCGACTGCGTAGATTTCTTTCGTTATAATTGAGCGTCTTTTTATTTAACAAACGTGTTCGGTGTGGATTTGACCGAGTGCAAATTAATTGAGGTAACAAATGTCATTAAATATTGAAACAACTCAAGGTTTAGAACGCCGCGTAGCGATTACCGTTCCAACTGAAATTGTCTCTAAAGCCGTTCGTGAAGAATTTAAACGTGCTGCAAAAAATGTACGCGTAGATGGTTTCCGTAAAGGTCATGTGCCTGCCCATATCATTGAACAACGTTTTGGTGCGTCAATTCGTCAAGATGTATTAAACGATTTATTACCACGTCATTTTTTTGATGCTGTTATTGCAGAAAAAATTAATATTGCAGGTCGTCCAACTTTTGCTATTGAAACTTTTGAAGAAGGTAAAGACTTAGTTTTCACTGCAACTTTCGAGGTTTATCCAGAAGTTAAATTACAAGGTTTAGAAAATATCAAAGTTGAAAAACCAACTGTTGAAATCACGGAAGCTGACATTGATAAAATGATCGATGTGTTACGTAAACAACAAGCTACTTGGGCTGAAAGTCAAGATGTTGTAAAAGCAGATGATCGTGTCACTATTGATTTTGTTGGCTCTGTAGATGGCGAAGAATTTGAAGGTGGTAAAGCTACTGACTTCGTATTATTTATGGGTCAAGGTCGTATGATTCCGGGTTTTGAAGAAGGAATTATTGGTCATAAAGCAGGTGAGCAATTTGATATTGATGTGACTTTCCCAGCGGAATACCACGCAGAAAACTTGAAAGGTAAAGAGGCAAAATTTGCGATTACTTTGAAAAAAGTCGAAAATATGGTGTTACCTGAATTAACAGATGAATTTGTTGCTAAATTTGGCCCTAATACTAAGTCTGTTGCTGATTTGCGTGCAGAAATCCGTAAAAATATGGAACGTGAATTGAAAAATGCGTTAGTTTCTCGTGTTAAACAACAAGTAATCAATGGTTTAATTGAACAAAATCCGATTGATGTACCCTCTTCTGCAGTAGAAGAAGAAATTAATGTATTACGCAATCAAGCGGCTCAACGTTTTGGTGGCAACACACAACAAGCTGCACAGTTACCACGTGAATTATTTGAAGCTGAAGCAACTCGTCGTGTTCAAGTAGGTTTATTATTCTCTGAAGTAATTAAATCTAATGAATTAAAAGCTGATGAAGAACGCGCTAAAGCAATGATTGCAGATATTGCATCAGCTTACGAGCAGCCAGCAGAGGTTGTGGAATATTACAGTAAAAACGAAGAGTTAATGAATAATATTCGCAATGTAGTATTGGAAGAACAAGCTGTTGATGCAGTACTTGCAAAAGCACAAGTAACAGAAAAAGTTTCTTCATTCGATGAAATTATGAATCCACAAGCATAATAAGTAATATTATTATGATTGAATAAAAGTGCGGTCGCTCTTTTTAATAAAAGCGATCGCATTTTTATTTGTGAGTTATTTACGATAAAATAATTAGCAGTTTTAATGAAAAAGGTAAGAAAATGAGTGTAATTCCTATGGTCGTTGAACAGACTTCGCGTGGCGAACGTTCGTACGACATTTATTCCCGTTTATTAAAAGAACGTGTGATTTTCCTAAGTGGAGAAGTGGAAGATCGTATGGCAAATTTAATTGTGGCGCAGCTTCTTTTTTTAGAATCGGAAGATCCAACTAAAGATATTAATATTTATATTAACTCTCCAGGCGGTTCTGTGACCGCAGGTATGGCAATTTACGACACAATGCAATTTATTAAGCCAGATATTCGCACTCTTTGTATTGGTCAGGCTTGTTCAATGGGCGCATTCTTACTTGCTGGCGGAACTGCTGGCAAACGAGCTGCGTTACCCAATGCGCGAGTGATGATCCATCAACCTTTGGGTGGTTTTCGTGGTCAAGCATCGGATATTCAAATTCACGCACAAGAAATTTTGAAAATTAAACACACCTTAAATGATCGTTTAGCATTCCATACTGGACAAAGTATTGAGCGTATTGAGAAAGATACTGACCGCGATAATTTTATGTCAGCTGAAGAAGCACAAGCGTATGGTTTGGTGGATGAAGTCTTGGTTAAACGTTAAGGGTATACAATGACAGACAAAGATAAAGATTTGCACTGCTCTTTTTGCGGAAAGGAAAAAGGCGAAGTAGATAAATTAATTTCTGGCACAGACGGTTATATTTGTAATGAATGTATTGAACTTTGTCACTCAATGCTTGAAGAAAGTCATGATAAAAATTTAGAGGAAAGTGCGGTAGAAAATGAAGAAAAATTACCAACGCCTCACGAAATCCGCGCTCATCTAGATGATTATGTTATTGGTCAAGATTATGCGAAAAAAGTGCTTTCTGTGGCAGTTTATAATCATTATAAACGCTTGCGAACTAACTATGAAAGCAATGATGTAGAGCTTGGTAAAAGTAATATTTTACTTATAGGCCCTACAGGTAGCGGAAAAACGTTACTTGCGCAAACATTAGCTCGTCGTTTAAATGTACCCTTTGCGATGGCGGATGCAACCACATTAACGGAAGCTGGTTATGTGGGGGAAGATGTGGAGAATGTGTTACAGAAACTTTTGCAAAATTGTGAATACGATACTGAAAAAGCAGAGAAAGGCATTATTTATATTGATGAAATTGATAAAATTAGCCGTAAATCGGAAGGCGCATCAATTACTCGAGATGTTTCAGGAGAGGGGGTGCAACAGGCTTTATTAAAACTTATTGAAGGTACAATCGCTTCCATTCCACCTCAAGGCGGTCGTAAACATCCACAACAGGAAATGGTAAAATTGGATACGTCTAAAATTCTCTTTATTTGCGGCGGTGCATTTGCAGGATTAGATAAAATTATTGATAAACGCACTCAAACCAGTACGAGTATTGGTTTTAATGCCAAAGTTGAAAAAGATGAAAAACAACAATCTCTTTCTGAATTATTCCGTCAAGTTGAACCTGATGATTTAATGAAATTTGGTTTAATTCCAGAATTTATTGGACGCTTGCCAATGATTGCCCCATTAAGTGAATTAGACGAAGATGCGCTGATACAAATTCTCACAAAACCAAAAAACGCATTAATTAAACAATATCAAGCCTTATTTGGATTGGAAAAAGTAGAATTGGATTTCACACCAGAAGCATTAAAAGCAATGGCGAAAAAAGCACTTGAAAGAAAAACGGGTGCGCGTGGCTTACGTTCTATCGTAGAATCAGTGTTGTTAGATACAATGTATGATCTACCGTCTCTTGAGAATTTACAAAAAGTTATCGTTGATGAATCGACAATTGTAGATAATCTTGCGCCAAAATTAGAATATTAGATTTAATCGCAAAAGTGCGGTTGTTTTCGCCAGATTTTCTATGTTGATGCTTATTTTCAATAGGCAAGGCGAAAAGAAAATGCTACAATCGCACGTTCTTATGGCATTATTTTTACATTTCCATTTAAAACGGATTCAATTCTATGGCAACCGAAATTGTTGATAAAAAGAAAAATACGCAAGAAGTGATCGTTGAAGGCAAGTCTAAAGGTTTAAATACATTCCTTTGGGTTTTAGTTGTGATCTTTTTTGCTGCTGCGGCAATTGGGAATATTTATTTCCAACAAATCTATTCTTTACCGATTCGTGTTATTGGTATGGCTATTGCATTAGTCATTGCATTTATTTTAGCGGCAATTACTAATCAAGGAACAAAAGCACGCGCGTTCTTTAATGACTCTCGCACAGAAGCGCGTAAAGTCGTATGGCCAACCCGTGCTGAAGCGCGTCAAACAACATTGATCGTTATCGGGGTAACAATGATTGCTTCTCTCTTCTTTTGGGCAGTAGATTCGATTATTGTGACAGTGATTAATTTCTTAACTGATTTGAGATTCTAAAATGACTGAAGAAACAACAGTATCAAAAAAACGTTGGTATGTATTACAAGCGTTTTCTGGCTTTGAAAGTCGTGTAGCTCTAACTTTACGTGAATACATAAAACAACAACAAATGGAAGATCAATTTGGTGAAGTTTTAGTGCCAACTGAAGAAGTGGTGGAAAATGTAGCAGGTAAACGTCGCAAAAGTGAACGTAAATTTTTTCCAGGTTATGTACTTGTAGAAATGGAAATGAATGATGAAACTTGGCATCTAGTAAAAAGTGTGCCAAGAGTGATGGGTTTTATCGGTGGTACACCAGATAAACCTGCACCTATTTCCAAACGTGAAGCGGATACTATTTTAAATCGTCTTGAACAAAATACTGATAAACCTCGTCATCGTAATGAATATCATCCGGGTGAGGAAGTTCGTGTGACTGAAGGGCCATTTGCTGATTTTAATGGTACAGTAGAAGAAGTGGATTATGAAAAAGGTCGCTTAAAAGTGTTTGTATCAATCTTTGGCCGTGCTACACCAGTTGAGCTTGAATTTGGTCAAGTTGAAAAAATACACTAAGAAATGATTAAAATATAACCGCACTTTTGTAGTGCGGTTTTTTGTTTTTAATGTTTGTTGAAACAGCATAAAAGAGTGTTTTTATACGCAAAATTTGTTGTTATTTCACAAATTAGGTAGAATAATCCCATATTTATGTAAGGATTAAAAATGAAAAAAAAGGCAATTTTGACCGCAC
Source organism: Haemophilus sp. HMSC066A11 (assembly GCF_001811665.1). NCBI lineage: Bacteria > Pseudomonadati > Pseudomonadota > Gammaproteobacteria > Pasteurellales > Pasteurellaceae > Haemophilus > Haemophilus sp. HMSC066A11. Next base: position 37,350 of record NZ_KV805897.1, read on the forward strand.
TTTTGGGTGCCATTGCACTAACAGGTTGTGCAAATCACAACGCCACGAAACAAGTGAGTGAGCGTAATGATTCCCTTGAAGACTTCAATCGAACCATGTGGAAATTTAACTATAATGTTATAGATCGCTATGTGCTAGAACCCGCTGCAAAAGGTTGGAATAACTATGTGCCTAAGCCGATTTCTTCTGGTCTTGCTGGCATCGCAAATAATCTTGATGAGCCAGTCAGTTTCATAAACCGATTAATTGAAGGTGAACCGAAAAAAGCATTTGTTCACTTTAATCGCTTTTGGATTAACACTGTATTTGGTCTAGGTGGTTTTATTGATTTTGCGAGCGCAAGCAAAGAATTACGTATAGATAATCAACGTGGATTTGGGGAAACTTTAGGTAGCTACGGCGTAGATGCTGGCACTTATATTGTGCTACCGATTTATAATGCAACAACACCACGCCAATTAACGGGTGCAGTGGTTGATGCGGCTTATATGTATCCATTCTGGCAATGGGTTGGTGGCCCATGGGCATTAGTGAAATATGGTGTGCAAGCAGTGGATGCCCGTGCGAAAAATCTCAATAATGCAGAATTGTTACGTCAAGCTCAAGATCCATATATCACGTTCCGAGAAGCTTATTACCAAAATTTACAATTTAAAGTAAACGATGGGAAATTAGTCGAAAGCAAAGAATCACTTCCCGATGACATACTAAAAGAAATTGATTAATAAACAGAAAAGTGCGGTAAAAATTACCCAATTTTTTATCAACTAAGGAGAAAATGATGACTCAAATTATTCATACTGAAAAAGCACCGGTAGCCATTGGCCCTTATGTTCAAGCGGTTGATCTTGGCAATCTAGTTTTAACCTCAGGGCAAATTCCAGTGAATCCTGCAACAGGCGAAGTGCCAGCTGACATCGTTGCACAAGCACGCCAATCTTTAGAAAACGTGAAAGCGATTATCGAGAAAGCAGGTTTAACCGCAGCCGATATTGTAAAAACAACGGTTTTCGTGAAAGATCTTAATGATTTTGCTGCAGTTAATGCAGAATACGAACGTTTCTTTAAAGAAAATAATCATCCTAACTTCCCTGCTCGTTCTTGCGTAGAAGTTGCGCGTTTACCAAAAGATGTAGGATTAGAAATTGAAGCGATTGCAGTGAGAAAATAATTTTCTGTTTGGTAATTTCTGCTTAAAAGTGCGGTCATAAACTCGCATGTTTTTGACCGCACTTTTTGTTTATCTGCTGATAGCAAAAATTTTACATTACACCTTGAATTTTTTATGAATTTTCCCCACTAAGGAAATACTTAACCCTAACTTTGAGAGAACACATTATGATGCGTATTCTTCTTTTCTTGGCAACCAATATGGCTGTAATGCTGGTATTAGGTATTATTTTAAGTGTGACTGGTATTGCAGGAAATAGCACCGGCGGTATTTTAATTATGGCTTTGCTATTTGGTTTTGCTGGTTCATTAATTTCCTTATTCCTGTCTAAAACGATGGCATTACGTTCTGTGGATGGAGAGGTGATTACTCAACCTCGTAATCAAACTGAACGTTGGTTAATTGATACCGTTAGTCGCCAAGCGCAGAAAGCGGGGATTCCTATGCCAGACGTGGCGATTTATCATTCTCCCGATGTGAATGCTTTTGCGACAGGCGCGACAAAAAGCAATTCTTTGGTGGCTGTGAGCACTGGATTATTAAACAACATGACGGAGGCTGAAGCTGAAGCTGTTTTAGCACACGAAATTTCCCATATTTCCAATGGGGATATGGTGACGATGGCGTTATTGCAAGGCGTATTAAATACTTTCGTGATTTTCTTATCTCGCGTTATCGCAACGGCGGTAGCAAGTTCGCGTAACAATAATGGAGAAGAAACGCGTAGTTCAGGTATTTATTTCTTGGTTTCGATGGTATTGGAAATGCTCTTTGGTGTGCTTGCGAGTATTATCGCAATGTGGTTCTCGCGCTACCGCGAATTTCGTGCAGATGCAGGTTCCGCAAGTTTAGTAGGCAAAGAAAAGATGATTATGGCATTGCAACGTTTGCAACAACTTCACGAACCCCAAAATCTTGAAGGTTCTTTAAATGCCTTTATGATTAATGGTAAACGCAGTGAACTCTTTATGAGCCATCCACCACTCGAAAAGCGTATTGAAGCCTTACGTAATCTTTAAAAATTATAAAAAATCGACCGCACTTTAATGAGGTCGATGTTTTATTTTCCTCTTTTCACCCAATATTTGAACGGGGGCTTTTCCACTTCACTTTGCAGTAATGTGTGATCCATAAATTGACAGAAACTTGGAATATCTCTTGTTGTTGCAGGATCGTCAGCAATAATCAAAAGTATTTCTCCATCGTTAAGATGACGAATATTTTTACGAACAAGCATGACAGGTTCTGGACAACGTAATCCTAAAGTATCTAGGGTTTGTGTGACGGAAATTTCAGACATATTCTTTTTCTTTTGAAAAACAGAGCCATATCATACCGCACTTACGGCAAAATTTCGACAAATCCCAGTCATCAGTGATAGACTAGTGTCATTGAAATTACCTTGAAAAAAGAAATGGCGGAATACCTTGTTCCTAAAAGTGCGGTTATTTTTGAAGAAGAAATTAAGAAAAGCCGTTTTATTACTTATTTACAGCACACCGAAGGTTTAGAAGACGCAAGAGCTTTTTGGGCAAAGATTAAACAAGAACATCCAAATGCACGGCATCATTGTTGGGCTGCCGTAGCAGGCAAGCCAACCGATTCTCTACAACTTGGTTTTTCTGATGATGGCGAACCTGCTGGAACGGCAGGAAAGCCAATGTTGAGTGCATTGCAAGGCAGTCAATTAGGTGAAATCAGTGCGGTGGTGGTTCGCTATTATGGCGGTATTTTGCTTGGAACGGGCGGATTAGTTCGTGCTTACGGCAATGGCGTACAACAAGCGTTAAAGCTGATTGAAAGCGAAATTAAAGTTGAACGAACCCCTTTCAAACTTGATTGTGACTATGGTCAGTTAAGGTTGGTTCAACAACTTTGTGAAAAATATCAGGTTGAGATTTTATCTCAAGGTTTTCAGGCAAATATTCATTTGATTTTAGGTATTAGTGAAAAAACAATAGAGGCGTTTTCTTCAGAATTAACGGAAAAGTCTTCAGGTAGATTAGTTATTCAACTTTTAGAGATAGGCGAATAGTTGTGCGTATTTTATCGATTATCCGAATTATTGGTATTCTTGTGATGTGTTTTTCAGGTACGATGCTAGTTCCTGCATTTGTTGCTCTGATTTATGGCGATGGTGGCGGCAAGGCATTTATGCAGGCTTTTATGTTGAGCTTGACAGCGGGCACATTGCTTTGGTGGCCATGCCATCACCATAAACAAGAATTACGATCCCGTGATGGTTTTTTGATTGTTGTGGCTTTTTGGTTAGTTTTAGGAAGCTTGGCAACATTGCCTCTTTTATTGTTCGATTCACCACATTTAACTATTGCTTCAGCCGTATTTGAAGCATTTTCTGGCTTAACTACTACTGGTGCAACGGTAATGACGGGGCTGGATAATTTACCTAAATCTATTTTGTTTTATCGTCAGTTTTTACAATGGTTAGGTGGTATGGGGATTATCGTATTGGCTGTGGCGATAATTCCGCTGTTGGGAATTGGTGGGACACAATTATATCGAGCAGAATCTTCAGGCCCTCTTAAAGATCAAAAATCTTTGCCTAAAATTTCAGAAGTGGCGAAAGCTCTATGGATTATTTATGCTTCATTAACTGCTCTTTGTGCCATTGCATATTGGCTATCAGGAATGAATCTTTTTGATGCCATTGGGCATAGTTTTTCAACAATTTCAAATGGCGGATTTTCAACGCACGATGCAAGTATTGGCTATTTTAATCAAGCTTCCATTTATTGGGTTACAACAATTTTTATGCTGATTGGTGGTGTTAATTTTAGTTTACATATTTCCGCTTTTCTTGCACTAGGTAAAAGAAATATTTGGCGAAATTATTGGAAAGATCCCGAATTTCGTTTTTTTCTAACGATGCAAATTATTTTTATTGGTATTGTATCTCTATCTTTATATGGTTATGGTTTAGTTTCAGATATAAACGAGGCAGTAACAAAAGGTGCATTACAATTAACATCAATGTCAATGACTGCTGGTTATACGATTTTTGATATTGATAATCTTCCGCCTTTTATTGGGCTTTTACTGGTAATTTCTGCGGTAATTGGTGGTTGTGGTGGTTCAACAACTGGGGGATTAAAAGCGATACGGACACTTATATTGTGGAAACAAATCGATCGAGAACTGCATAGTTTAATCCATCCAAATTTAGTACAACCAATTCGAATAGGTAAAAATCGTCTAGCACCAAGAATGATAGAAAGTATTTGGGCATTTTTCATTATTTTTATACTGGTTTATTGGGGGTGTGTTTTTGCTGTTATTCTTTGTGGAATGAATACTTTTGATGCGATGGGAGCCGTATTCGCCACATTAACGAATGCAGGACCGGGACTTGGTTTTATTCACGAAAGTTTTATTGGTGTTCCAGAAAGTGCTAAATTAGTCTTTAGTTTTGCTATGATCTGTGGACGTTTAGAAATGTTTTCATTAATCGTGCTGTTTATTCCAAGCTATTGGAAAAAATAATAATTGGAAAATTATTGTATTTTTGACCGCACTTTTTAATGAAATGTTTATATTTCCATCAAAAGATCATT
>NZ_KV805898.1:0-550 GCF_001811665.1 Haemophilus sp. HMSC066A11
TGTATGAAGATGGTCGTCAGTGGTTCGATTTGCGTGAATTCAATATGGCAAAAGAAAATCCACTTAAAGTCACTCGCGTGCATTACGAGTTAAACCCTAAAAACAAAACCTCTGATTTGGTAGTTGCAGGTTTTTCGCCTTTTGGCAAAACGCGCAGCTTTGTTTCCTATGATAATTTCGGCGCAAGGGAGTTTAACTATCAACGTGTGAGTTTAGGTTTTGTTAATGCCAATTTAACTGGACATGATGATGTGTTAAACCTAAACGCATTAACCAATGTGAAAGCACCATCAAAATCTTATGCGGTAGGCGTGGGGTATACTTATCCGTTTTATAGTAAACATCAATCCTTAAGCCTTTATACCAGCATGAGTTATGCTGATTCTAATGATATCGACGGCTTACCAAGTGCGATTAATCGTAAATTATCAAAAGGTCAATCTATCTCTGCGAATCTGAAATGGAGTTATTATCTCCCGACATTTAACCTTGGCATGGAAGACCAATTTAAAATTAATTTAGGCTACAACTACCGCCATATTAATCAAAC
>NZ_KV805899.1:0-39104 GCF_001811665.1 Haemophilus sp. HMSC066A11
CACCAAAGATCTTTTTACGGTTAAAACAGGTACTGCCGAACACGGTCACAATTACACTCAGACACGTGTAACAAGCAAAGGCATTGAATTTATCGCGTCACGTTATGCTTCGGAGTTGATGCTATGAGTATGCGATTAATGGTTCAAGCAATGAATTGTAAGGTTGGCAATCCTGCTAGAAAACTTGTGCTTTTAAAACTAGCTGATAATGCCAATGATGATGGAATTTGTTTTCCTAGTTATCAATACATTGCCGATAAATGCGAAATGTCAAAACGTAGCGCGATTAGTCACATTGATGATTTAATCAAAATGGGATTGGTCACCAAAAAAGCGCGAAAAAATAAAGATGGTTCAAGTGCAAATTTATATCTTTTACACCTTGAGCAGGGTAGTGAAAAATCTGCACTAGGGGGTGAAAATATTTCACTAGGTAGTGAAAAATTTGCACTAGGGGGTAGTGAAAAATTTGCACCCATAACCAGTCACTCTTTAGAACCAGTCAATGAACCTAAAAAAACTACGCAAAAAAGCGAATCCGAAATGTTGCTTGAGCAGTTTGGCATAACAGGACAACTGGCGAAAGATTTTATCGCACACCGCAAAGCCAAAAAGGGCGTAATTAATCAAACGCAACTCAACCGTCTGCAAAAACAGGCGGACAAGGCTGGGATTTCGATTTGTGAAGCGGTGGAAATTTGCATTGAACGAAACTGGCAGGGATTTAACGCATCATGGGATTGGCGTGATGAGAAACTGCGAACATCCCAAGCGCAAAAAATGAGTTTTGAAGAAAAAAATGCGTTGCCGTGGAATCGTCCTGAAGACTGGGAGAATGTACTGTGAACCAATTAACTAATCAATCATTACATCAAGGTGTATCACCACAAGTGGAGAAATTTATTGATACGTTGTTCGACCAACTTTGCGCTAGTTGCCCTCAGTTGCTCAACCTCACTCTAGAGCGATTGCAGGTAGTAAAACGTCAGTGGATTTTAGGCTTTGCTGAAAATGGAATTACAAAAATAACACAAGTTAAACGAGGTATGGCGGAAATGCGTGCTAAGCCAAATGGGTATTTGCCAAGTGTAGGTGAATTTATTCAAGCATGCAAAGTTCTGGACTACCACGTATTGGGCTTACCGAATGAAGCGGAATTATACCAACGTTATAACACTTTCTTAGGCTATGCCCGATTCAATCGGGATGAATTTCAATATCGTTCAAAAATGGAATTTTGGTTGCTTAAAAATCTGTACGAAAAGTGCAAGAAAAAATCGGAAGAGGACACGTTGAAAACTATTCCGAAATTACTCACAGAAGCGGCGGAAAAAGTGCGGTCGAATTTTCCTTTTGAGGATATTCCGAAGATGATTCCAGCAAAGCCAAGTTTTTACGATAAAGCGAAGGCTGATAAAGCTCGAGATAGCTTGATGGCAATGATGAAAGGGAAAGGGGCATTGCAATGACAGGACAACAATTTGATAAAGATACATGGCAAACACCGCACTATGTCTTTGAATGGCTATCTCAACGTTTCGGGTTGTTCGATCTTGATGGTTGTGCAACAGCCAACAACGCCTTGACATGTCACTATATCGGCGAACCTAACTCAGATAATGATGAGCATCAATCAATCGCAGATGACTTTCTAATGCCGATTGAGCAAATGTTAGATGTATTGTTGGACGAAGTCGCAGAACGTTGTTCGGCTCCGTTAAGAATCTATGTGAACCCGCCTTATTCCAACGTTACACCATATCTACAACGCGCGAAAGAATTATGTGATGCTGGTTATTTAGTCGTGATGTTACTCAACAATGATAAATCTACTCAATGGTATCAAAACCATATTCAAGGCGTGGCAAATGAAGTGATTGATATTACAGGTGGTCGAATTGCATTTATCAACCCTGTAACAGGAAAAGAAATCAAGGGAAATAGCAAAGGGCAAATGGTCGTAGTCTTTGATCCGACAATGGAAGATTTTGTCACACGTTCAATTAGCCTTGATTTTATTAAAAAGATTGGTGGGTATAGCAAATGAGTTTTGAAGAACATAACAATCGCAAGAAAGCGAATAAGTTTGCTGAATATATTACGGGCGAATCTCTTCGCCGATATTTGGCTGAGAAAGTCGAGAAGTACTTAGGTAAAAATCCAAGTGTTTTTGATGGTGCAGCAGGCAGCGGACAGCTTGAGCAATTTATTCAACCAAGTAAGTTTATTGCAGTAGAAATTCAAGCGGAATCATGCGCGGCATTAGCCAATAATTATCCAGATGCTGAGATTCATAATACGAGTTTTTTCTTGTATCAAAGTGAGCCAAAAAGTGATTGTGTTGTAATGAACCCGCCATTCTCACTTAAATTTAAAGAACTTACCGAGGAAGAAAAGACCGCTATTCAAGCGGATTTTCCGTGGAAAAAATCAGGTGTGCTTGATGATGTTTTTATGCTGAAAGGATTAGCCAATGCGCATCGTTTTGGGTTTTTCATTATGTTTCCTGGCATTGCCTATCGAAACACCGAAAAAACACTCCGTGAAGTTATTGGGAATCAATTAGTCGAGTTGAATTTGATTCAAAACGCCTTTGAAGATACGCCTATTTCAGTGCTTTTCTTGGTGGTTGATAAAACTAAGTCAAATAACAAGACATACCGTGAATTGTATGACTGTGCCACGAATAAAATAATTAACGCTGATGAATGGTTAATTGATTCTGATAAATGGGACACGGTTTCACCGCCAGAGCCGCCAAAAGAAAAAGTAGATCCTATGAAATTAGAGTTGATGTCGCAAGCTCAACTAAAAGAGCAAATTCGCGCTCAAATTCAATTTAGCGGTATGGTGTTTGATTTAGAAGGCTGGCCGCGTGAAGAATTTGAAAAATTCTGCGATGAAGTCTGTGTTTTGATTCAGGAAGAAAAAAAATCAAATCGCTTTTTATTTGGCTGGGGCGAATGAATGAGCCAATACAAACCTTTCTTTTTACGTAATCAACGCATTAAAAATAATTGCTTGGATTTAATCAAGGAACTGCCAACGGATGATAAAAAGCCGTTAGTAGTCAAAATCCAACCAATAACACGAAACCTTGAGCAAAACGCCAAGTTTCACGCTATGTGCCAAGATGTTGCAAATCAGGCTGAATTTATGGGGCGTAAGCTCACAATGGAGCAGTGGAAAGTGTTGTTTATTTCGGGTCACGCAATCGCCACCAATCAAAAAGCAGATGTTGTGCCAGGTCTTGAGGGGGAATTTGTGAATATCCGTGAAAGTTCGGCTCAAATGAGCGTGAGCAGAATGGCAAGCCTTATCGAGTATGTGACCAGTTGGGGCGTGCAAAATGGCGTGAGATTTAACGATAGATGGGGATTTTACGGACGATGATAGAGGGAGAGACCATGGTTTTATTTTTGATTACATTTTCTGCTGTCCTGTTTTTTCTTTTCGGTCAGCCCCTTGCTGCCACCCTTGTTTTATGTGGAGCTTGTTGGCTTTCCGGTTGGTATTTTGCGCATAGCACGGTTGCAACAGAGTGCGAGAGATTGGGTAAGTTTTACGTTGGCAAAAACGTTTATCAATGCTCAAAAATTGAAACGATCGAGGATAAATAATGTTAGAGCTAATTTTACTCCTGCTCATTGCGATGATTTTTATTGCTGTGATTGTGGTTGTTTTGGATTGGTTTATTGGTGATGAGTGGTGGTTTGATGAGTAAAGAGAAATTTGAACGCACAAAGCCGGTTGTAAATGTTGGTACTATAGGTCATGTCGATCACGGCGGAAAAGCAAAACTCACGGCAGCAGTAGTAATGGCAATGGCGGCTAACTTAGCGCGTAAATCGGTTGATGATGTAAACGAAAAACTAACGCGCGGATTGACAAAAGAACGTGAGGACTGGCGCAAGTGGAGACAGCCAGGCAGTAAAGGCAAGAACGTGATTAATGGGGGTAAGACGGTGAGCAAGGTTAATTATCGCAAAGAGGCGAAAGGGCGTGATTGCCAAGTGCGGTTACCTGGTATTTGTAATCATAATCCTGAAACGACCGTATTAGCACATTATCGTATGGCAGGATTAAATGGAGTCGGTATGAAGCCCGATGATATTTTTGGTGCTTGGGCATGCTCATCTTGCCATGATGAATGTGACCGTAGAACTAGAAAAATGGATACTGAAGATGTCCGCCTGGCACACGCTGAAGGAGTGTTTCGAACACAGCAAATTTTACGCAAGGAGGGCAAGTTATGAGTGATTGGCTAGAGATTGCCTTACCTTATCCGCCATCAGTTAATCACTATTGGCGACACACAAGAAACGGACGGCATTATATCAGCGAAGCAGGGAGAAAATTTAAAGCCGAAGCATTGCAAATTTTACAACAATTCGATCCATTTATCGGTGCAGTTGCAGTGCATCTTGAAGTTTATTATCCCGATAACCGAAACCGTGATCCCGATAATATAAACAAAGGGCTTTTCGATAGTTTAGTCGCCTCAGGATTAATACAAGACGACAACAACAAAGTGATAAAAGATTTTCGCAGTAAAAATTGCGGAACCAAAAAAGGCGGAATGGTTGTAGTAAAAATTAGAGGGCTTGAAAATGAGTAAATCAATCGAATTGTTGGTGAAATTACATAATCCTAAATGCGTGAGTGTGGAAACTGTGGGCCGCGGTGGTGCTGCGTTGCTTTATCAAGATCAAATTATTTGTGCTTTTGCCAAAGCAGAAAGCGAATACATGTTCGGCTATCACTTGCTGATGTATAAATATCGCCAAGATCCATTTTCGCGTGAATTTGTGAATAGTTATATTGAAAGCTGGTGCGAGGATCGCGGATTCCCTGAACACTCAGCGGAAGCGATGAAATGCGTAGTCGATATGGTTTGCGATCTGCCCTTACCAAGCCAAATTAAACATATCAAATCGCTTAGAAAACGATACCTACGATCGCAATATGCTTATCTTCCAACGATTGAAAAGATGAATAAAATTGCCGAAGAAAATGGTTTGTCGATTAATGGTGTGGAAGCTCGTCAATTAAGAGTCCGTGAAATTAATGAATTGCGTAAATCAAATACTTGTCCGCGTTGCCGTGGAACGGGGGTAGTCGGTCGAGTGCAAAAACGTGAATGTCCTGAGTGTCGCGGAAAAGGGCAGTTGCGCGCCAATATCTATCACTTGATGAAGTCCATTGATTGTACTGAATCTTATTTTAAACGCTATATCTTGGCGTTGGTGGTGGATTTTGAACGCCATTGCTATGAGGATATGAGTGGGGCGGAAAGTGTGATTAAGCAGAGATTAAATAAAGAAATTTCTGATTGATTTTTGAATTTGTGAGTAAGATCACAGATGAAAAATAATAAATCTCTTATAATTGGTAAAAATTGATTATGGGAGTTTTTGTTTATGAAAAAGAGTTTAGTATTGATTTCATTGCTCTTTGTTTCTATGCAATCTACAGGGGTTGGTAATAGCGAAATTAATAATGTGGAGCAAGTAAATAAATTTTCCAGAGAATCAAGAATACTACTTGAGCGTGTTAAACCAAATTCATTTAGGGAATGGTCGTATAAGTATGATGTATTACAAGCTCAATACGATAAATTAGAAATGGATTTCCAAAATAGACCAAGTAAAGGGAGTTCTAAGAAAAGTAGTAACTTTTTAACGGATGATGAGTATCAAGAGTTAATACATAAAGTGAAGGGGAATAGGGCTGTTACTAGAATTTATCCTCCTGAAAATCAGTGGGTAAATGTTCGATTTTATAATCCATTGAATGTAAAAATCAAACAAATAGAGCTAATTATAACGGAGGACATAACGGAGTATAAAACAGCATCAAATGAAAAGTTGTCTGAAAACAGTTTGTTTAGAGATATTTACTGGAATATATCAGACAGAGACAAAAAAAAGCCTGTTGAACAGGTTTATTTAGAGGCTAAAAATAAATTTTTATCCGATTTAGATAAGAAGCATCCTGAGATAACAATTAGAGTTGATGTAAATGCAAATCCTTATTCTATGGTAAATGTGAATTTTGAAATACCATCAAATTTTGATATTGAACGATGGAATATTAGCAAGTTGATCGGAGAATAGTAGTTCCAACATAACTATTGGCATAGGTAAGTGTAAAAATTTGTCAAGATAAGAATAAAGCCTGTTTACAAAGCAGGCTTTTTTCATTATTATTTTCATCAAGGTGTCGTAGCCTTAAATCCAAAGCGGAAGTCCGCACCCGACAGCATAGCGGTTTTTTTATGCGTAAAATTTGTGATCTCGTTTAGTTTTATTGCCATTAAGACTTAACACGCATAAATCCAATTTCATCTATGCCGAGAGGGCGAGGAATAAAAGACCTTCGGGGAATAACTCCAGCCGACTTTGGACGGTTTACGAACCTCTTGGCACCCCATTTAGGGTAAATCTTAATTTCGTAAAAAAATCCAAAGGAGACATTTTATGTCTAATCAAACCCAACTCTCTACATTCAACTTTGAATCAAATTCTATCCGCACTTTAGCTATAAACAATGAACCTTGGTTCGTTGCAAAGGACGTTTGTGACGCAATCGGTCTAACAAACTCTCGTATGTCTTTAATTGCGTTAGATGAAGATGAAAAGGGTGTAAGTTTAATTTACACCCCTAGCGGACAACAAGAAGTGAATATCATCAGCGAAAGCGGAATGTACACTTTGATCTTACGTTGCCGTGATGCAGTGAAAAAAGGATCTATTCCACACCGTTTTAGAAAATGGGTTACAGCAGAAGTATTACCTACTATTCGTAAAACAGGAAAATATGAAAGCAAAACATCCGTCAATGACAGAACAGGGTTACGCAATGCCGTGAATATGCTCGTGAGCAGAAAAGGATTAATTTATTCCGATGCCTATCATTTAATCCACCAACGCTTTAATGTGGAAAGCATCGAAGATTTGACATTAGAGCAGTTACCGCAAGCAGTAGAGTATGTACACAAGATAATTTTAGAAGGGGAATTAATCACTGAGGCTGAATTGCCTAGCAGTGAAAAGAAATTCACTTTTGAATTTACTGAGTACGAACTCCAACAGCTTCTTTGGTTATGGTTTGCTTTCAAACGTGGCGTCGGCACATTCCAATACATCGAAAAAGCCTTTAAGACGCTAGGCTCAAATATGAGCGGGCAAATCTACGGGCAGGCTTACGAATATTTAAGCGTGCTACGCTCAACAAACCAAATCTTAAATCGCATTACACAAGAGTTTGAGATTGATCCAATGACAAATTGGCGAGCATTAGAACACTTGCGCCAGTTTGATCCGAAAGCCATTAGAGTAGATTTTTAAAAAGGCTTTCAACTGTAAAGCAGATTGACATTAGCCAAAAACTGCACTAGAATTTTCCATAATAGCCAAAGTGTAATACATTTACATTTTGGCTTTTTTATATGTAAAAGAAAAGCCGAGGTGAGGGAAACACTTCGGCTTTTTTCATTCCTGTTAAGCTCAATTTAAAGGAACGAATTTATGATTAAGTATAACAGAACGAAACTAAAAATACATCCAAAAGAAGGATTAAATATGGAAACTTATTCAACACCTGTTATTCGTGGTGCGATTGCCTTTGCGATTGTAGCTTTAGCTGTGGGAATTTGTCTTCTTTTTGCAACGCCTTTTATTAGTGCTGTTCGTTGGTGGTAGTCGTTATATTGAGTTATGTAAAAATCCCTACTTGTTGATACTGTTAGGGTATCTATAAGGGGTAGTCTAATGGTAAAACAGCGGTCTCCAAAATCGTTGATTAAGGTTCGATTCCTTGCGACTTTGCCATATCACAAGCTCACGTTAACACGTGGGCTTTTTTATTGCCTAAAGAACAGGCGGGAGAAAATATATGCCAATTAAAGAGCCTGATGTATGGGCGTTAATATGGTCTTGGTTGCAAACAAATCTTAGTTCTAGCTCAGCACAGAGTGCTTTTTGGGCGTTATTTATTTCTCTTTTAAGATTTGGGTTTATGCGTAAAAAGCCAGCTATTCGTTATGTTTTAATTGATGCGGCTATGTGTGCCTCTATTGCGGGTGTTGCGGTACCAATTTGTACGCATTTATTTGGGCATACAGAATATTCTTCATTTCTCGGTACGATGATTGGTTTTGTTGGTACTGAAAAAATTCGCGAGTTTTTATTTAAATTCATTAATCGGAGAATTGAAAAAGATGACAATGATGATTTCCGAAGTGACATTTAATAAAATTTTTCCACACGCAGTTAAAGGTGTTTATCAAGCTATTTCGGCGCAGATAGAAAAAGCAGGTTGTGTAACTAAGATGCAGCAAGCGATGTTTTTAGCTCAATGTGGACATGAAAGTGGCGGATTTACAAGATTTAAAGAAAATTTAAATTATTCTTGGCTTGGGCTTTCTAAAACTTTCCGTAAATATTTCCCAGACCCTCTTACAGCGAAGAAATATGAGCGCAAACCTGAACTTATTGCCAATCGTGTTTATGCTAATCGTTTGGGTAATGGCGATGAGAAAAGTGGAGATGGTTGGAAGTATCGTGGTCGTGGACTGATTCAGATTACAGGTAAGGATAATTATGCCGCATTTAGAAAATGGTTAGGTAGAGATATTGAGCCAGAAGATGTGGCAGGGAATTTAGATTTATCTGTTAAAACTGCTGTGTGGTATTGGAAATGCTATGAATTGGCTGAGCTTAATTCTGTCGAAAAAGTCACGCGAAGAATTAATGGTGGACTAAATGGCATTGATGAGCGTTGCAAGCTCTATCGAGCATTAATGGTAACGGATAATGACTAAGTACATTTACATAGCGTTAGCGGGTGTTGTCGTGGTTTTGATTGGTGTATTGCGTTACCAGTCTGGCGTTATTGAAGACTTGGAAACCACAAAGGCACAACAAGCTGAAACCATCATTCAGCAATCCACTAAAATCACCCAATTAGAATCGGATATTGCTGAAAATCAACGCATCACCTTTGAGTTATCCAAGGCTGAAAGCAAAGCGAGAGAGGAACAAAATGCGATTATCAATTCAATTCCAAATAGCGATAAACAAAGCAATGCGTATAATTCCGTTGCTCCTATTAGCTTGCTTAACTTCTTGCGCAAGTAAACCGCAAATCATCACATATCCAACTATTCCAGCAGCGTATCTTGCTCACTTAGATAAAACATCATTTAGCGGTTCAACCTATGGGGATGTCGCGCAATATGCCGTAATACTCAAACGCGAACGTGATGTCTGTTTAAATCGGATTGATAAAATCCGTGAATGGCAACGTGAGAAAATGGAAAAATAATCTAATACCTAAACCGTGCGTGCAATAAAGCGCGGTTATTCTTCACCACCTTTGCTCGCTTAATGCGGGCTTTTTTATATCTCGTTTATGGCAAAAAAAGATTGGAACGCACTACAAATAGAGTACATCAAGACTTATGCAAAAACTGGTGTGTCTGTTATGGAGTGGTGCAGACGGAAAGGATTGAATTTTGCCACTGCTAAACGGTATATCAAAAAGCCTGAAACGATCTTTGAAAACTGCGAAAGTGTGAATAAAACTACTAAATCGGAAGTTATTGAAAATAAAGAAGATTTGGATAAAAACTGCGAAACAAACTGCGAAAGTGTGAACAAAACTGCGAAAGTTATCCAAGAGAACTGCGAAACCGCGAAAGAAATTGCGACAAAAGTAAAGCAGTCCGCAAAAATGATAAAGCATGGTGGCTACGCTCGATATTTTAAAGATAAATCTGCCTTTGATGTTGTCGTTGATTTTAGCCTTAAAGATGAAATTGACCTGATGCGCCAACGGGCTATTTCTTCCATTGAAAGCATTGAGAAGTTCACTGCTGATTTAGCGCGGTGTACTACAGCAGAAGATAAGGAAATTACATTTAAGCTAATTAAATCTGCTGAAGCGGCATTAGATAGAGCGGTGGGGCGCATTGAAAGCCTGAATAGCACAAATAACAATATTGCACTTACTCTTGAAACAATCGAATTAAGAAAAGCACAGACGAAAGAAACCTTACTTAAAGCCGATAAATTAGCGCAAGAACTCGGGGCAAAAGCGGCAAGTAAATACAAAGTCGAATATGCCATTGACTTCTACGATGACGAGGAAAGCAATGAAGATTAATTATCGCGCCTCTGCTACATTTCGTAGAGTACATAGATCGAACGCATTAGTGAAAGCGATTCGTGGCCCGATTGGTAGTGGTAAATCCGTAGGTTGCGTTATGGAGATGTTCCGAATTTGCTTAAATCAAGAAGCGAATGCTGACGGTGTGCGCCGTACTCGTTGGGCTTGTGTGCGAAACACTTATCCTGAATTAAAAGGCACGGTAATCAAGACCTTTCAAGCGTGGATTCCTGAAAGTATTTGTCCGATTAAATATGACAGTCCTATCAGTGGCATGATGAAAATCAATCACCCTGACGGTAAAACCATGGTAGAGGCGGAATTTATGTTTCTTTCAATGGATAAACCGCGCGATGTAAAAAAATTAATGTCACTTGAATTGACTGGTATTTGGATCAATGAAGCTCAATTCTTACCAGTGATGCTGGTAACAGAAGCGGTAACACGTACTGGTCGTTTTCCTGAAAAGCGAGTTTCGGAAGGATTCGATGGTGCAACGTGGAATGGCATGATTATGGATACCAACTCACCTGATGATGATCACTGGTGGCATACCTTTGAAATGGCACTCGATGAAGAAACAGGGGAAAGCCTTACGCCTAAGAATTGGGCGTTCTTTACACAGCCTGGGGCGTTAATTGATATTACAGGCATTCCGTTTGAATCGTTATCTAATGGAGTTAAAGCTAATATCGAAAATGGCTTATACGTTGACTATCACGGACACCGATTTGTCGCTAATCCGTTAGCAGAAAACGTAGAAAACCATAAAAAAGGCTATGGCTACTGGTTTGATAACCTTCAAGGACAAACATTGAGTTGGATTAAATCTCGCATTTGCAACGAATTTGCGACCGTTCAAACAGGCAAACCCGTCTATATGGATCACTTCAACAAAGATTTACACGTCTCGAAAGACAAATTATTACCTATTAAAGGCTGGCCAACATTTATCGGTCTTGATTTTGGTTTAACGCCAGCTGCAATTATCGGTCAAGTCTCACCTATCGGTCAGTTACGTATTACCGATGAAGTTGTGGCGACAGGAATGGGGATTCAGCGATTCATTCAAGATCAGCTATCGCCTTTAATTCGCTCCAAATATACTGGTTGCGAAGTGGAAGTGATTGGTGATCCGGCTGGCGTTCAACGTGCGCAAACAGATGAAAAAACCTGTTTTCAAATTTTGTTA
Source organism: Haemophilus sp. HMSC066A11 (assembly GCF_001811665.1). Taxonomy (NCBI): domain Bacteria; kingdom Pseudomonadati; phylum Pseudomonadota; class Gammaproteobacteria; order Pasteurellales; family Pasteurellaceae; genus Haemophilus; species Haemophilus sp. HMSC066A11. The sequence continues at coordinate 11,363 of NZ_KV805899.1, forward strand.
GAAAACGGATTCAATGCACGTCCAGCAGATACGAACAATACAACAGGACGATTAGAAGCGGTGCGCTGGTGGTTATCTCGTTTGGTTGGAAAGGGGCAACCTGCGATGATTATCAGCCCGCATTGTCGAGTTTTAATTAAAGGCTATGAAACAGGTTATGCCTATCGCCAGTTAAATATTAGCGGTGAAGAAAAATATACGGAAATGCCCGATAAAAATCGCTATTCACATCCACACGATGCAAACCAATATTTATGTTTAGGCGCTATGCCTGATTTATTCAAACAACAAATCATCAACGTTAAACCACACCAAGCTATCAGCTCAATCACAGGATATTAAAAATGGCAGAAGAACAATCCGCAATTCTAGAAGCTATCACCGCTTTTGGGGCAGATCTAAAGGTCAAGCTATTAGAACATTTAAAGCAACGCCAACCGATCGTGCAACGTTGGGTGAAAGATATGTATCAGTATCGCAACCAATATGAAGAAAGTATTAAAACCAATAAATCGAAAGTTTTTGTTGGCTACACTCGTGCGAAAACAGATTCGTGGACAGCGCAAATGACAGATATGCTTTTCCCTAGCGATGATAAAAACTACGGAATCAGCCCAACACCAATGCCAGAAATTACGAATATTGCAAAACAGCCTGACACTGACGATCCGAATTTGCGCAATCAAATTTCCAACGCACGTGCCATTATGCAACAGGCCAAAGAAAGTGCAGAAGCCATGGAAAAGCTAATTGATGATCAGTTATTAGAGTGCGACTATGCGGCAGAAGCGCGTTTATGTTTACATTATGCAGCAGCGCTTGGTACTGGTATTTTACGTGCGCCTGTGGTGGATGTTGTGGAATCCAAAGCATGGAAACAAGACAGTTTAGGGAATTGGGTGGGAGAAATTGTCAATAAAACAATTCCAGCCGTTCGTTTAGTTCTTCCGTGGGATTTTGTGCCAGATATGACTGCGCCAACGCTCAAAGATTGTCAGTTTGTGTTTGAGCGTAGCCATGTGACTAAAAAACAATTACAGGCGCTTGCGAAAAATCCGTACTACTTGAAAGAAAGCGTATTGGAATTATGTGAGCTTGATGGTGGGGATACGCGTACGGCAAGCAATGATATGGATGGCTATGTCGATACACTAAGAACACTTTCTGGGCTTGAAACACAAAGTAAGGATAACCGCTATGAGTTGTGGACTTATCACGGTGGGATTCCGTTAAATGTGTTGTCAGGTGCAAATGAATTGTTAGGTGAAGACAACAAGTTAAATATTCCTGATGATGAAGAATCACGTGCTGCCAACTTAGAAATTGAAGGTGTAATTGTGATGGCGGGCAACGGTAAAATCTTGAGTGTAAACCTCAATCCACTTGATACAGCTGAATTCCCTTATTCAGTTTATACCTGTGAACCTGATGTTTGCTGCCTATTTGGTTTTGGTATTCCTTACCTTTGCCGTGATGCACAAGAAATACTCAATACTGCTTGGCGTGGAATGATTGATAACGGAATTTTAGGAATTGGGCCACAAGCAGTAGTCAATAGTAGTGTACTAACACCAGTGGATGGGAACTGGGAACTTGCACCATATAAGTTATGGAAAACTAATGACCGTGCAACCGCTAATGCTCAATTTGAAGCGCAACGTGCATTTGGCATCTTTGATATTGGTAGTCGTCAGCAAGAGTTAGCTAATATTATTCAACTGTCTAAATCTTTTATGGATGAAGAAAGTGGTTTACCAATGATTGCTCAAGGTGAACAAGGACAGGTAACGCCTACGCTTGGCGGTATGTCTATGTTGATGAATGCTGCTAATGCGGTGCGTCGTCGTCAAGTGAAAGAATGGGATGATTCGGTGACTAAACCGCTGATTCGTCGATTCTACGAGTACAATATGAATATGAGTGAAGATTCGTCCATTAAAGGTGATATGCAAGTTGTAGCACGTGGCACGTCAGCTTTACTTGTGAAAGAAACCCAAACCGCACAAATCATCGATATTTTCCAAAAATTTGGTCAGCATCCGCAATTAATGTATGCGTTTGATTGGTACGATGGTGCGAAAACTCTCATGCAGTCTATGAGTATGGGAACGCAGACTATGCTAATTCCACGTGAAGAGTACGAACAAAAACTTCAGGAAATACAAGAAGCGCAGGCACAGCAACCACAAGATCCTGAAATCCTTAAAGTTCAAATGCAAATGCAGATCGCGCAACAAAAACAACAGCACGAAATGCAGTTAGAGCAAATGCGTACACAAGCTCAGTTACAGATCGAGCAAATGAAAGTACAGATTCGTGAAAAAGAACTTGAAATTAAAGTCCTAGAAGTCCAAATGCATCAAGAATCGCAACAGGCAAGATTGAATTTAGACAAGGAATTAGGAACAGCGAAACTCACTACCGATATTCAACTCCAAACAGGTAAACAAGCCGCAGACTTGGAAAAATTCAAGACGGAAGTGGCATTGAAAAATGCGCCAGTAGTTAATCCAACTGGTAACTACGGATTAGATCAATAACAGACCGCAACTTAAAAAGTGCGGTCTTTTTTTATCACCAATTTAAGGGCAAATAAAATGAGTAACTTTTACCTCCCGCAGAAAGAATATGACAACATGATCGGCATTATGACCGGCAATCCAAGTGGTAAAAAGAAAAATGATATTACTAGTGCTTATGTCGATATGCCGATGGCTGAGCAAAAGCCTGAGCAACAAGGATTGGTTGCAGATACCATTGATGCGGTACAAATGGGGGCTTGGAAGGGGGCGAGCGACATTGCGCATGGTTTAGGTGCTTTAACTGGAATGGATTGGTTGCACGATGTGGGCGATTGGGCGGCAAAAGGTGCGGATGAAAACCTTGCAACTATGTCTGATGAAATGAAAACTGCGCTTAATCAAAATGCGTTCGATGGAGAAGATCAAGGTGTGCGCAATATTCGTTGGTGGGCTGGTAATCTTGGCTCATTGATTGGTCAAAATCTTGATACCGTTTTAACACTTGGTGCGGGTAAAGTCGCCACATTCGGTGTGAAACAAGCCGGTAAATTGTTCTTGAAAAAAGAAGCGGCTGAACAAGTAGGGAAAACAGCTGTAGAACAAGCCGCTAAACGTGGTATTCCTCAAAAATACTGGAATATGGTTGGCGTGACTGCTGTAATGTCCGCAATGTCGGGTGGCAGTCGTTACGGTCAAAAACGCGATGAAGTGATGGGTATGAGCAATGAACAGCTTGCGCAAATTCCCCAATTTTCTGATGCGTATTATGAGATTGCTGATAGTGAAGAAGGCAAAGGCAAAACAGTTGAGGAAATTTATGATTTAGCTAAATCCTCCTTTGCTGATAAGGTGGGGAGTGCAGCCGCACTAAATCCGACCGCAATCGCTACTGACTTAGTGACAAATGCTGTAAGCGGTCTTGGTGGTGGTTTTTTAGGGCTAAGTAGCGCAGCGAAAACCATCAAAGGTGGTTTATTGAAAGGTGCAATGGTTGAGGGGGGGACGGAAGCAGTTCAAGGTATTGCGGAACAGTATGCGCTAAATAAAGCAGAGAAAGACTATTACAATCCGAATAAAGATTTAACCGAAGGTATGGCTGACAATGCTATCAATGGTGCGGTGCTTGGCGGCGTGTTTGGCTCGGCAATGGGTGGATTGGACGCACATACGGAACAACGTGTATTTAATAAACAAAAACGCGTATTACTCAACCATATTGATACTGGTAATGAAGCGGTAGATAGTCAATTAAGAAACTACGTAGATATGCTCAATCAAGGTGCAACGGAATTGAGCGATCTTGTTTCTGTAAGTCGTGTTCAGGCTTTAAATAATGCCGGTATTGTTAATGCACGTGCGCGACAAGCTGCGGAAGATGCATTGGCACAGCAACAAGCAAAAGCAAAATTTGAATCAGACTTCTTTGGAGAAGATACCCAGCAAGCTCAAGATGTAAATTCTGCCTTCCAAGTTGATCCTAAATTAGAACGTGCACTTGAATTACACTCAATCTTAGGGCAATTTCGCAATAATAATCTTTCTCGTGCGAATGAATTTATGGATACGCCAATGGTTTTTTCTGATGAACAAGCGAAAAAAGATCACGTAACAGAAAAAGCATTGACAGAAGTACGCAATATTGCACAGCAGTATGGTATCAATCCACAAGATGGAAAAGCGATGCGCCAATGGCTAGAAGATTATGCTGAAAAAGCGAAAGAATACGGTGAAAATCAACCGCACTTTAATGCGCCGACAAGCAACCTACAATCTGAGGCAAATATCGCACCAACGAGTCGTGAGGGAGTTATTGAGGGCGTGAGCGATGAAATTGATGTGGGCAATGGAAACTATCAGCCTTTCCAATATGAAGTGGTAGATGCGACTACACTTTCCCCTACGCAACAAAAAGATGACAACCAATTCCGCGATCGTGACAGAACAGCAAGCCAATCACAAATTAACAACATTGCGCGTAATTTAGATCCGCGTAAATTGGCCGCAAGTCCAACTATGGATATTGGTGCGCCACTGCTTGCTTTAGACGGTAAAACTATCATTGCTGGTAACGGTCGTTCAATGGCCCTTCGCCAAGCCTATCAAGAAGGCGGTGCAGAAGGTTATCGACAATTCTTAAAAGATAATGCCGATCGTTTTGGTGTTGATTCAGCTGAATTAGATGCCGTGGAAAACCCTGTGCTTGTTCGCCGCTTAACTTCGCCAGTAGATATTGCACAAGTCGCAATTAATTCCAACGAGCAAGGTGGAATGCGTATGTCTGAATTGGAGCAAGCGAAAGTCGATGCTCGCCGCTTGCCAAGTATGGATTCTTTTGTTGCCGATGAACACAGTGAAATTAATTCTACTGACAATCAGCAATTCATTCGTCAATTTATTCAAAATCAGCCAGAAAACCTCCGAAATGAATTATTAGACAGTAAAGGCAATTTGAGCCAAACAGGCGTTCAACGTATTCGTAATGCAATGCTTTATCAAGCCTATGGCGATAGTCAAACATTATCAAGATTGATTGAGAATACTGACCAAGGAGCTAAAAACGTACTTAATGCTCTAACCGCACTGGCACCCAAAGTGGCTCAAACTCAGCAAGATATTAATTCAGGCGTGCTTTCTGACGTGGGCATTTCCAACGAAATTATTCAAGCGGTAGAAAAATACAATCAGCTCAATGCACAAGGTTACAAAATCAATGATTATCTTGCTCAAGAAGATTTTGTTGGGGATTTATCGCCGGAAGCAAGAGAAATCTTAACCATCTTTGATGAAAATCGCCGTAGTGGAAAGCGTATTGCGCAAGTGTTAGGTGCATATTTCGATCAGGCTAAAACACAGGGCAATCTATCACAAGCCAGTATTTTTGGTGATATGGCATTCGATAAATTAGGCTCATTGCAGCAAGCGAAGAATGTTGATGAAGATATTCGATTAAGTCTTAATGAATCGGCTGATTCTGATTTTGCGAAAGCAGTGGATTATGTAGCCAATGGTAAGTTTTCATCGCAAATTATTGATGTTGGCACAACTCCTAGCGTATTGAAGATGCTGGGTCTTCCTGATGCTAATGTGGTGATCAGTGGTGCAGTATTGAAAAAGATAATGTTAGGAAAACATAATGTTACACCTGATACATTAAAACAGCTACCAAAACAAATTAATGATCCTGTAGCAGTAATGAAATCAAGCACACAGCAAAATGGTTATGTGGTTTTAACAGAGTTAATGGAAAATGTGAATGGAATCAACAAGCCTGTTGTTTCAGCCTTGCATTTAAAGCAGACTTCACAAGGAATTGAATTAATTAATATTGCTAGTGTATATGGACGAAATAATTCGCAAATTCAACGCGGATTAGAAAATGACTTGCTTTATTGGAATAAGAAAAAAGGAGCCAATTTCTTAGATAATCTTACGCTTCAATTGCGATCACCATTATCAGAAACTAACTCCATAAAAAGTTATCAATTTGCTAGGACTGCTGGGCTTCAATTGCCATCGTCGCTCACTAGCGTAGATAACCTTTCTGTGTCTAATATTAAGACCGAAGCTGATTTAAGTCAATATCAAAGCGCAAAAAACAATCAAGAATCTTCCATTAGTCCTGAAGTTCAACGTGTGCAAGCGATAATCAATAAAACTTTTGGTAAAGCCGCACAGCATATCGAAGTGACCACCTTTGCTAACCCGCCAAAAGACGTGAAGAATTTAATTACTTCTGACGTGGAGGGTTGGTTCAATCCAAAAACAGGCAAAATCACTATTGTCGCCGACAGCATTAAAGCGACAAAAACCATGACCAAAGACGAACGCTTACAGTTCGTTGCATGGCATGAAATGGCTCATCGAGGAATCAATGTTGGCTACAAAGGCACTTATGACAACCTTATGACTGAAGTCGGTAAAAATAAAATGGTAAGTAAAATTGCCGATGCGATTCAAGTCCAACGTAAAAATACAGATGATTTAGCCGCAACCAATCGTGCAGTGGCGATTGAAGAGGCCATTGCAGAAGTGATGGCCGCACACGAAACCGGCAAATGGAATGAGCTTGAAAGCCGTTACGGTGTAGAGATTAAAAAAGGTCAAAGACAATCAACTAAATCATGGTTAGCAATGACCGCACAACGAATTAAAGAATTCTTATCAAAAATCTTTGGTGCCGAACGTGCCGCACAATTCTCCGATGAGGATGTATTGAATCTTGTCGCTAATATTAAGAAAAGTGCGGTTGGAAATTTTAATGAAAGCGGTAACGTACGCTTTAGCCGTAATGAAGACCTCACCGAAGAACTCTACAACCAAGCCAAGGAAAATGGCGAAACCGAACTTACTTTTCATCAATGGAAACAAGTTCGCTCGCCTGAGTTTAAAGCCTGGTTCGGTGATTGGGAAAACGATCCTGAAAATGCAAGCAAGGTTGTGAATCCTAAAACTGGCGAGCCGTTAGTGGTTTATCATGGCACATTAAATAGTTTTAACGTATTTAGCAATGATAGAGGTGTTCATTTTGTATCTGACGATCCGAAATTTGTTGATAAGTTTGTAACGCAAAATAGTGGAGATCTTGCTGATGGTGCAAATGTTATGCCGTTGTTTATTTCCGCCAAAAATCCTTTTGATTACACTAACAAAAAACACGTTGGGAAACTTTCGGCGAGAGCCGGATTGAGTTCTAGCGCCGTTAGTGAAATAAAAAAAGGTAAATGGCAACGGATAGAGGATAGAACAATCATTGAATCAATCAAAGATTTGGGATTTGATGGTTTTTATGTAAATGAGGACGGAGTTAAAAACTTAGCTATCTTCAACTCCAATCAAATTAAATCAGCATCCTCTAATACGGGGGTATTTTCAAGCGAGAATGATGATATTCGTTTTAGTAGAAAAGGCGATTCAGAATATCAACGAGATTTAATTGTCACACACAACATCAGCGCAGACGGCATTATGCACGCCAATAAAATGGGAGGATTGCCACTGGCATCTGTTGCAGTAGCAAAACAAAGCAATCCATTAACCAATTTTGGCGAAGTCACTTTAATTGGTAGTCGTGATTATATTGATCCTAAAGGTGTAAATAAAGCTCAAGTTTTCGGCAGCGATATTTATTCTCCTCGCTATCCTCGAGTTAGCTATGAGTATTCAGCTAAAGATAAAAATGTATTATTTAACCGTTTTGAGAAAGCTGCTAAAGAGGTTGGAGATGGAAGTTTTGATTATTACTTTACTCAAGGTCTAGAAGATACCGGCGCAAGACAAGCTATGCTTGATAGTGATGCCGTTAAATATCAATTCTTAAAAGAGCAGAATATTCCGTATAAAAAAGCCCATCAAGATATTCCGAAAAGCGTACACGCTGATTATCCGTCCATTCAAAAAGCAATTAAAGCCGGCATCAGCGAGGAAGATATTTCATCCATCGAGAGTGCGGATAAATTTGAGGGATTATTCAGAGAATTTATCAAGGATTACATCAAAGATATTGAGGGTAGAGTATCTCCATCGCCATCGCTCAAGAATGTTATTGTTCGTGCAAAACAAGCCTTGGATGGGGATAAATATGCTGTTCGCACATTCGCTGAATCAAGAGTAAAAGAGGGGTTGAAATTACAAGAATCTAAAAAAGTATTAGATTCAGTCGAAACATTATCAAATATGCGCAAGGCAGTTAGCGAGCATGAAAATGCTTTCCGTGATTATGTTGATAGTATCGTTGAAACCATACCAGTTAAAGAGAAAATTTGGAATGGTACAGATGGTCATGGCCGCAATAAATACGTTGCGCATACCATTGAAAATGTTGTGAAAAAACTAAAAAAAGATTTACGAGGCGGCGAATCATTTAATTATGGAATGCCTAACGTGCGTGCGGCCGTTACGCCTAAGTTTAAATCCATTGCTGATATTCAAGCTAATAAACATCGAATCGTATCTAAAGAAGAATTTGAAATTGCAAAAAATACTCTTAAAAAAGAGGGAGATTTATTAGCGAACAAATTAGGTGTAAGCACTTTAGATATTTACGATGTGCTATGGAATGCGGTGGATGAAAACACTTCAAAAGCATTTGGCTATGCCGGCATCAGAGACACTCAAGAAAATAGAATGGCGGTTGATACGTTTTTGAATAAACTCAAAGCGTTGCCAACTGAATACTTTGAGGGTAAGGCTAAAGATATTACACAATTCAGTAACTTTGCTGGTGCTGTTGTTCCTGATAATCTTGCTAAAAATGCCTATGATGTATTGGAAAAATCAGGGGTGAAAATCTTTACCTATGATTCTACTGATCCTAAATCAAGAATTGAAGCAATTAAGCAAGCGACAAATCAATTAGATGAAGAGCGTGGTGGGGATATTTTATTCTCTCGTGCAAATACAATGCAATCCGCTCTTGATTTAGCAATGACAGGCGTAGCAGACAGTGAGCCTAGTGTATGGGATAACTTAAAATCCAAAGACTTCTCAGGATTTAAAGAGCGCTTTAATCGGGTAGTGGGCAAAGTGGATGAATGGTTCGCTGATAGCTTGCGCCCAGTGAATGACTGGATTGATTCAATGCATCTTGAAGATCAAACAGGGAATACGAGCAGTCGAGATCACGAAAAACGCAGATTGAAAGATGCGATGTACACCGCCAAGGGTAAACGTGATGCACTAAATTCAGAATTAGAACAGGCGTATTTAAAACCTATCCTATCTAAAATTGCCGCTTTATCTAAAGAGACCAAGAAAAGCAAACATCCGATCGATGAATTAACAATGAAACGATTAGTCGGTAACTGGATTTCGGCTCGCTATTCTATTGAGAAAAACATTGATTTATTAAATCGTGATGAAAAAGTAATGCGTGATACAAAACGCTTATTGGATAACGCTAGACAAAACGGTACAAGTGTAGAAGTTCGTCGCTTAAATGAGGCTTATCTAAAAGCAAAAGAGCAATACGATAACCGTAAGTCTGATATTTACAACACAGATTATAAAAACAAAGGTAATCGCTTTAAAGTTGGGGTCGCTGGAGGTTGGTCAATTCCGGAAGCTGAATTGATTATGAAGAATACTGAACAACGTATTAGTAAATCTAATTTAGAATCAATTGCTGAGATGGTTTACGATCTTAATCAATCAAGATTAGATATTGATCGTGCAAGCGGTCGATATACTGAATCAGAATATCAAGAATACAAATCAAATCGCCATTATGTTCCTTTAACTGGTGATCCTAATGCTGATGTAGATGTTGATATTATCTCAGGTGCCAGCTCAAATGCGCTTAATATAACTCGAGATAAAGCATTGAAAGGTCGTATAAACTCAGAGGCTGAAGATGCGATTGATGCTGTTTGGAAGTCAATCGGTAAATCCACCACCTATGCCGGCTTTGCTGAGTTTAAATCTAGAATTGATGACTTGTTCGAAACAGAAGTGACTTTATTGAAAGATAAAGGCTATTCTGATGCAGAGGCAAGAGAACAAGCAACTGCAAATTTAGGTATTAGCAAACGCAAAATGCAAGGCTTAACACGCTCAAGCGACAACGTGCTTATCCGTAAAGAAGGCAGTGATTATTATGAGTATGAATTGCCAACTCAAGTGATGGAATCATTGCGTAATGACAACGTTGAACACGCCAATGCTTTCTTGAAAGTCATTTCTAAACCGACAGGATGGTATGCTCGAGGTGTTACACAATGGACTGTCACTTTTGCGCCGATGAATATGTTGCGTGATACTTGGGAAAAATCAGAATTTATCCGAGTGCAAAAACTTTACGATAAAAATAATCGCCTAGTTGATAGCAAAACAATGGATAAAATCGGTCGTGATACCATTAAAAATGCACTGGCTGATAAGGAAGTATGGCAAGCAACTAAACGATTAGGGTTCGGACAAGAATTGCGTGATAGCGTGCCTGCAGAGCGGATGTTAAAACAACTTCTAAAAGAGGGGGGAGTATCAAACTATGGTGCTTACTTAGATAAGACAGAAACCGACTTAATAAAAAGACTGAAAAAAGAAAACAACCCATTGTCAAATAAATTAGAGAAAGTAGGCAATATTTTAGAAGGGTATAATAAAACCTTTGATACAGTTTCTGCGCTTGCCGCTTATAAGGCCTTAGTTGAGAATGGTGTAGATAGCAAGCAAGCGGCCGCAACAACGCTAGAATTAACCAACTTCCGCAAGACTGGTTCAAAAATGCGCGGTATCAAAGCATTGTATATGTTCTCGCAACCCGCTGTAATGGGCGCGGCCAATTTAATGCGTTATCTATCCACACGTAAAGGTCAGTATCGTTTTGCCGCCTACCTTGCAGGGATGACTGCGCTTTACACCGTTTTACGCTCTATGGACGATGAAGATGAAGGGGGGAATAAAATGGATCAACTTGGCGATATTACACGTTTTATCCCGTTTCCACTTGGTGATGGTTATTATTTCAAATTCCCCGTTGGGTTTGGTATGCCGCAAATGGCATGGAATTTTGCTACGAATATCGTAAAAGGAGCGGTTGGTGATATTTCATTGACTGAGGCGGGGACGAATATGCTAGCACACTCCTTGAAAACTTTTGCACCTATTAGTCCAAGTGAAATTTCTGCAGCAAAATACCCAATGGAAAAAGCTGCATTAACAATAACACCGACATTACTTCAACCATTAATGCAAAATGTTGTAAATCGATCTGCTTTTGGTAATAAGATCACAACTAACTATGTGCGTGATGATAAATTAAAAGCAGAACAATCTAAGGCGACAACTGCTCAATTTTGGAAAGATGTGGCGATTAATCTAAACGATACAATGGGTATTGATATGCACCCTGAGCAAATTAAAAACTTGTTTGATGGTTATAGCTCAATACTTGGTAGTCTTAAAGAGTTGAATACTGTATTTGTGGAAAATCCTAATCGTGAAGAGCTTGGAAGAAAAGCACGTACGCCATTCTTAAATCAATTCATTGGCACAACAAACGAATTTGCTATTCAAAGCCGTTACTATGAGGCAAGCGAAGAGGCTGGAAGTGTTTATAAAGAATACAAATCTCGCAAAGAACGCAATGAGTTAGGTGATTGGTTAGATGCCAACAAGATGAAACTAATTAAATTCCATGAGCAAGAAGAGAGTATTGTTAAGAAAGCAAGAAGTGAAAAAGCTAATCTAACTCGTGCATTACGCTCAGGCAAAATTAGCGCAATTGCTTATGAGAATGGCATTAAGCGTTACAATAAAGATATGAGCAGAGTACAAGCAAAAATGTTACGTAAATACCGTATAATGGAGGGATTGAACACAAATTAATCTATTGACAATAAAAAATTTTGCAGTAGAATTTCCCACAATAGCCGAATTGTAGAAATACAGTTCGGTTTTTTATTGGAGTTTTCATGCAGAAACTAAAATTGCAAAATGAAGCAGATAAAAAATCTCTGATTATTTATCTGAATACTCGAATTATTGAGTATAAACAAGATTTATGCGGTGAAGGTTTAACGCCGCAACAATACAATGTTCTTAGAGGAAGAATCAAAGAACTGCAAGATCTTGTTGGTGAACTCGACCCAACATTACAGGCCCGCTAATTTCAGCGGGCTTTTTTATTAACGCATTATCACAAGCCGCTTTATGCTGCTTAAAGAGGTAATACATGGAAAATCAAGACACCGTAGAATTTAATGCTGATGCCGCTTTTGACGAAGCCGCTAATCAACTTGAATCAGGTGGACTAACTGCCGACAACGAGCCGCCTGTTGCAAATGACAACAATCAGCCTGCGCCCGATCAGCGTGGAGAAAATCCTCCTCAAGAAAGCAACCCGCAAACGCCGGAAGCAAAAGAGGAAGAGCCTGAATGGTTAGCAAATGCCACTGACGAAGTGAAAGAGCATTTCCGCTCAATGAAAGCAGACAAAGAACGCTACGAACACATGGCTAAATCTCATCGTGGTCGTGCTGGTGCGTTCGCAAAGAAATATCAACAAGCACAAGCCGCTCTAGAACAGCTCAAACAAAACCAACCTTCCTTTGATGGAGAATTGGAAAGTTTGCGTGCTGATTATCCTGAAGTTGCAGAGTTATTGTCCCGCATTATTGCCGGACAAAATAAACGCCTTGAAGATGTTTCTGCCCCAATCGCTCAAATGGTGGAAGCCAACGTTCAAGATTTTGCGCAACAACAACTTGATACCTCTATTTCTTTAGTCACTCAAGCCGTTCCTGATGCAGATAATATCTTGCGCGACCCTATGTTCCATCGTTGGGTAGATACGCAACCAAATGGCGTTAAAGCAATGTTTAGCTCTGACGATCCGCAAGATGCGATTTATTTACTCAACGAGTACAAACGTGCAACATCCTCCATCACTGAGCAACGTAATAAACGCTCTCAACAATTATCCGCCATGTCTCTCCCAACGGGGCGCAGTGCGCCAAAAGGCGGTGATGAAATTGATGAAGATGCGTTATTCGATCAATTAGCTGCTCAATTTGCTAAGCAGCGATAGTTAGTTCATTTGAGGAAAATTATTATGGCTACAACTAAATCTACGGATATTTCCCAACGCACACAAGTGTATGCAGAAGCTAAAATGTTAGCTCATGCTGAACCGGTATTGATTTTGACTAAACTTGGTCAAACCAAACCAATCCCACAAAACAAATCCCAAGTGATTAAATTCCGCCGTCCAAAACCGTTTGCACCAGCTTTAACTCCATTAACTGAAGGTGTTCGCCCTGAATCCCAAAAAATGGTGTATGAAGATGTGGAATGCCGTTTACAACAATTTGGTGCGTGGACTGAAATCACCGATGTGATTCAAGATACTCACGAAGATCCTGTATTGTCCGACATGACCATGCTTTCTGGTGAGCAAGCAGCAGAAACCACTGAGCTTGCAACGTGGGGGGCAATCAGCGGTGGTACTAACGTGATTTTTGCTAATGGTTCAGCAACTTCACAAGTCAATACAGCTTTGAAATTAGAACACGTACGTGCGGCAGTGCGTAAATTACAACGCAACCGTGCGAAGAAAAAAACTAATATTTTGGATGGTTCAATCAAATACGGTACTAAACCGATTGAAGCAGCCTATATTGCTGTTTGCCACACAGACTTGGAAGCGGATATTCGCAATTTGCCAGGCTTTACCTCAGTTGCTGAATATGGCTCTCGTCAGCCAATCGTTCCACAAGAGTTCGGTACGGTAGAAAATGTGCGTTTTATTACCACGCCATTGCTTACCCCAACAGCAAATGCAGGTGCATCTGCTACTGGTAAAGTGTTATCTACAGGTGGTTCAAATGCGGACGTGTACAAAATTGCGATCTTTGGTCAAGAAGCCTATGCAGTTTGCCCGTTGAAAGGCAAAGATGCAGCACAAATTTTGGTACGCAATCCTGGTAAAGCTGAAAAAGGCGATGAACTTGGCCAAACTGGTTCCGTTGGTTGGAAAACTTGGTGGGCTGGTAAAATCTTAAATGATGCGTGGTTAGTTCGTTTGGAAGTTGCCGCAACCGCACTTTAATTTGAAACTCAAGCCCTCCTCGTGAGGGCTTTCTTTTTTTATGAGGAAACCTATGTCATATCCATTTATTGATCTGAAAAAAGCCACAAAAGAAGAATTGGTTGCGCATTTACGCGAACAATGTGGCGTGGAAAAAGATGGCAAGAAAGAAGAGCTTGTTCAAGCTATTCTTGATTTTGAAAGCTCCAGTGGTTTGGTGCGCCCCGATATGCCAACAGGAAACAAGTCAAAAGAAATGCCTCCAGCTGATTTGCCTAAACGTGTGCGCATTATCATTGCACCAAGTGAAACTGACAACAGTGATGTGTATGTTGGTCTTAATGATTTGGATATATTAATTAAACGCGGAGAAGAAGTTTCCGTACCCGAATCTGTTTATGTTTTACTTTCTAAAGCTGGCGAACATCGCTTTGAACAAAACAAAGACGGTACTTATAGCGAATACTTTGCTCCTCGCTATTCAATTACTGTATTAGGTGATGCCTAATGAATTACTTGCAGCTTGCTCAACGGTTACGTCGTGAAATGAACGATACAGGCGAAGGCCCGCATAATGTTACCAATCAAACTGGTCGTAACCTTGAGTATGTTGATGCTATTCGTGAAGCATGGTTAGATATTCAATCTTTACGCCCGTGGAACAAGCGATTTTGGGAAAATGGTTTTGATAGTGATAATCTTCAAGAATTAGAAGCGTCCTCTGATACACCATTTATTCCTAAGCAATTCCACGTGGCGATTGTGTATTACGCTATGCAAAGTAAAGCCCTGTCACAAAATGCGCAAGAGCTAGTTATCCGCGGGCAAAATGAATGGGATAAATATCTTCATTTGCTTTGCGAACGATTCTTACCCACTCCATCATTAGGCAAATAATGTCACAACTTCCACGAATTCAATCACAATTTATCGCCATCAGCGGTGGCATGGATTTAACTACGCCACCGATTGCAAAGGCGAACAGTGAAGCGATTATCGCGTTAAATGTGCAACCTAATTATGGTGGGGGTTTTTCACGCATTGAAGGTTATGAATGCATTGACGGAGAAATGATTCCTTCTGAGATGGATTATGCAGTATTAGTGGTTAATGAAATTCCTCAAGATAAATCCTTTCTTAATAAAACCTTCAACCATCAAGGAAAACGTTATCAAATTATTGATGTGTTAGCGCAAGAACTTGTTGTTGCAGCATTACGCCCATTAAATTTAGCCAATGGCAATGTTTTTAGCGTAGAGGGAACATCTTTCACTGCTCACTACGTGCATAGCTCTACAGAAGGAGAGTTAGAAGATGATTTACGCTACCGTGCGACCGCTTTTCAATTGGGCGTAGACCATGTGCTTACCGTACCAGGAGAAAACCCAATTCGTGGCGTACTAGAACTCAATAACGAAGTCATCGCCTTTCGAGATAACGGAGAAAAGTGCGGTGGATTTATCAGCTCAAGTCAAGGATGGTCAGCCATACCGAATACCTATCTAGTTAAACTAAAAAACGTGGTAAAACCTGAGAATTTACTGAATGGTGCTGAGTTTATATCCGCTAGCAGTCGTGGGATTATCCATTCAGTCACGCTTGCCCCAGATAATTTATCTGGTTACGTGGTTCTCTCTCAATCGGTTATTGAAAATCAACCTTTACAAATAAAAGGGGAGACTGTTGCAACCATTGAGCACTGCGAGTTAGTCAAATTATCAAAAGGATTGTCTTGGCACTTTATTTATCACAATTTTTATGGTGGTGCAGATACATTTTATGCTTACGGCTGTAATGGAGAACAAATAATTGAAGTGCGGCCAAATGGGGTAATTGTTCCAATTTTGGTTAATAGTAATAATCCGCAATATATCTGTGCACACCGAAATCACTTATTTGCCTCTTTCCCAGGTGGGCAATTAGGACATTCTTTAGTGGGGCGTCCTAACCAATGGTCAGTTTTACTCGGTTCTGAACAATTGGGGTTAGGTGATGAAATCACTGCACTTTCTTCCACAGTTGGCGGGGTATTAATTATTGGTTGCCGCAATAAAATAGCGGGGCTTTATGGTTCAGGGCGTGATGATTGGGTTTTAAAAGAAGTTTCTTCTATCGGCATTGTACCTGAAACATTACAAACAACATTCGTTCCTTTAGCTATTAGTAAAAATGGTATTACACGCATCGATCAAACCGAGCAATTTGGCGATTTTCGATTAAGTGAAGTAGATGCCAATCGTAAACTAGGTTTCGACAAGCAACATTACAACATTGCTTATACTTCCACAAAACCGAAATCAAATCAGATTCGGTTCTATTCCAAAGAAGGTCGTCATATTTGTATGATGTTACAAGCTGATGGCTCAACACGGAGTACATTTTTTACTTATCCTGAGATTTTACGTGGGGTATGGCAATCACCTGAACAAGTTTACTTGGCTTTTGATGACGGTAAGGTATATCGCCAATCTGATAAATGTTATTCCTTTTCGGGAAAGCCAATTGATTGGATTATTAAAATGGCATTTAACCATTGTGGGTCGCCAACATTGATTAAAAGTTGGCATAGCTCAGAATTACAAGCGACTACAGAGGGAAAATCTAAATTAAGTTATCGTTTCGATCTTGATTACAATTCTAACTACCATGCATCAACATTGAGTAAGGATTTGCAAATCGCTGGCGGTGGCGGGCGTTGGAATGATTCCTTTTGGAATGATTTCCTGTGGTCAGCGGAAGATTATTCTACACCAACATTCTATTTATCTGGCTATAGTCGCAATATTGCACTGTCATTTTCTGGTTCATCTATTTACTCCCCACAATTTGAAATCAGTGGGCTTATTCTCAACTACATAACTCGGAGAAATTATCGTGTCTGATGAAAAAAGAACGTGGTATCAACGCACCCATCAATTTACCCCTTACACAAAGGCAGATGGCACGGCAGTTTCTGATGAATTTGATGCCATCCAAGCGAGCTTTGAGCGTATTCCAGCAATGCGTGATGATGGAAAAGGCTTTGCAACCAGTCCATTAATTCCCGAACCTAGCGACCCAGATCATCCTGTTCCATTCAAAATGCTAACGGAAACAGAAGCAAGTGTGAATAATGCACGTGATGATGTCATCAAAAAAGCACAACAAGTTGCATCAGCCGCGCAAGAGGTTGCAAAAAACACCCAAATCACTGCAACCAATACACAAACGGCTCAGCAAGCTGCGACTTCTGCATTATCAAGCAGTCAATCTGCGGATGAATCAGAAAATATGGCGCGTAAATGGGCATCTAATCCTGAAAATGAAGTTGTTTTAGATGAAAAATATTCTGCTTACCATTATGCACAAAAAGCAGCACAATTAGCCGTAAATTTAGCAAGTGCGGAATCATCTGCAACACAAAGTGCGACTATTGCTACACAAAAAGCAGAGGAAGCGACGCAAGCAGCCAAAAAAGCGGAAAGTCTTGCCGTTGGAGAGGTTGATTATGCCAAGGTACTTAATGTACCACGCTCAAACATTAATACCGAAGGAGTGGTTCGCTTAACCAATGATACTGGCCTTGAAAGTGAATCTCTTGCACTCACTGCAAAAGCGGGTAAAAAACTCGCGCAACTGATTGCGACGGTGCAGCTTGCGTTAAATAACTATATCCCTCTTAACAAACGATCATCCGCAGTCAATAGCAACGACGAAAATAATGTAGCAACATCAAAAGCGGTTAAGACGGCTTATGATAAAGGTGTGGAAGCCGAAGAGCTTGCTAATACAAAATGGACAGCAAAATCAGCGACAGAAACAGAGCCAGGTATTTTGCCAATATCGCACAAAACAGATGGAGCAGATAAAAACAAATTTGCCTCCGAATATGCGGTAGGAGAGGCTGCTAAAAAAGGCTTACCTTTAGGTGCCGTAGTGTCATTTCCCCGTGCGGTAACCAATCCCGTTGGTTTTTTACGTGCTGATGGTTCAACATTCAGCCAACAAACCTTCCCCGATTTATACCGCACTTTGGGCAACAGCAACCAACTTCCTGATTTAACTCGTAGTGATGTGGGGATGACGGCTTATTTTGCCGTGGATAATATCCCTTCTGGGTGGATTGCCTTTGATAGCATTCGCTCAACAGTCACACAGCAAAATTACCCAGAGTTATATCAATATCTTGTTGATAAATATAGCTCTATTTCAAATGTACCACTTGCGGAAGACCGATTTATTAGAAATACAGGGAATGGATTAAATATCGGTCAGACACAAAGTGACGAAATTAAAAAGCACGTACATAAAGTTAGAACACACTGGGCTGATTCATCTGATAGTAGTATTTTTTATGACAAAACGAAAACAGTTATAGATTCACGATTACGCACTGCAACTACAACTGATGATAATCTCAGTGATAATGGATTTATGCATCCGCTATTAGATAGCCCAATGGCAACAGGTGGAAATGAAACTCGCCCTAAATCA
This sequence comes from Haemophilus sp. HMSC066A11, assembly GCF_001811665.1. Classification (NCBI taxonomy): domain Bacteria; kingdom Pseudomonadati; phylum Pseudomonadota; class Gammaproteobacteria; order Pasteurellales; family Pasteurellaceae; genus Haemophilus; species Haemophilus sp. HMSC066A11. The sequence continues at coordinate 29,882 of NZ_KV805899.1, forward strand.
TTAATCCTCAAATTATGCATCAAAGCAAAAAACACATTTGATGACGTGCAATTCTGGGTTAAAGCATTCGGCGTTGTTGAAAATGCTGGGGCTTTAGATGCGGGTACACTTGCGCAAAATATGCAAGCGTTATCTGAGAGTGTTAAACAAAAAATAGAAGAGAATAAACAATCAACTTTGCGAGAAATCACCAATGCAAAAGCTGATATAAATCAGCAATTTTTGCAGGCAAAAGAGAATTTATCTCAAATTGGCACATTAAAAACAGTCTGGCAAGGTAACGTGGGTTCTGGGCGAATTGATATATCAGAGAAGTGCTTCGGTAAAACGTTAATTTTATATCTTCAATCATCAGAAAGGCGCAGGCTTGATGATAATAACGATATTGAACTCGTCAGTTTTGAAGTGGGTGCAGAAATTGAAGGTAAAACAGGAGGCGGAGTTCATTGGCTTGATGTTCGTCAAGTACGAGGATTTCCCCGTAATGGTTCATTTTTGAATTATGTAGAAGTCAAGACATTCGCTGTGACTGTTGATAGAAACGGTACAGCAATACAAATTCAAGATCTTGCTGGTCGTTTTGTAAAACGTATTGATATTCGATGAAGGAGTGATTAATGAAAGTCTATTTTTTAAAAGAAAATTTGAATAGTTATCAAATTTTCCCTATTCCGCAAAACTTAAATGATTTTGTGGAAATGGAAGTAGAAAACGAATCAGAGCTTGAGACTAAACAACTTATTGATTTTAAAAGTCAATACATTCTAGTTGATAGACAACCAACAGAATTACACATATGGAATGGAAATAGCTGGGTTATTGATGAGGAGAAGCAAACTGAAATTAAGCGTGAACTCATTAAAAGACTAGTTGATAGCATTGATGATACAGCAGCTAGTATTAGTGCGAAGTGGACTCGATTTGCCGAGGAATACAAAGAACGTGAATCTGTAGCTCTGGCATTTAAAGAAGCGAATTTTACTGGTGAAGTAAGCATCTATATATCAAGTTTTGCAACTGTCGCAGGACTTGATAATAAATCAGCAACATTGCTAATTTTAAAACAGGCTGAAGGATTACGAACACTGCAAGAACAACTCGCGGTGCAGCGTATGCGTAAGTATGAGCTCAAGCACGAAGAATTGAGTGAAGAAGAATTACAGCAAATTCATAATGACATTATCAGAAAAATGAAAGCATTAGCGGAGGCGCAACAATGACGGAAGGTAAGGTTTATTTAGCGTTGTATAAAGGCAAGAAAACAGGCTGGACACCTAAAGCGATCTTGGCTCGATTATCAGATTGGTTAACTCGTAAGCTTACTAAAGGTTTATATAGCCATTGTGAAATTGTCGTAAATAAAGGTTTTAAGGTCTGCTATTCGTCATCAATACGAGATGGTGGAGTACGTAGTAAGATCATGTACTTAGAACATGAGAAGTGGGATTTAATTGAACTGCAAAACATAACGGAAGAGCGGATTAAGGCTTATTTCGAGCAAACTAAAAACATGAGGTATGACTGGTGGGGTGCGCTAGGAATTGTTTTGGGTCTTAAACAGAAGCGAAGTAAGTTTTTCTGTAGCGAATGGTGTTTTAATGCAATTAAAAATAGTGATGAGGGTTGGCGGTTTAGTCCGAATCAGCTTGCTGTTGCTTTTACCACCGTAAGTAATAATTAAATAAATTTTCAACAAGAGGCTGCGAAATAAGCGGTCTTTTTTTTTAGGAGAATATATGTCAATTCTAGGTTCTATGACGGATGCGGTGAATAAAACTAAAACACCGCAAGCCCCAACAATTTCCACTCAATCTCCGACAAAAGATACATCACAGACAATGGCAGGGAATGTTTCTAATTTATTAAATAGCAATTCGCTTTTAATGAATAGCGCTGCTGCTAAAGGTGAGCGTCTTGCCGCAAATCGCGGCTTGCAAAATTCAACCATTGGAGTGGAATCTGCTCAACGTGCAATGCTTGATGCGGCAATGCCAATTGCAAGCCAAGATACGCAAAATGCGTTTGCGGAAAAACAAACTCGCTTACAAGCTGATTTAAATTTCCAAAATCAAAGTAAGCTCAATCAGCAACAAAATCAATTCACCGCATCGCAGGCTGAATTAGAACGCGGTCATCAGCGTGGAATGGCGCAATTACAATCTGACCTAGCTTATAACAATCAAAGCAGATTGAATCAGACGCAGAATCAGTTTACCGCATCTCAAACTGCACTTGAACGGCAACAACAAAAAGATATGGCGAATTTGAATCATCAAAATGAGATGAAGAACTTAAATGCACAAGTTGCGGCGAACACTATTGGTAAATCCATTGATTTCACCATGCAAATCACCAGTAACTTCGATGCGCAAATAGCCACGATCTTGAATAACTCGAATATGAAAGCTGAGGATAAAACAAAGGCTATTGAGCAGCTAAAAGCAAGTCGAGATTCAGAGATTCAATTTATGAGTAAGTTTATGCAGGGAATTCCGACCACGCGACAAAACTGGTCGTCATTTCCTAGCTTAGGTGTTCCGTCAATTCAAATTAGTTAAGAGGAGAAAGGTTATGGTGTTTTGGGATGGTGCATGGGATGCAATTAGTGGAGCTGGTAAATGGCTGGGGGAAACAGCTGGAAGTGCAATGGATTGGATGGACAACCATAAAGCAGCAAGTAATATTATCGGTAATGTTATTGCTGGTGCCGGTGGTTACTTTGCGCAAAAACAAGCTGGTAAAGATTTGATCAATCAGCAACGTGAGTTATTAAATCTGCAAGATCAGATGAAATCAAAATATTCAGCCGTACCAGATGCGGATTGGTCGTATAAAAGTTTGACAGTGGATGATTCTCCTGGATTGGCAAATGGCGGTATTTTGACTGAAATGAAGAAACGTTCTGAAACTAAAGGGGCTAACAATGGCAGAGTTGCATGATAGTTTTGGTGAGTCAATGGAAAAAGCTGGCTATGAGCGAGCTAGTGATTCTGATTCATCATTTTCCGGTGGAGGTGGTTGGCGAGAAGATAACAGTAGTGATAGTTATCGCAGTACGTCAGATAGATGGAATGACCATAAATCTAGATATGGAAAAGACAAAGTCTATACTGATGCATTTAATGAGCGAAGAAATAACTCTAGTTGGAGTGGTGGTCATAGCGCAATTAGCCGAACAATTAGTGAAAAATATCATTCGCTTTCTAATGGGCAAATGAGCACCGTCGTTCCTGAAAAAGATCAGAAAACACTCACTGGCGGTTTATTTGGAAAAAGTTACTCCAATGCGCCTTATTCTGAACGCACTCCTTCTATATTTGATAGAAACATACGTGGTTCAATGACATTAAATAACGGCGATGCATGGTCAAGCGATCCCCAATATTCATCCGTTCGAGACCAGGCGACCATTAATAGTCACGACCGTCTTAAACGAGGCGAAGAATTGAACTTAATTGGTCGTGCTGTAGGAGGCGTTTTTAGTGGGGTGGGTGGGGTAGCAACAACTCCAGTTGGCAAAATTGCTGAAGGTGCGGCAAATCTTGGGCTTTCCCACGTTGGGGATTTATCTCGACAATTCAAAAGCAACCAAGAGCAAGCGTATTATGATAGCCTCACTCCAGAGGGGAAAGCGTATTACGATACAAGAGTAGATTTCATCGATAAATCTTATAAGAATATTCAGGAAAAATATGAAACGAACGATAAATGGATCGATAGAGGTATTAGTGCTGCACAAGTCGGTTTATCTGCTTTAGGGCCTCCTGGTGCGATGCTGGCGTCTGGGATTGGTTTATTAGGTAAAGCGATCAACAAAAAAGACACGATGACAAAATCATTACGTGATTTAACAGAGACGCTTAACTCTAACGCATTAAATAACCATATCGCACAACAAAATGAATTAGCTAAAAAAGAACGTCAAGCCTATAAAGAATTTATGGCTGGGCGTGATTTACGTAGTGACAATACACAACCAAAAGGCATACTGAACACTATGCATAATCGTATGCAAAATATAGAGCCTGATAAACAGGTCAAAACGAATGACATTCCTAACCTAAGAAATTACTGGGCAAATATCATCGTATCATAGGAGAAATTCATGGGCATTTTAGATTCAATGACACAACAATCACAATCACAACCACAGACAACAGAACAAAGTGCGGTCGAAAATCCACAAGGTTCACAACAACAGGGAAGTATGGCGCAGATGTATCAAATGTTGATGCAAAATTCCATTAATGCCATCGCAAATGTTGCGCAACAGCGTATTCAAGAAAAAGGGCCAGAAGAAGGTATTGCAGATTTAGTCGCAAAAGCGATGATTTCAAATCTTCAGGCCGCGCAACAAAATGGCAAAACTATTCCGCCACAAGTGATGATGCAAGTTGCTAAAGATTTAGCTATGCAATTATTACAGCAAGTTGGTGTGCCAGAAGAGCAAATTGATGATGTATTGATTGATATTTTAATGAATGCGCTTGAGCAATTTGGCGAAGCAACGCACGGTGCGTTACCTCAGGAAGAAGAACAGCAATACGTTGATATGATCAACAAGGTATCTGAAATGGAAAGCCAACGCCGTGCGCAAGTGCAAAATGGTAAATCACAACCAATGCAACAAGGGGCATAATTTATGGGATGGAGTGGAATTTTAGGTGCGATGACACAAGGATTGGGAACTGGTATTGTCAAAAATGTTGAGCAAGGGTGGAAAGATGAAGAAACGCAAAAGTTGTTAGATTGGAAAACGGCAGAAGCCGACAAACAACGTGCTTTTGATAGTGAATTGCTTGATAAAAAATACAAGCACGAGTTTGAGCTTGAAGATCATAGAACCCGTAATGAGATTTCAGCGGCGGCTGCAAAAGCTCGAATTTCAGCGCGTTATTCTCATAGCGGAGAATCAGAAGCACAAAAAAATCTTCTCGGCGCAACTCAAACTCTTGGTATTTATGATAGCCAAATACATGCCTTGCAAGAAAAATTGTCTGCAACAGAAGATAAAGAGCAACAAAATGTGATTGCAGCAAGAATCAATGCTGTTTCTGCTGAACGCGATAATTATCTTAAACGCCCTGATACAATCGCTGCATTTAAGGGGGCTGGCCAGATGGGGCAAGCGCTTTATATGACCGGTGGTGGTGATATGGATTTGTACAATCCGAAACCAGTGGAGCGCGAAACGGTAGCTGAGGATGTTAAATCTTCTGTCGCTCCTCCTGTGCGCAATATGATTGATGTAAACAATCTCACTCCACAACAGGCGGCAGATATTGCAAGACAAAAAAGTGAAGACGCCGCTCATTTGCAGTTTGCCAAAGCATCAGCCGATGCTAAAGATTGGGCGCAAAAACGCACGCAGTATCAATCATCAACTTTTATTCCACGCACATTCTAAAAGTACGGTAGTTTTCATAAAATAAAAGGCAATGAGGCAATTCCTGTCCTTGGCCTGATAGAGTTTAAGATAAACGGCGGGTAATTCTGCCGTTATTTATTCTTATAACTTAACCTATCGTAAGTAGAGTTTCATTTGTATGCAATTGGAATAGAGTGACATTGTAACTAAACTTTGACGTAACTTTGACTTAAAATATAAAAAAGAGGGGAAAAACATACAAATAGAAAAAAATAAAATGATGTGCAAGTCTTTGATTTAATTATTAATTAATGTATTTTTTACTGATAAATTATGGGATTCAAAATCCGCCGTTGAATAAACGTGTCGGTTCGAGTCCGACCCTAGGCACCACATACAAACCCTTGATCGTTGGTCAGGGGTTTTTCTTTTATGCATTTCAACCAGTAAAATCAATAAGTTACGTTCATATCCGCTATAAATTCATCATCAATCCCAACCTCAAATATTGCCATTTTTTAAGTATTTTTATGCATCGATTACGCCAATGCAACATGAAATGGGGTGCGGAAGAGGAAAAGAAAATAGAATTGCAAGCGCAAGGATTGCAACCTGATACATTATTTTCTGATGTTATTAAGCGGTATTTGAACGAAATTACGCCAACAAAACGTGGAGAAAAGCACGAATTTAATCGGCTGAATCGCTTTTTGCGCCATCCAGTTACGGATAAATATATATCTGATGTGAGTCGGAGAGATATTGAGGATTGGATTGCGGAGAGATTGGAATCGGTAAAAAGTGAAAGTGTGCGCCGTGAATTATCTACGATAGGTCATATATTCAAAATTGCCCTTAAGCGATGGAGGTATATACAAAAAAGCCCAATGGTCGGCATGCAATTACCCGAAAAAGGGAAACCTCGAACTCAGCGAGTAACGGAAGAAAATATTAATGCTATTGTGGCTATCAGTGGATATGTTGATACGCTCAAAACTGCAAAAGCGAGAACGGCTGCAGCTATGTTGTTTGCCGTTGAAACTGCAATGAGAGCAGGGAAGATTTGTAGTCTTAGTTGGGATAATGTGAATTTTGAGAAACGTACTGCATTTTTGCCTATGACAAAAAACGGTACATCAAGAACCGCGCCATTGACTAAAAATGCAATCGCTATTTTAGAACGGTTAAAAGGCGAGATAAGGGATGAGGGATTATGTTTTGATATTAAGTCTAATGTGCTTGATGCAACATTCCGAAAACTCAAAAAACTTGCCGAGCGAGAATATTTGCATTTTCACGACACACGGCGTGAGGCATTGACTAGACTATCTAAAAAAGTAGATGTGATGACATTAGCCAAAATATCTGGGCATAAAGATATTTCGATTTTACAAAATGTCTATTATGCCCCTGATATGGCGGAGGTGGCGGAATTACTTGATTAGCTAATACGTTTAGCATTAATCCGCCCCCAACGAACAACTTCGCCTGCGATATAGCGTGGGCGAGAATTTTGTTGATCGACTGTAACGGGTTTGGAAAATTAGGCAGTTTTGAAATAATCTTGGCAAAGGTTTGATAGTGTCGCCCAAAATATATTGCGATATCCTCAAGTGTAATTAAATTTTGGCTTTTCTCGGTCAAATTAGATAACGCCGCCATTTTTGCCGTATTCACAATTTCTTCTTCGGCTTTCTGCGAAAGTTTAATTGGTTCCATATTTCCTCCAATAAAAAACCGCCCATAAGAGCGGTGGTTCGTTAATATTGTTGTGTCTGTTCGGCATGACAGATTTTGCCGTCAAAGTCTTGATTAAGGTTTAGGGCGTGCACCATATACACTACAAATGCACACACGAGCGTAATGATTAATTTGTTCATTTTCTGTTCCTTTTGTCGGATTTTAGGCGTGATAATCCGCCGCAGGCTTAAAAAAGTGCGGTCGGATTTTGTGGTGTTTTATTGGGCGATAAGGTTTTTCGCTCTTTCCCAGTTCATTTGATTAGACGCTTTAAATGGTGCAATTAATTTCTGAGTTCTTTGCCCATATCGAGGGTGATGTGATATTCCTTGCGTGGGCGTCCGTTGGTGCGTTCGGTAATGACGAGGTAGTCTTCATCTTGGATGAAGCCATATTCGTTGATGCGGTTTTTGATCCAATCAGTGTATTGCTGTTTGCTTTCTACGAATGCGTGAAGTTCACGAGCGTTGCAAAGTTGAACGGGTTGATTTTGGATTAAGCCATTAAAAACAGGAATTAAGTTTAAGTGTGTCATTGTGATGTACTCTAAGTTAAGTTTTAAAACTCATCACGAACCACTGCGAATAGTTGGTGATGAACTGAATAGGATTCGCAGTACCGTACTTAGAGCAAAACGGCGGATCTTTCGATCCTCCTAAACAGTTCATCATTGGACTTTTCACCAAATTTGGGGAAAAGGTAGATTTGCTGTTTTGCGGCTATAAAAAAAGTCGCTTTTGAGCGACTGTCTTTTTCACTGCTCTAATCATTCAGGACTGCGATCCTGACTTTCTGTTGAAAGTGGGGGTATCTTAATCCGAAGTGAGGGCGCTGTCAAATAAAAAGCCCCGAATTTTCGGGGCGGATTTTTATGATTGATTTTTTGCTTTTTGGTAAGCTAAACGTGAAGCAAGCATAGCTTGACGTTTAAGTTCTTTTGCACTGGGTTTAGTTTCTGCCATTGCTTACTCCTTATAGTTTGGGCTTTTGATAATAAAACAATCAGAGTTTTCGCCTAGTTGCCCGATTGGTTGAAAGTCTATCATAAGTGGATGGCGATTGTCGCACATTTTTTGATACATTCGGCTCAATGAGGGGCGTTCAGCGATGAAAAAATAACATTCAGGTTGGTAAATTAAATAGTGCTTATAGAGCAATGTTTCAAGTTGTTCTTTTAAATGCTGAATATCGGTTTTCTTTAGCTGATGATTGATTGGTGGAGCGTATAGATCGATACTTGGATCGGTGCTTTCGTAGTATTCTTTTACGCCAAATTTGACACTGTATGTTTTACGATTTTTTAATAGCGGCACTAAGCGTTCATCTAAAGAAAAGAGGCTTTCAATCACATCATTATCCGATGAGAAATCAATAATATAATCAACATTTGCTACACGAAATTCAGCAAATTGATGAGGAATTGAATGATATTCAGATTTAATAAATAATTCTGTCATATTCCACGCTTTGGGTATAAAAAAACCTCTAAAAGAGGCTGTTGAAAGTAGTACTATCCTAATTCGAAGCAGGAGCGGTGTCAAATGTTTAAAAAAAAGACCGCACTTTTCAGGCGGTCAGTGGAGTAGTGCAATCAGTCTATGCTGATTTTGTCTAGAATAAGGTGCCTTTCTTTATGCTTGTAAGGCTCAAGCCCTCTTGTTTTCCACAACAACGAGGAATATAATATTTCCGCCATAACAACAATTTATGAGGAAATACTATGAAAAAGATAACGGCTGATAAAATAGCCTTAGTCATGGCTAGAGACATTTTGAGAACCAACTCTCATTATCAAAGAAATATTGATCTAACAACCGCAAGGGGTATTGCAGAGTTTATCAATTCATTATCTGAAACATTTCAGAAAACGTTAGATGATGAAATTGATTCGTCTCACATCATCAATGCTTATAAGAATCAATCAGGTAAATAGCCCTACATAAGGATTCTGCAATCTCATCAGGTGACATTCCTGTATTTTTCGCGGCGCTTTCCAAAACAGCCTGTTTTATTCTTGACTTATCAGAATCTGACAGGCTTTTTTCTTGTTTTTTTTCCATATTTGAACCTCGTTTGTTTTATGTCTGCCATTTCAAAACACACTTCATCTATCAT
>NZ_KV805900.1:0-355 GCF_001811665.1 Haemophilus sp. HMSC066A11
ATAAGTACCTGTTACAGAGAATAAATCTATGCTACTTATATCTTGTAGAGTAAACTGACCCGATAATTGACTGCTAAAATGCCAACCTTGAGCAAACTCTTGACTCAACCCTAAACTGGCTGTGCTAATGTGATAGCTGCGATTAAATGTTTCGCCAATGCGCTCCATTCCAAAAGAGCCTGGTAATTTACTCGCGTAATAATGATGAGTTAAATCAATATTAAAGATTGTTTTAGGGGTAAATTGGATATGTCCATCAATGCCTGCACTTACGCCTGATACTGCAAATTTTTTCTTCGTTGCACCCAGGGTGTTTAACTCGGATGTTTGATTAATATGGCGGTAGTTGTAGCCT
>NZ_KV805901.1:0-1952 GCF_001811665.1 Haemophilus sp. HMSC066A11
AATGTCTTATTGGATTCTAAAAGAAAAAATCTCTAGAACAGCGCAGTTTGGATTTGGATTGGCGGTTATTGCTTCTGCATTGTTGGCTATTGAAGTCGGGCAAAAAGCAAACTTCAATACAAGCGGTCTCATTTTTTTAGCCATTTGCATATTAGGTTGGTCATCTGAAATCGTCATATCTTCTCATACAATGCGTTCGTTATCAGGACTTCAAGTGTATTTTTTAAGACTATGTGGTTCAACTATTGGTTATTTATTGATTCTATTTATTCTTTCCTTGAAAGATTTCTCACTAGATATACTTAGTTTTAATTATGTACAAATTGCTGGTGTAATAATCTTTGGGGCATTATCTTACTGCTGCTATTACCAAGCGATTTATCTGTTAAAACCAATCAAAGCAATGGCATTAAATATCACATATTCTGTATGGGCAATTGGACTTGGTTATCTGCTCTATAAACAGCCAATTAAGCCCATTACCTTACTACTCACCTTATTATTAAGTGCAGGAGTGATCGTTACACTTTATTACAAAGGGGAACAAAAATGAATGCAATTATTTTGGCTGCAGGATTAGGCAGTCGTTTTAAAGCAATTACACAAAGCACACATAAAGCATTGTTAGATATTCACGGCACACCTAACTTAGAACGAACACTGGCGTTTTTACAACAAGCGAATATTGATAAAATTGTCATTATTTCTGGGCATTTGCACGAACAATTCGAGTATCTAAAGAAAAAATATGACTGCACCTTGATTTACAACGAAAAATATCGCGAATATAACAGCATTTATTCCTTTTCTCTGGCACAAGACTTCTTTAGTGATTGTTATGTTATTGATGCGGATGTTGTTCTCAATCGTAATATTTTTCTAACGAAGCCACCACACAGTACATATTTCACAGTCATCCGTTCTAAAACGTACAATGAATGGCTACCGATTTTAAATAGTAATGGGCAAGTAATACGTATTGAGATTGGATCATTAAACCAGCCTAGCTTGTCAGGGGTATCTTATTGGACAACTCGGGATTGCAATATTATTCTAAATTTGCTCAAAGAATATACAAGTGAAGTGCAATTAAAAAATCCAGCACTTTATTGGGACACCATTCCGATGGAATATATAGATAAATTAAATGTTCATACACAGCAACTTAACCGTGATGATATATTTGAGATGGATAACCTTGATGACTATCACCACATTTTACAAAAATTGACACCAAACAAGGAAAAATAATGAAAAAATTGACTCTCAGAGAACAACAACTCGTTTGTCTCGATATCTTAGATTATTTCCACGCTCTATGTGAGAAACACCAAATTCGCTATTCTCTTGGTGGTGGAACATTAATCGGTGCGATACGCCACAAAGGCTTTATCCCTTGGGACGACGATATTGATGTTTATATGCACTGCGATGAATATCAAAAATTTATCAATGCTTGGTTACATGAAAAACATGAACGATATATCATAGGGACAGCGGAAGATATTCTAGCCTCTAATACTGGTGAAATGGCAAAAATATTCGACAATAAAACAAAGACGATTGATATAAATGGAGATGAAAACAAAATATTTATAGATATTTTTATCTATGATGGAATACCAAATAACAAAAAAATTATTTATACAATAATCAAAAAATATAGAAAAAGAAAAAACCGTTTTGCATCTTGTAAGAAACGTTGGATAAGAGCTTCCCAAAATTCATTAAAATATACAATACTAAATTGGTTATCGAATCTTTTATTTCATAGAATGCAAAACTATTTATCCGAAATTCAAAAATTGTACCCAATTAATACCTCAGAAAATATAGGGTTATTAATGACGGAATATCGTAATTGGAATAAAGCTTATATGCCAAGAGCTTATTTTAATCACGTTATTTATAAAGAATTTGAGGGACGACAATTTCAAGTAATGAATGGATAT
>NZ_KV805901.1:2052-34911 GCF_001811665.1 Haemophilus sp. HMSC066A11
AGTAATGAATGGATATCACGAACACTTAACGCAATATTACGGCGACTATATGCAACTTCCCCCAGAAGAAGAGCAAAAGCCACATCATATTCAAGAAGCGTATATTTTGTAAGCGAAAGGGCAGATTTAATTCTGCCCTTTTTCAATTATTACTTCACTTTTCCACAATTCAAACAATACAAATACTGACCTTTAGGATCATTAAATTTAGTTAATACATTCAATTCTTTTTGTAATTTTTGAATTGGCGCAGATGTAGCCGTCCGCAAATTTTGAGAAACATAACCGTTAAAAGTGAGAAATCTGAAATCTTGGCTGTTTCCCATTTTAAGCGGTTAAAAATCGCTAAATTTGAGAAATAAAAACGCCCTCTAAATCATCATTAAAGGGTGTTTAAATTTTACACTTTAGATAAACTCGCACAACATAACTGTCCCTAAAAAAGCAAGTTGACATCCTCCGTGCCCTAAAGGACGGGGAGGATGTCAATTAATTAAGCGTTGGAAGTAGCCTTGCACGTCTTCCAAAATATCTGCCTTATCTTGAGGTGTTAAAATCAAGAAAGGGCGTGCAGGAATCGCTACTTTACGACCTCGTCCAGCTTTACCGCCGAATTGATGAATAGCTGCGTAAGGCTCATCCGTCCCCACAATGGCTTCATTGTTATTATATTCAGAAGTAATGCTCGCCATCAAGTTTTCAGTATCCACCAAAGGCGTACCTTGGCGAATCTTTAATTTCTTCCACGCAGGACGACCACCCACTTCAAAGTTCTGCGCGACAGCCGATTCCATTGTCCCCGCAATGCTACGCATTAAAGGAGCTCGATGAGCGGTGGCTTGTGCAAGGCGTTCTAGTGCCGATGCAATTTCTTGTGCGTTATTGATTTCAATGTCTATCATAATCGTTGATTTTTAAAATTTAAGGGGGTATATTCATGCAAGGCAGTTATTAAAAAAGCGGTGATAATCTCCCTGCCGCAGCCTACTTGAGGTGGCTCGTCCTGCTCAGGTGTCCGAGAGCGTGTGTAAGTGATCGGGAGCCTTACTTGATAACTGCCAATTTACCTTTCATTTTTTCTACTTCCTTGATATTAATCTCCCTTGCCGAAAGCACAAAAATTTCATTAAATTTAGATAAGTGCTTTATTACACCTAAAATACGCTGTTTCTCAAAGTTTTTGATAAAATAAAAACGATCATTATCTTGTAGAACAATATCAGGCTGATTAAATAAATCAGGGAAAAGTGCATAGCTTTCCAGTCCAAAATCTTGCCCATCACGGCTATTAAACTGTTTAATTAAAGTATCATCAGAAAGCCACACTGTGCCAGTTTTGCTTTTCAATAAATCCTTACTTTCTGCACTCAAGACACCTGCCGCAAATTTAAAATTTTTGGTAAGACTATCTCGCACCTGTAACATCTGCTCAGCAGTGAGTTTTTTTCCATCTAGGCTGAGCGTTTGTTTCATCTCCGCCATACGCTTTGCCAACAATTCAAAATCGTGCTTAAACTCCCCACTTTTCATCTCAACCTTCGCAAACGCATGCGCCAGTTTTTCAGGATAAAGATCCAAATTAGGCTTGTAGTTTAATCGCCCTACATTGTAATCAAAGCCTTTATCCGTCACACGTATCGTGCCATCAGGCAATTTAAACCCTACCGTCTTTTCACGATTACCTTGCTTATCCGCAGGGCGTTCTACTTCCACCAAAAATTCAGAACTATCATCAGGCTTATCAATTCCACGGCGTTTCAAATCTCTTTCGCCTAACCTTCCTGCGGTTCAGGAATCCCTAATTTATCCCGCACCCAACTTTCCGAAATCTGCACGCCAATGCCCGTAAGTTTAGGGATGGCATCTGCAAATACCGATAAATCTTCATATTCTTTTGTGTCAAACTCAAAATAAGGGATACGATGTGGCGCAATGACAAAATGTTGTGATCAGCCGATTTGTATTGAGTATGAGGAATGCGAACCGAATAAATACGGGGAGATTCGTAAGAAAATTGTGGGGGTAAAAAACAGATTCACAGAAAAGAAAATCATCACCAAGTTAAAAAACTGGGTGATTAAATCAGCGAAAAGTGCGTTGGGTTCCACCGCACTTAATTCGGAGTCCACCGAAACAAACAAGGCGCATCGCGCCGCTTGGACTTGTGTCAATAACTGTAACCGCTCAAAAATCGAACAGCAAGTTAATTTATTGATGTTGCCTATTGGTTCGCCATTAAAACCGTCACAAATTGACCTTTTAATGCGCCATGGATGGTTACGGCTTAATGACTATCGGTGGATTTGTTGTGAAAACGATGAAGTTTTCATTAAAGAAGAAAAAATTCCGTTGGCTCAAGCCTTTGGTTGGGGTCAGATCATAACCCGCCTTTGTTTTATAGCCGTTGAGCAATTTCTGCCATATCAGGTGCGTAATAAGTATTTTGCAGAATACTGAGATCTCTATGGCCCGATATTTTGGCTAATACCATTACATCCACTTTTTCTGCCAATCGTTCACGGCGGGTGTCGTGAAAATGTAAATTGGCATTTTCAAGCCCTTCCATCTTTTTGAGCTTGCGGAAGTTGTGATCCAGTTGGCGTGCTTCCATTTGGAATACTCGCAGATCACTTTCTGTTTTTACCGAAGTAAGATGTTGTAAAATCGCTATTGCTTTTACCGAAAGAGGCACCGTGCGTGAATGTCCATTTTTAATAATTGGCAAAAAGGCGGTGCGCTTTTCAAAATTGATATTATTCCAAGTTAAACTTGCTATTTCCCCTGCTCTCATTGCTGTCTCTATAGCAAAAAGAAATGCAGCCCCGTGCAATTTTGTAAGGTTTTTGGCGGTTCAATATGTTCGACATCATAACCTGACACAAAAATCAGACGCTCAATTTCATGTTCATTATATCGACGAGTTCTTGGTGCTGGTGCTTTTGGTTTCTCAAGATATTTTAGGGGGGGGGCTGTTATAAAATCCCATTCAATCGTTTTGGCCATTAGAGCAGAAAGCGAACTACGTTCACGCAAAACTGTTGCTGGAGAGACTTCTTTTAATCGTTGATTTTACCACTCACGAAAGTGTGCTTTTCCTATTTCTTGTAAAGATATTGCGGCAATCGGAGTTCGAGAAAGACGCAGTAGTCTTATGCGCTCTTCACGTTTCCCGCGCTTGGTTACAGTGACTTCTTTTAGATACTTATCAATCAGTTCATCCAATGTAATATCAGGGATTTCATTATACTTTCCTGATTCAAGCTGTTTTTCGAGCATTTCTGCCCATTTTTTTGCGTCTGCTTGAGTCAAAAAAGTGGCTGATTTGCTCACGCCAAACCTGCGCACTTGTGCGCGCCAACGCTTGCCATTCTTGATAATTGTCGCCATTGTTTATTCCATAAAAATGTGTGCAATGGAGTATAGAACAGATCGAAATCGCTCCCAATCGGTATAAAAATACTACCTTTTAGGCGATTTTGATATAAAAAAGAAGGTATGTTTTAGTGTGTGAAATTATATAAGCTATTGTTTTTACTTATATTTTATCTATTTCTATCTGAAAATTGGGGAATAGAGAAAAATAGAGATGGTGCGACTAGCTGGACTCGAACCAGTGACCCCCACCATGTCAAGGTGGTGCTCTAACCAACTGAGCTATAGTCGCACTGTGTGAGGTAGTCGTGATTATAGATATTTTTAACTTGAACACAAGTATTTTTCTTAAAACCCGATATAACTGGCAAAAAAGTAAACAAAACCAGCTTAAATAACTGAGCCGTTTTTGATTTCCAAAAGTTTTAAGCGTATAATGTGCACCGATTTTTTATCTGGCTAATATGTAGCGAAGTAAAATAACACCTTTAAAATTTTGTAATTATTGACGGAGTAAATAATGTCTAGAAGACTAAGAAGAACGAAGATTGTATGTACTATGGGCCCATCAACTGACCGTGATAACAATCTTGAAAAAATTATCGCAGCGGGTGCAAACGTAGTTCGTATGAACTTCTCTCACGGTACACCTGATGACCATATCGGACGTGCTGAACGTGTACGTTCTATTGCGAAAAAATTAGGTAAAACCGTGGCAATCTTAGGTGATTTACAAGGTCCTAAAATTCGTGTTTCTACTTTTAAAGACGGTAAAATTTTCTTAAACATTGGCGATAAATTCATTCTTGATGCAGAATTACCAAAAGGCGAAGGCACTCAAGAATCCGTTGGTTTAGACTATAAAACGCTTCCTCAAGATGTTGTGCCGGGCGATATTCTTTTATTAGATGATGGCCGTGTTCAATTAAAAGTATTATCAACTGATGGTGCAAAAGTTTTCACTGAAGTTACTGTTGGTGGTCCATTATCAAATAATAAAGGTATCAATAAATTAGGTGGCGGTTTATCTGCGGATGCCCTAACAGAAAAAGATAAAGCCGACATTATTACCGCTGCACGCATTGGTGTTGATTTCTTAGCCGTTTCTTTCCCTCGTTCAAGTGCAGATTTAAATTATGCACGTGAACTTGCTCAACAAGCAGGTTTAAATGCAAAAATCGTTGCTAAAGTTGAACGTGCAGAAACCGTTGCTAATGATGAAGCCATGGACGATATTATTTTAGCATCCGATGTAATCATGGTTGCACGTGGTGACTTAGGTGTAGAAATCGGCGATCCTGAATTAGTCGGTGTACAGAAAAAATTAATTCGTCGTTCACGTCAATTAAATCGTGCTGTAATTACAGCGACTCAAATGATGGAATCAATGATTAGTAACCCAATGCCAACGCGTGCTGAAGTAATGGACGTTGCAAACGCAGTATTAGATGGAACTGATGCAGTTATGCTTTCTGCAGAAACAGCAGCCGGTCAATATCCTTCTGAAACAGTGGCAGCAATGGCTAGCGTATGTTTAGGTGCAGAAAAAATGCCAAGCATTAACGTTTCTCGTCACCGTATGGATAAAGAATTTGAAACTATTGAAGAATCTGTTGCGATGTCTGCAATGTATGCAGCAAACCACATGAAAGGTGTAGCGGCAATCGTCACTTTAAGTAGCACAGGCCGTACTCCATTATTAATGTCACGCATTAGCTCTGGCTTACCAATCTTTGCTTTATCTCGTAATCAAGAAACCCTAAACCTTTGTGCACTATACCGCGGTGTAACACCAATTTATCACGGCGAAGAAAGTCGTACAGAAGCAGGTGCAAAAGCAGCACTTCAATCATTAAAAGAAAAAGGTTATTTATCTACTGGCGATTTAGTGCTGGTAACCCAAGGTGGTCAAGGTGCGACACAAACTAACGTATGTCGTACATTAATTGTTGAATAATCAACAATCTAAATATGTTAAAATAAAAGAGCGGTGGATTTTTCCACCGTTTTTTATTTCCTTTTTTCACCGCACTTTTCACTTAAATCCAATAGATATTTGCGGTATCATAGGCGACATTCTAGTATCGAAATAAGTCCTATGGCATCACAACCTCAAATCAAATCTTCAGACAAAAAAACAGCACAAGTTAGCATTCCTCCGCACTCAATTGAGGCTGAACAAGCCGTGTTGGGTGGCATCATGCTGAGCAATCAACATTGGGATGGCATTGCTGAACGTGTGATTGCTGACGATTTTTATACTTTTCAGCATCGTCTAATTTTTACAGAAATGGAACATCTAATGCGTAATCAATCGCCTATTGATTTAATTACGCTAGATCAAGCCTTAAGAAGCCGCGGTGTCAGCGATGAAGTAGGTGGATTTGCCTATCTAGCAGAGCTTTCTAATAATACTCCGAACGCGATTAATATTTTGGCTTATGCAGATATTGTGCGTGAGAAAGCCATATTACGAGAACTTATTTCGGTAGGAAATCGCATTGCTGAAAATAGCTATTCTCCTAAAGGGCAAGACATTAAGTTAATTCTTGATGAGGCTGAGCGTGAAGTATTTGCGATTGCAGAAAAACGTACGACTTCTAGCGAAGGCCCGCAGAATGTGATCAATGTGCTAGAAAGTACCATTGAAAAAATCGATATTTTAAGCAAACTTGAAAATCATTCAGGTGTAACAGGTGTTACGACGGGCTTTACCGATCTTGATAAAAAAACGGCTGGTTTACAACCTTCTGACTTAATTATAGTTGCAGCACGTCCGTCAATGGGTAAAACCACTTTCGCTATGAACCTTTGCGAAAATGCCGCAATGGCAAGTGAAAAACCCGTTTTAGTATTTAGTTTAGAAATGCCAGCAGAACAAATTATGATGCGTATGATCGCATCGCTTGCTCGCGTTGATCAAACTAAAATCCGAACAGGTCAAAATTTAGATGAAATCGAGTGGAATAAAATTGCTAGCGTAGTGGGAATGTTCAAGCAAAAAAATAATCTTTTTATCGATGATTCTTCAGGTCTAACACCTACCGATGTTCGTTCGCGCGCACGCCGAGTTTATCGTGAAAATGGTGGATTAAGTATGATTATGGTGGATTATTTGCAATTAATGCGCGCACCCGCATTTTCAGATAACCGAACACTAGAAATCGCAGAAATTTCTCGTTCCCTCAAAGCACTCGCCAAAGAATTACAAGTGCCAGTAGTTGCCCTTTCTCAGTTAAATCGTACTTTAGAACAACGTGCAGACAAACGCCCTGTAAATTCAGATTTACGTGAATCAGGCTCTATTGAACAAGATGCAGACTTGATTATGTTTATTTACCGAGACGAAGTCTATAACGATAACTCGGAAGATAAAGGCGTTGCAGAAATTATTATCGGTAAACAGCGTAACGGCCCAATTGGTCGAGTGCGGTTAAAATTTAATGGACAATTCTCACGCTTTGACAATCTTGCCGAACAACGTGAATATCGAGATGATTATTAAGGAAAAATAATGAACGTAAAACCGGCGACATCGAAAATCAGTTCGCACGCCTTAAAACAAAATTTAGAAATAATTAAACAAAAAGCACTAAATAGCAAAATTATTGCTGTGGTTAAAGCAAACGCTTATGGTCACGGCGTTGTGTTTGTTGCATCAACTTTAGAACAAAATGTCGATTGCTTTGGCGTGGCTCGTTTAGAAGAGGCTTTAGCATTACGCTCCAACGGCATCACTAAACCGATTTTATTACTTGAAGGCTTTTTTAATGAACAAGATTTGCCTATTCTAGCCGTTAATAATATTGAAACCGTGGTACACAATCACGAACAGCTTGAGGCTTTAAAACGTTCAAATTTACCAAGTCCAATTAAGGTTTGGTTAAAAATAGATACGGGAATGCACCGTTTAGGCGTTGCTCTTGATGAAGTGGATTATTTTTATCAAGAACTGAAAAAACTCCCTCAAATTCAACCGCACTTAGGCTTTGTCAGCCATTTCAGCCGAGCCGATGAACTAGAATCAGA
This sequence comes from Haemophilus sp. HMSC066A11, assembly GCF_001811665.1. NCBI lineage: Bacteria > Pseudomonadati > Pseudomonadota > Gammaproteobacteria > Pasteurellales > Pasteurellaceae > Haemophilus > Haemophilus sp. HMSC066A11. Next base: position 9,454 of record NZ_KV805901.1, read on the forward strand.
TTACACCCAACTTCAAATCAATCGTTTTTTATCCGCCACAAAAGATAAACAAGGTGAACGCACTATCGCAGCTTCTGGCGGCATTCTTTTCTGGCCAAAATCTCACTTAGAATGTATTCGCCCAGGCATTATTATGTACGGCATTTCTCCAACTGATACTATTGGCAAAGAGTTTGGCTTAACGCCAGTGATGAATTTAACCTCGTCATTAATTGCCGTTCGCCATCATAAACAAGGCGATCCTGTAGGTTACGGCGGTATTTGGACAAGTCCACGAGATACCAAAATTGGCGTGGTCGCAATGGGTTATGGCGATGGTTATCCGCGCGATGTGCCAGAAGGTACGCCTGTTTATTTAAATGGCCGTCTCGTACCAATTGTTGGACGTGTGTCAATGGATATGCTCACTGTTGATTTAGGCGCAGATAGCCAAGATTTGGTAGGCGATGAAGTAATTTTATGGGGCAAGGAATTACCTATTGAAACCGTAGCTAAATTCACAGGCATTTTAAGCTACGAGCTAATTACAAAATTAACACCTCGTGTTATAACTGAATACGTTGATTAATCACTGCATTTTTTGAACAGAGGGAGTCATTCTCCCTAATAAAAATTCCAGAAAGTGCGGTTAAAATTTCAATTATTTTTAATGAAAGGAAATACCATGAAAAATATTAACCCAACTCACACCCAAGCGTGGAAATCTCTCGAAGCACATAAAGCTGAATTATCAAACACCACCATCCAAGATTTATTTAAACAAGAAAAAAATCGTTTTGACGATTATTCTTTAACATTCAATAACCAAATTCTTGTCGATTTTTCCAAAAACAACATCAATCAAACAACCCTTTCACATCTTCGCCAACTTGCTCAAGAATGCGCACTTGATAGTGCAAAAGAAGCGATGTTTACTGGCGAAAAAATCAATCGTACAGAAAATCGTGCCGTGCTGCATACTGCACTTCGCAATCGCACTAATACGCCAGTACTTGTTGATGGTAAAGATGTTATGCCTGAAGTCAATGCTGTGTTAGCTAAAATGAAAGATTTCTGTCAGCGTATTATTTCTGGCGAATGGAAAGGCTATACAGGCAAAGCCATTACGGATGTAGTGAATATTGGTATTGGTGGCTCTGACTTAGGCCCTTATATGGTAACCGAAGCACTTCGCCCGTATAAAAATCATCTAAATATGCACTTTGTTTCAAATGTCGATGGTACACATATTGCGGAGACCTTAAAAAAAGTCAATCCACAAACCACTCTTTTCTTAGTGGCATCGAAAACCTTTACCACTCAAGAAACCATGACAAATGCACAAAGTGCGCGTGATTGGTTACTGAAAGCGGCGAAAAATGAAAGTGCGGTTGCAAAACATTTTGCTGCATTATCAACCAATGCTAAAGATGTAGAAAAATTTGGTATTGATACCAATAATATGTTTGAATTTTGGGATTGGGTTGGCGGTCGTTATTCTTTATGGTCAGCCATTGGTATTTCAATTGCACTATCAATTGGCTTTGAAAACTTCGAAGAGTTATTAAATGGCGCGCATGAAATGGATAAACATTTCCGCTCTGCTCCAATCGAACAAAATATCCCAACTACTTTAGCCTTAGTTGGTTTATGGAATACCAATTTTCTTGGTGCACAAACAGAAGCGATCTTACCTTATGATCAATATTTACATCGCTTCGCAGCCTATTTCCAACAAGGTAATATGGAATCAAATGGTAAATATGTGGATCGTGATGGCAATGTCATTAACAATTACCAAACTGGCCCTATTATTTGGGGAGAACCTGGTACAAACGGACAACATGCGTTCTATCAATTAATTCATCAAGGTACCACTTTAATTCCTTGTGATTTTATCGCACCAGCCCAAACCCACAATCCATTGGCGGATCATCACAATAAATTGCTTTCAAACTTCTTTGCACAAACAGAAGCATTAGCATTCGGAAAAACAAAAGAGGAAGTCGAGGCTGAATTTATAAAAGCGGGTAAATCTTTGGATGATGTAAAAAATATCGTTCCATTTAAAGTATTTACGGGTAATAAGCCAACTAATTCCATTCTCGTTCAAAAAATCACGCCATTTATCTTGGGTGCATTAATTGCTATGTATGAACACAAAATCTTCGTACAAGGTGTGATTTTTAATATCTTTAGCTTCGATCAATGGGGCGTAGAGCTAGGCAAACAACTTGCAAACAGAATTCTTCCTGAATTAACCGATTCTGAAAAAGTCGCAAGCCACGATAGTTCAACAAATGGATTAATCAATCAATTTAAAGCATGGCGTTAATTATTTGGATTTGAATAATTCTAGAGCTGTCACAGATAACGACTAAAAACTCTATTTAGGTTAAGATAATCAAATGAGAGAAAGTCGCTTAAGTCAATATAAGCAAAATAAACTTATTGAGATATTTCTGGCAAGTGTGACAGCTCTAGCTGCAGCTAAGTTGGTAAATATAAATAAACTTCAGCTTATTACTTTCATCGTCTACCATTATTTATTACTCAAAGCAGCCTACATATGGAAATGTTTGAAGGTGAAATTCAAGCGAATGAAAGCTATTTTGGTGGTGCTCTGAAAGGTAAACTTGGTCAAGGAGAAGCTGGAAAAACTTCGTAATTTGTTTTTTGAAACGAAATGGCAAAGTATACACCGTGGTGGTTATGAATATGCAATCTGCAACACTGTTACCGATTATTCGAGAAAAGGTAAACAAGGTAGTATTGTTTATATGAATTTCTACAGAGGTTATGATATTCTTAAGCTATTTTTAAAGGAATATGAATGGCGTTTTAATCACAGTGATTTAAAAAACTCAAATTTCTATTGTAAAACAATTAATTTAGGAGAGTTTTAACTGGTTATCTATGCATATCCTTTTGTTATTTAAATAACGTATAAAATAATTTAAATAAGAGTGTAAAATAGGATCTTATATGAAAAATCCTCCATTAGTATCGGTTATTGTTTGTGCTTATAACGCTGAGCAATATATAGATGAAAGCATTTCATCCATTATTAATCAGAGCTATGAAAATCTAGAAATTATAGTTATCAATGATGGTTCAACAGATTTGACTTTGTCTCATTTAGAAAAAATATCTAAATTAGATAAAAGGATAAAAATTATTAGTAATAAATATAATTTAGGGTTCATAAATTCTTTGAATATAGGTCTTGGTTGTTTTTCAGGTAAATATATTGCGAGAATGGATGCTGATGATATAGCTAAACCATCGTGGATTGAGAAAATAGTTACCTATCTAGAGAAAAATGATCATATTACAGCAATGGGATCATACTTAGAGATTATTGTAGAAAAAGAATGTGGAATTATCGGTTCTCAATATAAAACTGGAGATATATGGAAAAATCCATTGATACATAATGAGATTTGTGAAGCTATGCTTTTCTATAATCCGATACATAACAATACTATGATTATGAGAGCAAATGTATATAGAGAGCATAAATTAATCTTTAATAAAGATTATCCGTATACAGAAGATTATAAGTTTTGGTCAGAGGTTAGTAGGCTTGGTTGTTTAGCTAATTATCCTGAAGCATTGGTAAAATATAGACTACATGGAAACCAAACATCATCAGTTTATAATCATAAGCAAAATGAGGTAGCTAAAAAGATAAAGAGGGAAAATATTACATATTACCTTAATAAGATAGGTATAGATATAAAAGTAATTAATAGTGTGTCGTTGCTAGAAATATATCATGTGGATAAAAGTAATAAAGTGTTGAAAAGTATACTTTATGAGATGTATATGAGCTTAGATAAATATACTATAACTTCACTCTTACATTTTATTAAATATCATCTTGAATTATTTGATTTAAAGCAAAATTTAAAGATTATAAAAAAGTTCATAAGAAAAATAAATGTTATATTTTAGATAGAGTGTTCAGAAAGGGGAGGAACAAATTCCAAGTTTGTCTAAAAGGACTAAATTCTAATTTAGTCCTTTAAATTTATCTTAGATAGACGATAAATATATATTTTAAATGAATTTAATTATAAAAAATCAGTGTCTTACTAAGTTAAGACACTGATTAATCATATTAGACTTTAATGCTATTGGTTATAGCACAGAAACATTTAAGCTTGAGCCACCACCAACAATACGAACTCGGCGACCAGCTACAAAACTGCTGTCAGCCTTTTGAACAACAACGATCTCTTGACCATCATCTTTCTTAATTACAAGTTCAGCACCGTTTACTTGACTCATTTTTTCTTCGATTTTACTTCCAGCTATTGCACCGCCAATTGCACCAACTACTGCTGCAATAGCTTGACCACGACCACCGCCAATTGTACTACCAGCAATACCACCTAAAGCTCCACCACCAAGCGTACCTACTACACCTTGATTATCAGCTTGAATTTTAACAGGGCGTACAGAAACAATCGTACCATAAGTAATTGAACGCGCTTCCTTTGCTTGAGATGCGCTATAAACATCACCGCTGAAAATATCAGTATTTGCACAACCAGTTACACTAAAAGCAACTAACAGTGCTAATGCCATATTTGTTTTTTTCATATAATATTCTCTATATTAGAAGGAATTAAAGTGGGTTTCTTGGAGAAAAAGTTGAAATGTTTTTAGTATTACCATTGTCAGATACTAAAACACAAGCACCAACAACTAAAGTTGAATCATACTTATGCACAATAACAACTTCCTCTCCTTTCTGCTGGTTACCAGAACAATCATTTTTACGAACAGTTAATTTTAGATTTTTGCCTTCCATTTGACTAAAAATAATTTGACCTTTATAAGTACCCTCCTCCTTTTGAAAAGCAGAAAAAGCACTCAAGTCTACTGTTGCTAAACAACGAATGCAAGTGATAATTTATTCATTTTTACTAAACCTCAAGTATTTTTTTTATAGAATAAGGATGAACCTTAATGCAAGTATGATTTACTGTTTTATCCGTAAAACTTACTGCAATAGATGGATTTGGTAATCTTTCCCCATCCACTTTAGGCTCGCTCACTTTAATGGTTAATTGAGTTAATTTGTCCCATAAAAAATACATATTAACACGGTTAATCCATTCATTTATCGATTCTTTCGGTAAAAATGGCATTACAATCTCAATATGTTCCCAGCCCTCAATTGGATATTTTTTATTTTTAGGAAGTGGAAGTTCAATAATATCCACAAATTGATTGGCAAATTTAACTGGTTTTTCTAATTCAATAAGATAAATCTTACGACCATTAACAATATTATCAGATAAAATTCTACCGCACTTTAATAAAAGTATCAGCCAATTTTTAGCACTTTGCTCACTATTTACCCGTAATGCAAGATGATCAATTTCATAGTGAGACAGATCTATTGTCATTTCTTTGGCTAAATGCTGAATTTTTCTTTCAAATATTGCTAAATCTGCTGAAAGTGCGGTTAAATTTTCCTGTAAATTTGTCATTTTGTCCCTTTGAGAAATATACAAAGAACGGTATCATAACCGATTATTTTTATTATTCAATTTGAACATAGGAAAAAACGTGAATATTCAATCTATTCTATCCGATAAAATTAAACAAGCGATGATTCTTGCAGGTGCTGATCAATCTTGCGATGCGCTTATTCGTCAATCAGGAAAACCACAATTTGGCGATTATCAAGCCAATGGTATTATGGCTGCGGCAAAAAAATTAGGTTTAAATCCACGAGAATTTGCTCAAAAAGTTTTAGATAATCTTCAACTATCTGATATTGCAGAAAAATTAGAAATCGCAGGTCCAGGTTTTATCAATATTTTCTTAAATCCAACTTGGCTAACAACTGAAATTTCAGCTGCACTTTCCCACAAAAATTTAGGTATTCAAGCTACCAATAAACAAACAGTTGTGATTGATTATTCATCTCCAAACGTAGCAAAAGAAATGCACGTAGGTCATTTACGCTCTACGATAATCGGCGATGCTGTAGCCAGAACCCTTGAGTTTTTAGGTCACAATGTCATCCGCGCTAACCACGTAGGCGACTGGGGAACGCAATTCGGAATGCTTATTGCTTATCTTGAAAAAATGCAACATGAACACGCCAGTGAAATGGAATTACAAGATCTTGAAGCCTTTTATCGCGAAGCCAAAAAACATTACGATGAAGATGAAATATTCGCAGAAAAAGCACGTAATTACGTCGTAAAATTACAAAGTGGAGATGAATATTGTCGAACGATGTGGAAACGTTTAGTCGATATCACTATGCAACAAAATCAGCACAACTATAATCGCTTAAACGTGACTTTAACCGAAAAAGATGTAATGGGCGAAAGTCTTTATAATCCTATGTTACCAAGCATCGTAGAAGATCTTAAAAAACAAGGTTTGGCTGTGGAAAATGATGGTGCATTGGTTGTTTATTTAGATGAATTCAAAAATAAAGAAGGCGACCCAATGGGCGTAATCGTTCAAAAAAAAGACGGCGGTTTCCTTTACACTACAACAGATATTGCTGCAGCAAAATATCGTTATGAAACATTAAAAGCTAATCGCGCCCTTGTTTTTTCAGATACTCGACAAAGCCAACATATGCAACAAGCTTGGTTAATTACTCGTAAAGCAGGTTATGTACCAGATAGTTTCTCGTTAGAGCATAAAAACTTTGGGATGATGCTTGGTAAAGACGGCAAACCATTTAAAACCCGTACTGGCGGCACAGTGAAATTGGCCGATCTATTAGATGAAGCCATTGAATGCGCCACTGTATTAATTAATGAAAAAAATACAAATTTATCTAATGATGAAAAAGAAGCTGTGATTGAAGCCGTTGGTATTGGTGCGGTAAAATATGCGGATCTATCCAAAAACCGTACTACTGATTACGTTTTTGATTGGGATAATATGTTAAGTTTCGAAGGTAACACGGCACCTTATATGCAATATGCTTACACCCGTATTCGTTCGATCTTTAATAAAACTGATATAAATTCAACCGCACTTTTGGCTGCACTTTTAACTATTAAAGATGATAAAGAAAGAACGCTTGCAATCAAGCTTCTACAATTTGAAGAAGCCGTGCAAACTGTCGGAAAAGAAGGCACACCACACGTGCTTTGTGCTTATTTATATGAACTTGCTGGCATCTTCTCGTCATTCTACGAACATTGTCCAATTTTAAATGCTGAAGATGAATCTATAAAATTAAGCCGCCTGAAATTGGCATTATTAACAGAAAAAACCTTAAAACAGGGTTTAACGTTACTCGGTATTAAAACCGTAGAAAAAATGTAATTTAGATAATTAAAATCCCTTTCCTGAGAAAGGGATTTTTTATACTTGTTTACTGAATAAAAAAAGTGCCCCATTGGGGCACTACTCGGAAAGCAAAATAGATGTCGGCTATTTAAGATAGCACTTGTTTTTAGTGGTATCAGAATAAAGAAATCCAATCAGTTATGCAAATACATATTTTTAAATTTGTGAACTTGGTCACGATTTTTTTATAAAAAAACAAATGTATTTATAATAAAGTGCGGTAAAATTCTATTAAAATATTTCCGCACTTTACGCCCCTACTTTAAAGAATATTCTTTTCTCCACGAGACACACTAATCAATCCAGAACGAACAATTTCTAACAATGTAGTTTCTTCTTTCAATGCAGAAATAAACGCATCAACTTTATCATTTGTACCGCTTAATTGAATTGTGTAAGACTTTGGTGTGACATCTACAATTTGACCACGGAAAATATCGGCTAAACGTTTAATCTCATCGCGAGATGAACCTACTGCTCTTACTTTCGCTAAAACAATTTCTCGTTCTATATGTTCCTGCTCACTTAAATTAACCACTTTAAACACATCCACTAATTTATGAAGTTGTTTTTCGATTTGCTCCAATGCCTGAGCATCGCCCACAGCTTCAATGGTCATTCGAGAAAGCGTTGGATCATCCGTTGGTGCAACCGTCAAACTTTCAATATTAAAGGCACGTTGGGAGAATAAACCAACAACACGCGATAAAGCACCAGACTCATTTTCGAGTAAAACAGATAAAATTCTACGCATTAGTTTGTCTCCTCTTGAGGTTTACTTAAAATCATTTCATTCATTGCACCACCACGAATTTGCATTGGATAAACGTGTTCAGATTCATCTACATTAATATCTACAAAGACTAATTTATTTTTAATACTGAATGCTTCTTGCAATTTGCTTTCAAGTTCATCGGGGGTAGCAATTTTTATTCCTACGTGACCGTAAGATTCTGCCAATTTCGCAAAATCAGGCAAGGAATTCATATAGGTTTGCGAATGGCGACCAGAATAAATCAAATCTTGCCATTGTTTTACCATTCCCAAGAAATGATTATTCAAACAAATAATGACAACAGGAATACCATACTGCGTTGCGGTAGAAAGCTCTTGAATATTCATTTGAATACTACCATCGCCAGTAACGCAAACAACAGTTCCTTCAGGATGAGCTAATTTCACACCAAGTGCCGCAGGAAAACCAAAACCCATTGTGCCTGCACCACCAGAATTAATCCAATGACGCGGTTCATCGAATGGATAATGTAACGCAACAAACATTTGGTGCTGACCTACATCAGAAGCCACATAAGCTTGTCCTTTCGTGAGGCGATATACCGCTTCCACGACTTGTTGCGGTTTAATCACGCCAGAAGTGCGGTCAAATTCCAAACATTTTTTTGCTTTCCATTGGTTGATTTCTTGCCACCAACTTTCAAGATCCGTTTGAGATTTTAATCCCTCTTCATTCAATAAACCCAAAAATTCTTCCAATACATTTTTCGCATTTCCGACAATTGGAATCGCTACTGGCACATTTTTAGAAATTGAGGTTGGATCAATATCAATATGAATCACTTTTGCATTTGGGCAATATTTTTCTAAATTATTTGTCGTACGATCATCAAAACGAACGCCAATCCCCAAAATAAGATCACTTTCGTGCATTGCCGTATTCGCTTCTAAAGTACCATGCATACCCAACATACCTAAGAATTGTTTATCCGTACTTGGATAAGCACCCAATCCCATTAATGAGGAAGTCACTGGTAAATTTAAACGTTGTGCAAACTGAATTAACTGCTTACTACATTCAGCAGTGATTGCGCCACCACCGACAAAAAGTATTGGTTTCTTCGCCACTAAAAGTGCTTTTAACGCTTTTTTAATTTGACCTTTGTGTCCATTTACTGTGGGATTATAAGAACGTAACTCGACAGATTCAGGATATTCATAAGGATATTTAAAATTCGGATTTACAGTGTCTTTTGGAATATCCACAACAACAGGGCCTGGACGACCCGTAGATGCAATATAAAAGGCTTTTTTCAAAGTAGATGGAATATCTTCCGCCTTTTTGACAATAAAGCTATGCTTCACAACGGGACGAGAAATACCCAGCATATCACATTCTTGGAAAGCATCACTGCCAATTAAATTGCTCATAACCTGACCCGAAATGATAACCATAGGCACAGAATCGGTATAAGCCGTTAAAATACCAGTGATAGCATTTGTTGCACCAGGCCCCGAAGTCACTAGCACACATCCAACTTTACCCGTTGAACGTGCGTAACCATCCGCCATATGCACCGCGGCTTGTTCGTGGCGAACTAAAATATGTTCAATACCACCCAGCGTATGAATTGCATCATAAATATCTAATACCGCGCCTCCGGGATAACCAAATACATACTCTACGCCTTCATCACGTAAAGATTGAACCACCATCTCTGCGCCAGATAACTTCTTCATTTTTCACTCCTTAAATTCACCGCACTTTTAAAAATACGAACAGATTATGTCAATATTCCACATCATACAAAGTAAAAAAAATTTGTCTAGCCACTAAAACAACAAAAAAATCAATTAAAAAAATATAAAAAACCAAAGATAAATGAAAATTTAGTTTTTTATAAATTTTTACATCAATAAAAATAAAAAAATGCGACAAAATGCCGCATTTTATAAAATAGTAAAAATATTATTTTTTATTCAAGTTTTTGAATGAGATCACACTTTTAGCGTTTTTTAACTGCAAATACAATGACAATCAATGAAACTGCCGTTGCTGCAAAACCAGCTAAACCTGAATAAGTAAACCCTACCACAATGTAACCAATAGAAGTCGCTGTTGCAACTGTGGCAGCATAAGGAAGCTGAGTAGTAACGTGATCAATATGATTACATTTCGCACCCGTTGAAGACAAAATTGTTGTATCCGATACTGGCGAGCAATGATCACCACATACTGCCCCTGCCATTACTGCAGATAAACAAGGAAGCAATAATTCTGGTGCGGCATTCGCTGCCATTGCTGCGGCAATTGGTAACATAATACCGAATGTTCCCCAGCTCGTACCTGTTGAAAATGCCATCGCTGCACCAAGAACAAAAAGTATAACAGGCAAAAATTGCATTGGAATATTACCAGACACAAGAGAAGATAGATATTTACCTGTTTGCATATCGCCTACTATTTTATTAATTGTCCAAGCAAAGAATAAAATTGCGATTGCACCTGACATTGATTTAATTCCCACAATCCAAGAACGTGCATATTCAGGAACACTCACTTGACGATCAAGAATAATTAATAAAGTAGAAATAATAATTGAACAGAATCCACCTACAACCAAAGATGTTCCTACTACGGTGTTTTCAAATGCACCTAAAACACTAAACACTTTGCCATCCGCAGCCAATGCCTCTGCGCCTGTGTAAATCATCATTGAAACTGTAGCGATAATTAAAACTAAAATAGGTAATATAAGATTACGCACCTGACCTTTTTTACCCGTTTCTTCTTCCAACTGATCTTCAGTATTTTCCAAAGCTAATTTTTCGTGACGCACCATTGAAGCAATATCAAAAGAAAAATATGCCACAAAAAACACCATAATAATGGAGAAAATTGCATAGAAGTTCATTGAACTCATTGCTACGAATGCACCAATTGGTGTGTACTCCGTGATCGAATAAGTCGCTAATAAACCACCTATTAAAGTAATAATGTATGCGCCCCAACTGGAAACTGGCATCATTACACACATCGGTGCTGCCGTTGAATCTAAAATATAAGCAAGTTTCGCACGAGAAACTTTAAAACGATCTGTCACAGGACGAGCAATTGCACCTACAGCGAGACTATGGAAATAATCGTCAATAAAAGTAACAAAAACCAATGATGCCGCTAATAATTTAGCACCACGACGACCTTTAATACGGCTTTGTGCCCATTCAGCAAAGGCACGATTACTACCTGATACGGTTAAAAGTGCGGTTAAAACACCAAGCAATAATAGGAACAAAACAATGTTCATATTTGAATTGATTTCACCATCGGCATAAACCAAAGAAACCACATTTTTTACCAAATAATTAAATGCGCTGCCGATTTGCCAATCGCTTAACATTAATGATCCAATAATAATCCCCGCACTAAGGGAAACCAAAACACGGCGAGTTGCTATCGCCAAAATTATCGCCAACAAAGCAGGGACGATTGACCAAACAGATGATGAAAAATCAATAAGTTCCATTAAATAATACCTATAATTAATGGAGAGAACGGAAAGCACAGGACAGAATAAGACCAAAACAACCGTAGCACTCCATAGTTAATCAGAAAAACTATGACAGTGTCGCCCCTTTCGAGCACGCCACCAACCAAACAAAACGACTTTTATTTGATTTCGGCAACTATTCCTTTCTTTTTTCTTCTTCGTTATCCACTCTGAAAAAATACTTATAATAATTGCGCCTCTACTTTTGTAGTGATTGGAGAGATTACCGTAAAACAAACAAAATGCCAACAGATTTTATAAAAATTTTATAAACTTGAATAAAAATATAAAGAAAATAAACACAAAAAAATATATCTGTTTAGACCATTTATTTAATAATAGATATTTACAATAAATTTTATTTTCTCTATTATTAAATAAATTTTCCCACATTTAATGTTATTTATTGAGGTTTATTATGAACGAATTAGTAAGAGGTTTAACAAATCTTCGTAGTTTACGCGCAGCTGTACGTGAATTAACGTTAGAACAAGCAGAAAATGCCCTAGAAAAATTACAAACAGCTATCGAAGAAAAACGTGCTAATGAAGCAGAATTAATTAAAGCAGAGACAGAGCGAAAAGAGCGTTTAGCTAAATATAAAGAATTAATGGAAAAAGAAGGTATTACACCTGAAGAATTACACAAAATTTTTGGCACAAAAACTGTATCAATTCAAGCAAAACGTGCTCCACGCCCTGCAAAATATGCGTTTATTGATGAAAATGGCGAGCATAAAACTTGGACGGGTCAAGGTCGCACACCACGCCCAATTCAAAATGCGTTGAACAAAGGTAAATCATTATCTGATTTCGAAATTTAATTTTTCTATTTGAAACTAGAACCTATTTTATGGGTTCTATTTTTTTATCTAAACATAGCACACAACATTATGATTGAAAAAAAAATATTATTCACTGATTGCCCTGATGATAAAGGCTTAATCGCAAAAATAACTAATATTTGTTACAAACATCAACTAAATATTCTTCATAATAATGAATTTGTAGATTTTGAAACCAAACATTTCTTTATGCGCACAGAATTGGAAGGTATTTTTAACGAAGCTACTTTATTAGAAGATCTAAAATATAGCTTACCCGAAGAAACGAATTGTCGATTAATTGGCACCCAACGTAAGCGAATTGTAATTTTAGTCACCAAAGAAGCTCACTGCCTCGGCGATATTTTAATGAAAAATTATTATGGTGCGCTTGATGTAGAAATTGCAGCCGTAATCGGCAATCACGATAATTTACGTGAACTTGTTGAACGTTTTAATATTCCATTTCATTTAGTTAGCCACGAAAACTTAACCCGTGTAGAACACGACAAATTACTGGCAGAAAAAATTGATGAATATACGCCAGATTATATTGTTCTCGCTAAATATATGCGTGTGCTAAACCCTGAATTTGTCGCGCGTTATCCAAATCGAGTGATTAATATCCATCATTCATTCTTGCCTGCTTTTATTGGTGCCAAGCCTTATCAACAAGCCTATGAACGCGGTGTAAAAATTATCGGCGCAACGGCACATTTTATTAATAACGAATTAGATCAAGGCCCAATCATTATGCAAAATGTGATTAATGTGGATCATACTTATAATGCAGAAGCGATGATGCGTGCTGGCCGTGATGTGGAAAAAACCGTGTTAAGTCGCGCCCTTGATCTCGCTTTACACGATAGAATTTTTGTTTATAAAAATAAAACGGTGGTGTTGTAATGGAAAAAATTACTCTTGCACCAATAAGTGCGGTTGAAGGAACAATTAATTTACCAGGTTCTAAAAGTTTATCGAATCGCGCATTACTTTTAGCCGCCTTAGCTAAAGGCACAACAAAAGTAACCAATTTATTAGATAGCGATGATATTCGACATATGCTTAACGCCCTCAAAGCATTGGGCGTACGCTATCAACTGTCTGATGATAAAACTATTTGTGAAGTAGAAGGATTAGGTGGAACATTCAATATACAGGACAATCTTTCACTCTTTCTTGGCAATGCTGGGACTGCAATGCGTCCATTAACCGCAGCACTTTGCTTAAAAGGAAAAACCGAAAGCGAAATCATCTTAACGGGTGAACCTCGTATGAAAGAACGACCGATTCTTCATTTAGTCGATGCTTTACGCCAAGCGGGTGCAGATATTCGCTACTTAGAGAATGAGGGTTATCCTCCGCTCGCAATTCGCAACAAAGGGATAAAAGGTGGAAAAGTCAAAATTGATGGTTCAATTTCATCTCAATTTTTGACCGCACTTTTAATGTCTGCGCCACTTGCAGAAAATGACACAGAAATAGAAATTATCGGTGAACTAGTCTCTAAACCCTATATTGACATTACCCTTGCAATGATGCGAGATTTTGGTGTTCACGTTGAAAATCATCACTACCAAAAATTTCAAGTTAAGGGCAATCAATCCTATATTTCGCCTAATAAATACTTGGTAGAAGGGGATGCATCATCAGCCTCTTACTTTCTCGCAGCTGGAGCAATTAAAGGAAAAGTGAAAGTAACAGGCATTGGCAAAAACTCAATTCAAGGCGATCGTTTATTTGCTGATGTATTAGAAAAAATGGGGGCAAAAATCACTTGGGGAGAGGATTTTATCCAAGCCGAACAAGCTGAATTAAATAGTATTGATATGGATATGAACCACATTCCAGATGCCGCAATGACGATTGCAACCACCGCACTTTTTGCCAACGGCGAAACCGTCATTCGCAATATTTATAACTGGCGTGTGAAAGAAACAGATCGTTTAACGGCTATGGCAACTGAACTACGTAAAATCGGTGCAGAAGTCGAAGAAGGCGAAGATTTTATTCGTATTCAACCGCTTCCACTCAATCAATTTAAACACGCCAATATTGAGACCTATAACGATCACCGTATGGCAATGTGTTTTTCTCTAATCGCACTATCAAACACACCAGTGACGATTTTAGATCCCAAATGTACTGCCAAAACCTTTCCTACATTCTTCAATGAATTTGAAAAGATTTACTTAAAAAATTAAGTAAAAAAGTGCGGTCAATTTCAAAAAAGTTTTCAAAATTAACCGCACTTTGTATATCAATAGAGTATTTTTACAATATCATACTTTTAACTTATAATTCCAAACTAGATTATTATGGTCTTAAACTGTTAGAAGAATATATATGATTGGAAAAAATCTTTATAACTATTGTTCTAACATTAACTCTAATTAGGATATAAATGCACTTTTATCAATATCTAAACGCATTTCCATATGTAATTTCGGGGGATAAATGAAACTAATATCTCTATTCTCAGGTTGTGGGGGAATGGATATCGGATTTGAAGGTAATTTCTCTTGTCTAAAAAAATCTATTAATGAGGAGCTCCACCCTGAATGGATCAGCTCCACAGAAAATGAATGGGTTACCGTTTCGCCCACCTCTTTTGAGACAATTTTTGCTAATGATATTAAACCTGATGCTAAAGCAGCATGGGTTTCTTATTTCTTAGACCAAAAAGCGAATGCAAACGAAATCTACCACTTAGAAAGCATTGTTGATCTTGTAAAAAAAGAACGGGAAACTCACAATATTTTCCCAAAAGGCATTGATATATTAACAGGTGGATTTCCTTGTCAAGATTTTTCTGTAGCCGGAAAACGATTAGGATTTGATTCTCACAAAAATCATCATGGAAAAATATCAAATATAGATGAACCCTCAATTGAAAATAGAGGACAATTATACATGTGGATGAGAGAAGTAATATCTATAACTCAACCCAAATTATTCATAGCTGAAAATGTAAAAGGATTAACGAACCTTAAAGATGTAAAAGAAATTATTGAACATGATTTTGGTCAAGCTAGTGACGAAGGATACTTAGTTGTACCAGCTCAAGTATTAAATGCTCAGTTTTATGGAGCTCCTCAATCACGTGAGCGTGTCATTTTTTTTGGTTTTAAAAAAAATGCGCTAAATAAAAAAGCTTTAGAAGAATTACAAAAAGAAAATATTGCTGAGGATTACAATCCATATCCTCCCCCAACTCATGGAAAAGAAAATTTGAAAGCTGTTGTTACATGCGCCGATGCATTTATAAATCTACAAGAACCCAATTTTAGCAAAGACCCCTCTCAACAAAAATATTCAAAAGCCAAATATATGGGAAACCATTGTCAAGGGCAGGTTGAAATTAAACTTAATTCTGTTGGCCCAACAATCCGATCTGAACATCATGGTAATATTGAATATCGTAGACTAAGCATAGAGCATGGAGGGAAATATATTAACGAATTATCTAAAGGCATGCTCGAACGTCGCCTTACTATAAGAGAATGTGCTAGATTACAAACGTTTCCTGATAGATACCAATTTATTTTACCTAAAACAGCAGAAAATGTTTCTGTTTCAGCCAGTAATGCCTATAAAATTATTGGCAATGCGGTACCATGTATATTAGCTTATAATATTGCTAAAAATATAGAAAAAAAATGGAATCTTTATTTTAAATAGGATTTATTTATGATTTTCTCTAAAAATAAGTATCCACCTTTACATGAATTCACGGCATTAATGAATAGAGTCGATAATTTTCTTAATCATGATGCAGAAAATAGGGTTGCATACTATAAGAAACGTAGTGGTATTGATTTAGAAAAAGATGTATATGAGGCTATTTGTTATTGTGCTCAAAATACTCCTTTCGAAGACACTATTAGTTTAGTATCAGGGAAACATTTTCCAGACATTGTAGCTAGTCAATATTATGGTATTGAAGTAAAAAGTACACAAGGAGATAAATGGACTTCAATTGGCAGTTCTATTCTTGAGTCTACACGAATTCCAAATATAGAAAAAATTTTCTTAACATTTGGTAAATTAGGTGGAAATATTAAATTCCTATCCAAACCATATGAGTCGTGTTTATGTGATATAGCTGTAACCCATTACCCTAGATATAAAATAGATATGTTATTAGAAAAGGGGGAGAGCATATTTGAAAAAATGGAGACCACATATGATTCTCTCCGAGAATTAGATAATCCAATAACTCCTGTAGCTAAATACTATAAATCTCTATTAATAGAAGGTGAAAGTTTATGGTGGACTTCAAACAATGTTTTAGATGATATTGCCCCTCCCAAAGTTAGACACTGGAAGGTAATAGAAAAATATGAGCGAGATATGTTAATTGCTCAAGCATATGCTTTCTTCCCTGAAACGATCTTAGGAAATCCTAGAAATAAATATGATAAATTCGCACTATGGCTAGTGACTAAACATGGAGTAATAAACACTAGTTTAAGAGATGAGTTTTCTGCAGGAGGGCAACAAAAAATAACTGATACTTGTGGTGAAACACATCTTTGTTCTGCTGTATTAAAGAGAGTAGAGAACAATATTCTTGCAATTAAAAAATTTATTTTAGAAACTCCTGAAAATATTCTAACTGAACTTTGGGGAAATTACATTAAAGATGATCGTATAACTCAATGGGCAAATTTAGTGTTATCTTATTGTAAACCTTCAAACCACAATGAAATGAAATTAATTTTGACAAAAATTGTAAATGAAAAAACAATTTTTAATGATAAAGATGATGTAAACAAATTAGAAGAAATGGCAAAAATATACATAACCAATCAGAAAATTAATAGTTTATAACAGGCAACCCAAAGTGCGGTCAATTTCAAAACAGTTTTCAAATTAACCGCACTTTCATTCCATTCTAAAAAAATCCTAAATAAAGATTATTTATACCGTTTTTTCACCGCACTTTTATCTTGCTCACGTAACCGTTCTAGTTTTTCCTTAATCTGAATTTCCATACCTCTATTTGTCGGAAAATAATATTGAGTGTCTTTTAATTCAGGTGGGAAATAATTTTCGCCTGCCGCATAAGCGTTAGGTTCATCGTGGGCATAACGATATTCAGCCCCATAGCCAAGCTCTTTCATTAAATTAGTCGGCGCATTGCGTAAATGTGGTGGAACATCGTAATCGGGTAAATCTTTCGCTTGCTGTTTCGCAGTGTTAAATGCGGTATAAACTGCATTACTTTTTGGCGCTACCGCAAGATAAATAATGGCTTGGGCGATGGCTCGCTCTCCTTCATAAGCCCCGACTCGAGTAAAGCAATCCCAAGCAGCCAATGCGACTTGCATAGCACGAGGATCTGCATTTCCCACATCTTCTGAAGCTATGGCAAGTAATCGGCGCACGACATATAAAGGGTCTCCACCCGCTGTCAAAATTCGTGCATACCAATACAGCGCAGCATCTGGAGCAGAACCGCGAACAGATTTATGTAGCGCAGAAATTAAATCATAGAAACGATCACCTTGTTTATCAAATCTCGCTTGACGTTCGCCTAAGACTTCTTTTAATAAAGTGCGGTCAATTTTCTTTCCATTTTCCGTTTCATCTGCCATATCCACCATTAATTCGAGGCAATTCAAGGCTAATCGTGCATCCCCATTAACATATTCGGCAAGCACTTGCAGTAAATTCTCTTCTAAAATTAACCGCTCTTTACCCAATCCACGTTCAGGATCTTCTACAGCTTGCTGCAAAACTTGTTCAATTTCAGCCGTTGTGAGTGATTTCAGCACATACACTCGGGCACGAGAAAGCAACGCATTATTTAGCTCAAAAGAGGGATTTTCTGTTGTCGCCCCAATAAAAATAACGGTTCCGTCTTCAATGTGCGGTAAAAATGCATCTTGCTGGCTTTTATTAAAACGATGGACTTCATCCACAAATAAGATAGTTTTACGATCTGCAAGACGATTTTGTTTTGCACGCTCAATCGCTTCACGAATTTCTTTGATACCACTCGTCACCGCAGAAATTCGCTCTACTTCCGCATTAATACGTTGTGCTATGATTTCTGCAAGGGTTGTTTTCCCCGTACCTGGTGGGCCCCACAAAATCATTGAATGAATATGGCCAGCTTGGATAGCTTTCCGCAGTGGCTTGCCCTCGCCAATTAAATGGCTTTGCCCAAAATATTGTTCTAGACTCGTTGGACGCATCTTGGCCGCCAGTGGGCGAAAATCATTTTCGGCAAAATCAAAATTGAGGTTAGACATTTTTATTTCTCACAAAATTGAAGGGCGTATTTCTACGCCCTTATTTCAAATAATCATTCATTATTTTTTGCGTTGATCATCAACTTCAATGCCTTTTTCTGGCTTGAATTGGAACAAGCTATCAGACAAGGTTTGATTAGTAATATTACGTAAAACATAAAGATTGGTTTGACCATCTTTCTCTGTCGTACTGAAATTTCGCAATATTCCATTAGCATCAACACGAATATCAAATTGCTTAATGTTGCTTGTGGATAAGGTTGGTTTTAACACAAAGGTATCCGCTTGTTGTGTTACCGTATATTGATGCCAATGGCTATTATCATTGCTGGTAAGCAAAACAAAAGGAGTATTATTTACCGCATCTTTTACCCATTGTGCGGTCACTTGTTGCACAAATGGATCGTAGAACCATAAGGTTTTACCATCAGAAATAATTTGGGTTTCTTGAGGGGTTTTAGTCTCCATACGGAATAAATTTGGGCGTTTAATTTGAAGTTTGCCACTTCCTTGTTGAACATTTTTGCCACTTCCAGAAGTCACTGTTTGCACAAATTCTGCGCTTAAAACATCGACTTTAGCCAAACGCATTTGTAATTCACTTGCCGCATCAGCCAATGCAAAATTACTCAGACCAAGCAATGCAAGTGCGGTAAATTTTAGAGTTGTTTTTTTCATTTTACTTTCCTTTTAAATTAGTATTCTGGACGATGTGATAAAATTTCACGCTTACCATTTTGCATTGGGCTTACAATCCCTTGTTCTTCCATTTGGTCCATAATGCGAGCGGCTCGGTTAAAACCTACGCTGAATTTACGTTGAATAGAAGATACTGAAGTTGTACCAGTATTAGTAACAAAATCCATTACTTCATCAAAAAGTGGATCTAATTCTCCACCACTTGATATTCCTTTTTCAACATTATCTTCATCCACACTTTCCAAAATTCCATCAATATAATCAGGTTTACCACGTGCTCGCCAATCATCCGCAATATTAATTACTTCGTCATCACTCATATAGGCTCCGTGTACGCGAATTAAATCAGATGAACCTTGTCCAGAATAAAGCATATCTCCACGCCCCAAAAGAGCCTCTGCGCCACCTTGATCAAGGATAGTGCGTGAATCAATTTTACTTGCAACGGTAAAAGCAATGCGACTTGGAATATTTGCTTTAATTAAACCAGTAATCACATCCACAGAGGGGCGTTGTGTGGCTAAAATTAAATGGATACCAATGGCTCGGGCTTTTTGTGCCAACCGTGCAATGAGTTCTTCGATTTGCTTACCCGCCACCATCATTAAATCAGCAAACTCATCGACAATAACCACAATATAACTCAATTTTTTCAATGCGGGGGGCATTGCATCCATTGTATCGCCCTGTCGCCAAATTGGATTCGGCACTGGCATTCCCATTGCTTCGTATTCATCGATTTTTTCGTTAAAACCTTCAATATTGCGTACTCGTAGAGCTGAAAGCAACTGATAACGACGTTCCATTTCATCTACGCACCAACGCAACGCATTAGCGGCTTTTTTCATATCCGTTACAACTGGTGTCAGTAAATGTGGAATATCATTATAAACAGAAAGTTCGACGACTTTAGGATCAATCATAATAAATTTCACATCTTCTGCTTGAACACGATAAAGTAAACTTAGAATCATCGTATTCACACCAACAGACTTACCTGATCCCGTTGAGCCTGCTACCAATAAATGTGGCATTTTCGCTAAATCAACAATGACTGGTTTACCACTAATATCTTTACCTAAAGCAATAGGTAAAGTTGCCTTGCTATCACGGAATTCATTGCTATCTAATACATCACGTAATGGCACCATTTGACGATGAAGATTTGGGGTTTCAATACCAATATAAGGTTTACCTGGAATAACCTCTGCCACACGAATAGAACGAAACATCAATGCTCTTGCTAAATCGGTATCGATGCTCGTGACTTTTGACGCTTTCACCCCAGGTTGTAATTCTAATTCATAACGCGTAACAACAGGGCCAACAAGCACATCTTTTACGCTGGCTTTTACATTAAAATTGCGTAATTGTTGTTCAATACGCTGTGAGGTTTCCATTATTTCATCTGGTGTAATGCGTTGTTCATTTGGCGGATATTTTAAAAGCAAATCCAAACTAGGTAATGGTGTACTCGGTTTTTCACGTTTTGTTGTTTGCTGTTGAAATGCAGGATGAATCAAACTACCACTGTAACCTTTATAATTAGGCTCTTGATTTTTGTCTAATTCAATTACGCCCACATTATTCTGTAAAGATACGCTAAATTTCACTTCATCTTTTTCTAAATCTACCTTTTCATCAACTTGAGCAGCAAAATGATTATCTGCCATTTCAGTATCAGAGGTTGATTTTAATGAAACTGTTGGCATTTCATCTTTTGTTAGCAAAGAAACTTGAGTAAAATCATCCGCACTTTGATTAATTGCTAAATCTTCTTGAACAACTGTTTTTACAGGCTTATTCCAAACTGCGACAAAATCATTTTTGCTTACCCTTTGTTCATCTGAATCACTCGATAAATTCACACTAGGCCAGCTTTCAGAATCAAACCCAAAAGAAAATTGCGGTTTTTCACTATCTTCGTTAGCGAGTTCATATTCTGATTTTATAGAAACCTCTGGATTTAATCCGCTAATATTAATTAAATGTGATGAAGATGCGTCAATTGAAATATTTTCTGCTTCTAATGATGGCTTTACTGTTTCTATTTCACTGTTTTGTTCTACATTGAGATGATTTTGATCTAGATTTTCTGTTTCTGAACGATCTGATTTTACAATCACGATTTGCTCTAATTCTTCTGTTGATTTTTCTTGTTCAGCATTTTCTGATTGCTCATTCTTCATTGTTAGCCAATAATAAAATGCAACAATCAATCGAATTAATGATGCGCCAGAACAAAAAATAAAGCCAATTAAAGCAAACACAAAACCAATTAAAATTGAACCGAATTTACCTAATACAGGATAAAACCAATTTACAACAAGCGATCCACCCAATACGCCGCCACTCAAATAAAAAGTATTACTTGATAAAAGCAACATACTCACTACACAAAGCCCAATAATCAGCATTGTAAAGCCAAAACTACGTAAAATAATTCGAGTACAGGAAAGGTGTTTAACTGCTTTTGTTTTCAATAAATAAATAGGCACGAGAAAAGCGGTGAAAGGAATAATATGGGCGACATAGCCAAAAAAAACAAAAAAAAGATCGATTATCCACGCTCCAAATGTCCCCACTTTATTAATTGTGTTTCCATACGCGCTGGCTGTAGCCCAAGAATTATCAAGGGGCGTATAACTTGACCAAGCAACAATCAAATAAAATCCAAAAAGTGCGGTCAATCCTAGCAAAAATTCAGCTAAATACTGTCTTGGCGTAAATCGTTCTGTAATTTGTTTAATCATATTATTTCAATACAAGGAAATTGGTTTGTTTTACTTCTTCCATCACAACATAAGTGCGAGTGTCATTTACACCTGGTAAACGCAATAATGTCGTCCCCAGCAATTTTCGGTATTCAGCCATATCTGCCACACGAGTTTTTAATAAATAATCAAAATCGCCCGATACCAAATGGCATTCTTGAATTTCATCTAACTCTTGAATCGCCGCATTAAATTCTTCAAACACATCGGGCTTACCCCGTACTAATGTAATTTCAACAATCACTAACAATGGGGCATCCAATAATTCTGGATTTAACAGCGCGCGATACCCCATAATCACACCTTGTTTTTCCAAACGTTTAACTCGTTCTAAACAAGGCGTTGGCGAAAGCCCCACTTTTCTCGACAAATCGATATTGGAAATTTTACCGTTGCGTTGTAATTCATTCAGAATTTTTATATCTATCGCATCCAATGCTTTATTTCGTTTTTTTTCCATTTTCTTTATTTCTTTGCACATAAAAAGGAACAACTATTCTACAGAATTTCACTTTCATTTTCAGTAGGCAATGATTTTTTTATAAATTATCTAACACAGCGAGCGCATCCGTGAGTTTTTTCACAGTAAAAACCTGCATATTTTCGACCGCACTTTTCGGCTTATTACCAAAAGGAACAATAGCACGTTTAAAACCGTGTTTTGCAGCCTCGCTAATACGTTCCTGTCCACTTGGCACAGGACGAATTTCTCCCGCTAATCCAACTTCGCCAAAAATCACTAAATCTTGCGGCAAAGGGCGATTACGGAAACTAGAAATTAACGCAAGCAATAAGGCTAAATCCGCACTTGTTTCACTAACTTTTACACCACCAACGACATTTACAAAGACATCTTGATCCGCCATTTGCAAACCTCCGTGTCTATGTAAAACCGCCAATAACAACGACAAACGATTTTGCTCTAATCCCACCGCAACACGGCGAGGATTCGCCAACATTGAATGATCTACTAAAGCTTGAATTTCAACTAAAAGAGGGCGGGTGCCTTCCCAAAGCACCATCACGGAACTGCCCGATGTAATCTCATCCCCACGACTTAAAAAGATCGCCGATGGATTTTTCACTTCTCGCAAACCTTGTTCGGTCATACCAAATACACCTAATTCATTCACTGCACCAAAACGGTTTTTATGACTGCGTAAAGTACGATAGCGAGAATCGGCTTCGCCTTCTAATAGTAATGAACAGTCAATCGCATGTTCTAATACTTTCGGCCCTGCAAGGGTTCCGTCTTTCGTTACATGCCCCACCATAATAATGGCGACTTGTCGGGTTTTCGCATAACGAGTGAGGAAAGAAGCACATTCACGCACTTGTGCCACACTGCCTGGCGATGATTGAATATCCGCCAGATGCATTACTTGGATCGAGTCTACCACTATAATTTGCGGTTTTAACTGATCCGACAAATTACAAATCTGTTCCACAGAGGTTTCTGACAACATTTTTAATTGATCGTTTGGCAATCCCAATCGACTAGCACGCATCGCAACCTGTTGTAACGATTCCTCTCCCGTCACATAAAGTGCGGTCATATTTTTCGCCAAACCACACATAACTTGTAATAACAAGGTACTTTTCCCTGCACCAGGATGCCCACCAATTAAAATCGCACTGCCCGGTACGATCCCGCCGCCTAATACCCGATCTAATTCATTAAAGCCACTGGAAAAACGTGGTGTTTCTTGCAAACTAATTTCAGAAAGGGTTTGAATTTTTGCCTGAGTTTCCCCCGCATAGCCACTAAAACGATCATTTTTTGATTTTGCCGTGGAAATTAACCGCACTTCCGTAATGGTATTCCACGCTTTACAAGCCGAACATTGCCCTTGCCAACGAGAAAACTCTGCACCACAATCGTTACATACATAAGCTGTTTTCGGGGCTTTAGCCATTTCATTCTCCGTATTTGCCGTGGGTAAGTATACCCACAGTTAATTTATGTTTATAGTGGTTCCCCTTTGGGAAACATCAAACTACCCCAACGGGGTAGCACTGAGACTAGCCTAGGGTATACCTACCCTAGGTTACATTAAATCCCCTCAGTTAATTATGGTTATAATGCTTCCCCTTTGGGGAACATCAAACTACCCCAACGGAGTAACACTGAGATTAGCCTAGGGTATACCTACCCTAGGTCATAAGATAATTCCATTAATTTGATCATTCGCTCAAAATAAACTCTACTTTTCAAAAGTGCGGTCAATTTTTCAATAGTTTTTTCATTGTCTTTCGTTTCACTATGAAAACGAATCAAGTCACGAATTTCAGCAAAGATTTTCTGATTGCTTTCTAACAAAGCTGGTAAGAGCGTTTCTTTTTGTTTCTCTGTTGCCACCGCTTCTAAGATTTTTCCATTTTCATCATAATAATGATAAAGATTAAAAAATGCCCCAACTCGCTCCACTGTTTTCATAAAATCTTGGCTAAAAAATGCGAGAGAAAAGGATAAGGTTTCTTCCAAAAGTTTCTGTTCCATTTTCAACACGGAATTAAATTTTACACAAAAATCTACCGCACTTTCTTCTCGTTCTTCTTTTAAGAAATCACGCCATTTATTTAACCAATCTGTTAAAAATTGTTTTGAACCTAACAAATAACCCCGCTTCGCTTTACTTGCACTACTAAAATAAATATCTCTTTCAAAAGGCAAAGTTTCCACAAAATCAAAAAGATCCTGCACATTGCCAGATTTTAATTCAAATTCAATTTCACAAATAGGCTGTTCATATTCGCCTGCAATAATTTTGCCTTGATCGAATGCCACTTCAATTTTGGATTGTTGAAATTCAACTAACCAAAAAGTGCGGTTAAAATCTGTGGAGAAAATAGGTTGTAATGTAGAGCCGGGTAATTGTTCAAAAGGATAAAGCCCTCTTAATTGGGCATTAGTTGGCGTTTCTTTTTCGATTAATGGTAAATTATATTCTGGGCGACTATGCAATCCACCAACAACTTTACCGTTAGTTTTAAGTGTTAATGTAAGTTCTTGATCTTCTTGACGAATACGCAACCCCATTTTTTGTTTAGCAAGAAAATGATCGGGATAATCATAATAGGTGTTACCCAAAAATAAATTTTGATGTTCTAAAATCGTAAATTTTTCAAGATATTGTGGCAATTCAATACCTATTTGTGGCGAAATCGCCAATTTTAATTCAATTTCTTGTAGCATAATATTCCTTACTTAAATTAACTGTTTGAATATACAATACAATAGAAATAAATCAAGATTTTTGTGATGGCAAACAACAATTACAACACCTTTTTTGCAG
>NZ_KV805902.1:0-28133 GCF_001811665.1 Haemophilus sp. HMSC066A11
AAAGTGCGGAGAAAATTCTCCGCATTTTTTATTCTATATTTGATAATTCGTTTAAATATTTATTAAGTTAATAGATTTTAGATAATAAGTCATTTATTTGATTCCTAGAACAATAAATACATTGCTCCTTATAAATGGTACTTCTATAATTTTTAATTAATTGGTATTAATCAAATAAACTACTATGTTATGTCCACTCAAATTTCACTTACGCTATTTTTTCCATAAGAAATTACGTCAAACATACAGAATTTCCCACAAAAGTTTAGAATTTATCTGCCTAATCATAGGTGCAACATTTGTCTCACTCTTTTCATTTGGCTTTGCTAAATTATCCGATCTTGGTCTAGAACTAAACGCTCACTGGTCATCTAAATATCTTATTGCAGTTTGGTTTGTGTTACCCCTAGGCATGGCTTGCCTGACTTGGTTTGCGAAAAAATATACTCCCTATGTTGGAGGAAGTGGTATTCCGCAAGTGATTGCATCAATTAATCTTCCTCATAGTAGCTATAAAACCAAATTAGTTGAATTCAGCCAAACTATTTGGAAAATTCCTCTTACCTTTTTGGCTATGCTTATCGGTGCATCAGTTGGGCGTATTAGCTGCTGGTTTTATTCTTGTCGCGATTCAAGGAAACAGCCCTTATTTTCCACGTTATCAAGGGGCAACATCGGTTTCTTATCTCTATCTTTGGCTTGCAATTTGTGGGGTGGTTTGTGGTATTCTAGGTGGTATATTTGGACGATTATTAGCAAAAGGTATCGCAGGATTATCACCTGAAAAATGGCGTGGCTGGGTTCGCCAACATCCTATTTATATTGTTTTATTATTGGGTTTAGTGCTTGCCGCACTGTTGGAGTGGAAATGACAGGCGCGCAACTCGTTCTCATTTGGTTCTTGATTTCCAGCATTATTGCATCCATAATCTCGCGCCAATTTAGTCCTAAACCATTTTACCACTTTGCTGCAGGCCGTTTTCGCCAGCAAATGCAAGCTCGTCAAGCCGAAGAATTATGCAGCAAAACCGAACAAGAGAAATAAAAATGCCTCAAAATCTACCGCACTTTTACCGCGGCCGTTTTTCTGTTGCGCCAATGTTAGATTGGACAACACGCCATTGTCGTTATTTTCATCGCCAATTTTCAAAGCATGCGTTACTTTACACTGAAATGGTCACTGCGCCTGCGATTATCCATGCCAAATACGATCACTTGGATTTTGATTTACAAGAAAATCCCGTTGCGTTACAGCTGGGAGGAAGTGATCCTGAACAACTCAAATATTGTGCAAAACTTGCTGAGGAACGAGGTTATCACGAAATTAATCTTAATGTAGGATGCCCTTCTGATCGCGTACAAAATGGAATGTTTGGCGCTTGCTTAATGGCGAAAGCAGATTTGGTGGCCGACTGTGTAGAACAAATGCAAAGTGCGGTCAAAATTCCAGTCACGGTGAAAACACGTACTGGTATTGATGAATTAGACAGCTATGAATTTTTATGTGATTTTATTGAGAAGGTTCAAGGAAAAGGTTGTCAAGAGTTTATTATCCACGCACGAAAAGCTTGGCTTTCTGGGTTAAGTGCCAAAGAAAATCGAGAAATTCCGCCATTAGATTATGCTCGAGTGTATCAACTAAAACGTGATTTTCCACATCTAACTATCGCAATTAATGGCGGCATAAAAACCATTGAAGAAATGAAACAACATTTGCAATATGTGGACGGCGTGATGGTTGGGCGAGAGGCCTATCAAAATCCAAGTTTACTTGGGCAAATTGACCAAGCCTTATTTGATCCTAACGCACCAATTGTTACCGCTCATGAAGCGGTACAATCAATGCTTCCTTATATTGAACAACAACTTAATCAAGGAATACACCTTAATCATATCGTCCGCCATATGTTAGGCGCATTCCAAAATTGCAAAGGTGCTCGTCAATGGCGACGCTATTTAAGTGAAAATGCGTTTAAACAAGGTGCGGGAGTTGAAGTAATTGAAACCGCCTTAAGCTTTGTAGAACACTAATCACAAAATAAGCCGCAAAAGTGCGGCTTATTTTTCAGCTGTTTTTCTTACGCAATACGCATTTGAAAAATCACCAATTCAGCTTGGCAACAGAAAGTGAAATCTGCCTTTAATAAATAACCATCATCCACTTTTGTAATTTCAGATTGAATTTCACAAGGTTCACTTTCTACATCACGCGCTTTCTGAGTAAAAAATGCGAGTGCTTCTTGCGCTTGTTCTTCACTGTCATAAATATATTCAATAACCTGACTACAATCACGATTATCGAAAAGTGATTTCATATCAAATGTGTTACAACCTATACATTCAATCGGTTTTTCAGTTTGAATTGCCATAATATTATCCTTTTATTCAGATTATTTTGCAGCGACAAAACCCACTGCTTCATACACTTTCGCCAAGGTTTCTTGTGCTTTTGCACGAGCTTTTTCCGCACCTTGTCGTAAGATATTATCTAATAAAGTTTCATCATTACGATATCGATGGAAACGATCTTGTAAACCAGTAAGTAAGGTTGAGACTTCATCCGCTACTGCAGTTTTTAAATGTCCGTACATTTTACCTTCAAATTCTTTTTCAAGATCAGCTATTGGCTTATCTGTAACCGCAGAAAGAATATCTAAAAGATTAGATACCCCCGCTTTATTTTGCACATCATAACGAACAACAGGCGGCTCATCTGAATCCGTTACGGCACGTTTAATTTTTTTCGCCACAGATTTTGGATCTTCCAAAAGTGTCACCACGTTGTTGCGGTTATCATCTGATTTTGACATTTTCTTTTCAGGATCTTGCAATGACATAATACGCGCACCTGCTTTTCCAATGAAAATTTCAGGAATAGTGAAAATATTGCCATAAAGCGCATTAAAGCGGTTTGCAATATCACGCGTAATTTCTAAGTGTTGTTTTTGGTCATCACCAACAGGCACGCTTTTTGCTTGATAAAGTAAAATATCCGCCGCCATTAACACAGGATAATCAAACAAACCCACGTTAATATTTTCTGCATAACGCGCTGATTTATCTTTGAATTGCGTCATTCGGCTCATTTCACCGAAATAGGTGTAACAGTTTAACACCCAGCTTAATTGCGTGTGTTCTGGAACGTGAGATTGAACAAAAATAGTACTTTTATTTGGATCAATTCCGCACGCTAAATAAAGTGCAAGCACATCAAGCGTTGCTTTACGAAGGGCAACAGGATCTTGACGCACAGTGATCGCATGTAAATCAACTACGCAGAAAATACATTCATAATCCTCTTGCATTTTCACCCAGTTACGCAACGCACCCAAATAATTTCCGATAGTTAATTCACCAGAAGGCTGCACGCCACTAAAAACAATTGGTTTTGCCATAATCAATCCTTAATACCTTAAAACTGTTCGCACATCATATCAGAAACTCTAGGCTTTTTTAATGTTCGAGTTCAAAAGCTAGGTTAAAAATGCTATATTTAACGGAAACGTTTTCCTAATATTTACTAATGAAAAACTACCACGATATTGTTCTTGCCCTTGCTGGCGTGTGCCAATCAGCAAAATTGGTTCATCAACTTGCAACAGAAAGTCGAGCAGATTCAGATACATTTTTAACCGCACTTAATAGCCTTTTCATTACTCAGCCTCAACGAATTGAAGATGTTTTTGGTGGCGAAGTTCGTCATTTAAAATTAGGTCTAGAAACCTTAATTCATCAGCTCAACGCGCAAGGCGATCAAAATTTAACTCGCTATTGGCTAAGCCTTTTAGCATTAGAAGGAAAATTATCGAAAAATCCCGATGCCAAACAAACATTAGGCAATCGAATTTCTCGCCTAAAAGAACAGGAAATTCATTACGCTCGTGATAGTGAAACAATGCTATCTATTATGGCAAACATTTACAGCGATATTATTAGCCCATTGGGCAAAAAAATTCACATACTAGGCTCGCCTGATTATTTGCGACAAGAACTCGTGCAAAATAAAATCCGTGCAGTTTTACTTGCAGGCATTCGCTCTGCCGTGCTGTGGAAACAAATGGGCGGAACAAAATGGCAAATTTTATTTTTCCGCAGAAAATTACTTGCCACCGCAAAACAGATTTATTCTTCTATTTATTAATACAATTCTGGAGTAAACATTTATGCAACTCTCTACACTGACCGCACTTTCCCCTCTTGATGGTCGTTATCAAGATAAAGTAACGCCATTACGTGCTATTTTTAGCGAATTCGGGTTAATGAAATTCCGTGTAGCTGTGGAAGTTCGTTGGTTACAGAAATTAGCTTCAACGGCAGACATTACCGAAGTACCGCCATTTTCTACGCAAGCAAATGCTTTTTTAGATGGAGTTGTGGCTAATTTTAATGAGGCCGATGCTGCACATATTAAAGAAATTGAACGCACAACTAATCACGATGTGAAAGCCGTTGAGTATTTTCTGAAAGAGAAAATTCAAAACGAAGTGGAACTAGTGAACGTGTCCGAATTCATTCACTTCGCTTGCACCTCAGAAGACATTAACAATCTCTCTCACGCATTAATGTTAAGCACCGCTCGTGACGAAGTGATTTTACCTGAATGGC
This sequence comes from Haemophilus sp. HMSC066A11, assembly GCF_001811665.1. NCBI lineage: Bacteria > Pseudomonadati > Pseudomonadota > Gammaproteobacteria > Pasteurellales > Pasteurellaceae > Haemophilus > Haemophilus sp. HMSC066A11. The sequence continues at coordinate 4,606 of NZ_KV805902.1, forward strand.
AAAAACTGATTGATGAAATTACTCGTCTTGCAGAAGAATATAAAACGATTCCATTACTTTCTCGCACACATGGCCAGCCAGCTTCACCAAGCACCGTGGGCAAAGAAATGGCAAATGTCGTTTACCGCCTAAAACGTCAATTTAAACAACTCCAAAATGCGGAAATCTTAGGTAAAATCAATGGTGCAGTAGGTAACTACAATGCGCATTTATCGGCATATCCTAATATTGATTGGCATAAATTCAGCGAAGAATTTGTCACTTCATTAGGTATTCAATGGAATCCTTATACCACACAAATTGAGCCGCACGATTACATCGCTGAATTTTTTGATGCTGTAGTACGCTTTAATACCATTATCATTGATTTTGATCGTGATTTATGGGGATACATTGCATTAAATCACTTTAAACAACGAACGATTGCAGGCGAAATTGGTTCCTCTACCATGCCACATAAAGTCAATCCAATTGATTTTGAAAACTCAGAGGGCAATCTAGACTTAGCGAATGCAGTGATGACCCACTTAGGTCAAAAGTTACCAATTTCTCGCTGGCAGCGTGACTTAACGGATTCAACCGTATTACGTAATTTAGGCGTAGGATTAGGTTATTGTTTGATCGCTTATGCTTCAACTCGCAAAGGCATGAGTAAACTTGAAGTAAATCAACCGCACTTATTAGAAGAACTCAATCAAAACTGGGAAGTTTTGGCTGAACCAATTCAAACCGTAATGCGCCGCTATGGAATAGAAAAACCTTACGAAAAATTAAAAGAATTAACGCGAGGTAAACGAGTGACAGAACAGGCTATGCGTGAATTTATTGATAAGTTGGATATTCCACAAGAAGAAAAATTACGTTTACAAAAATTAACACCCGCTACTTATATTGGGGCTGCAGTGGAATTAGTAGAGAAGCTATCATAGGAATTTGGCTCTTTTCCAACAATATTCTTTACAAGAACATAGCTTTTCTCTATAATCCTGCGCCTGTGTTAGTCAATCTAACAAATTTCTGGTTGGTGCTTGACCTATTCAAGCCCCATCCAAGACCGTAGGGGAGTAATCTTAATTATCCTACGTAGATGGTGAACAGAATAAGAATTTTTCTTGCTTCTGGGCGCCGAAGTCATCCTAATCTTAGGATTAGGTAAATTAATTCCGAGTAATCGGAGTGTATTCAGGAGCTAAAAGCCAATGGCATTAAATCTTCAAGACAAACAAGCAATTGTTGCTGAAGTAAATGAAGCAGCCAAAGGTGCACTTTCAGCAGTAATCGCGGATTCTCGCGGTGTAACTGTTGAGAAAATGACTGAATTACGTAAATCAGCACGTGAAGCTGGCGTTACAATGCGTGTAGTTCGTAATACTTTATTACGTCGCGCAGTTGAAGGCACAGATTACGAATGCTTAAAAGATACGTTTGTAGGTCCAACACTTATCGCGTTCTCTAACGAACACCCGGGCGCAGCTGCTCGTTTGTTCAAAGAGTTTGCTAAAGCAAACGATAAGTTTGAAATTAAAGGTGCAGCCTTTGAGGGTAAAATCCAAGATGTTGAATTCTTGGCAACATTACCAACTTACGAAGAAGCGATTGCACGTTTAATGGGCACAATGAAAGAAGCTGCAGCAGGCAAACTTGCTCGCACCTTCGCGGCATTATGCGACAAATTACAAGAAGCAGCTTAATCATTAAGCGTTTCTTACTTCATCTAACTTTATTTATTTTAGGAATTGATTGTTATGTCATTAACTAACGAACAAATCATTGAAGCGATTGCTTCAAAAACTGTAACTGAAATCGTTGAATTAATCGCAGCGATGGAAGAAAAATTCGGTGTTTCAGCAGCGGCAGCAGTAGCAGCAGCTCCAGCAGCAGGCGGCGCAGCGGCAGCAGAAGAAAAAACTGAATTCGACGTTGTACTTAAATCTGCAGGTGCGAACAAAGTAGCAGTAATTAAAGCAGTACGTGGTGCAACTGGTTTAGGCTTAAAAGAAGCTAAAGATTTAGTTGAATCTGCTCCAGCTAACTTAAAAGAAGGCGTTTCTAAAGAAGAAGCTGAAGCACTTAAGAAAGAATTAGAAGAAGCGGGTGCAGAAGTAGAAGTTAAATAATTCTATTTTAACCACTTTAAAATTCAAAAAACCGATGGGAAACCATCGGTTTTTTCTTATATAAAAGTTTGTTATAGCTTTTACTTAAAAACTTACCATTTGCTATCTTTCTAAGATAGAATATTACCCGTTTTTATTGATGAATAAAGAGAAAATTTATGACAAAAAAAGCATTAAGTGCAGTAATTTTAGCAGCTGGAAAAGGTACTCGTATGTATTCCGATTTACCCAAAGTGCTACATACAATCGCTGGTAAACCAATGGTAAAACACGTGATTGATACTGCCCATCAATTAGGCGCAGAAAATATTCATTTAATCTATGGTCACGGTGGGGACGTAATGCGTACCCATCTTGCAAATGAACAAGTAAATTGGGTATTACAAACAGAACAACTTGGCACAGCACATGCAGTTCAACAAGCGGCACCTTTCTTTAAAGATAACGAAAATATTGTTGTACTTTACGGCGATGCACCATTAATAACGAAAGAAACATTAGAAAAATTAATTGACGCGAAACCAGAAAATGGCATTGCATTGCTTACCGTAAATTTAGATAACCCAACAGGCTATGGACGAATTATCCGTGAAAATGGGAACGTTGTAGCCATTGTAGAACAAAAAGATGCAAATGCAGATCAACTAAATATTAAAGAAGTAAATACTGGCGTTATGGTATCTGATGGTGCAAGTTTCAAAAAATGGCTAGCTCGTGTAGGCAATAATAATGCTCAAGGCGAATATTACTTAACAGATCTTATTGCTCTCGCAAACCAAGATAATTGCCAAGTTGTTGCTGTACAAGCAACAGATGTCATGGAAGTTGAAGGCGCAAATAATCGCTTACAATTAGCCGCACTTGAACGTTATCTCCAAAATAAACAAGCCTCCAAATTATTACTTGAAGGCGTAATGATCTACGATCCAGCTCGTTTTGACCTACGTGGAACATTAGAGCATGGAAAAGATGTGGAAATCGATGTTAATGTTATTATCGAAGGTAATGTTAAACTCGGTGATCGCGTAAAAATTGGCGCAGGTTGCGTATTGAAAAATGTTGTTATTGGCAATGATGTAGAAATAAAACCCTATTCAGTGCTAGAGGATTCTATAGTAGGAGAAAAAGCCGCAATTGGTCCATTTTCTCGTTTACGCCCAGGTGCAGAACTCGCAGCTGAAACGCATGTCGGTAACTTTGTAGAAATTAAAAAATCTACCGTTGGTAAAGGTTCTAAAGTAAATCATCTAACTTATGTTGGCGATTCAGAAATTGGCTCAAATTGTAATATTGGAGCGGGTGTCATCACCTGCAACTACGATGGTGCAAATAAATTTAAAACGATCATCGGTGATGATGTGTTTGTGGGATCTGATACACAATTAGTTGCGCCAGTGAAAGTCGCAAATGGCGCAACTATTGGTGCTGGGACTACAATTACACGTGATGTTGGCGAAAATGAATTAGTGATTACAAGAGTTGCTCAACGACATATTCAAGGTTGGCAACGACCAATAAAGAAAAAATAAAATAGCATAAAAAATCCTACGTATTATCGTAGGATTTTTTTATAAACCAATTTTACAAATCGTAATTAAAATCACATAAAAAATGACCGCACTTAATGTTAATAATTTATTTGCTAGTTTAGGTTTATGTTGATGAAGACGGTATAGCATTCTAGCTGTAACAGCTAGAATAAAGGGATAAACCCAAAAAAGCGTTGAAAATAAATTGATTTGCCAGCTTGATAGATAGGGATTTTTACTAAATGCTGTAGAAATTAATAATGCCATTGGACACAATAATATAGGCGAACAAAAGGTAGCAAGACCCCAAGCAAATGGACTAAATTTAGTTGGTAAAGATTGTTTTTTCATATTTTAAATAATTAAAAATAAATAGATACAAGAAAGAAATATAATAAATATGTTGAATAGTAAAGAATATTTTAATGAAAGTAACAATGTAGGAATGGCGCACCCGAAAGGATTCGAACCTTTGACCGCTCGGTTCGTAGCCGAGTACTCTATCCAGCTGAGCTACGGGTGCGTAGATGATGCTTTAATTATTCATAACCACTTTAATAAGATAGAGCCGTTTTAAAAATGGCGCACCCGAGAGGATTCGAACCTCTGACCGCTCGGTTCGTAGCCGAGTACTCTATCCAGCTGAGCTACGGGTGCAGAATAAATAAAACAAACAATGGCGGTGAGAGAGGGATTCGAACCCTCGATGGAGCTTTTTAACCCCATACTCCCTTAGCAGGGGAGCGCCTTCAGCCTGCTCGGCCATCTCACCACAATCAGTGTGAGCCGTATAATACGTTTTTTAGAAAATATGTCAAACCATTTTTTGAAAAACACACCTGTTTGAATATTTTATCTACACATTAAATATATTATTGAATAAAAATCTACTCATTATTCAAAAATACTAAAATCTTAGATATTGTTTCCCATCTTAATTCATCTTGCTCAAATAACATCTCATGTTTAGAATTTAGTGTTGTTAATGGTCCCTTCGTTCTATTATTAAAAAAAGAACCGCACTTTTTGAAGTGCGGTTATATTTTTAATAGTTTTACGCCACCTGTTTAGGTTGTTTAAATACCGTAACTTCTGGTGCTACACCTGTAAATTTCTCAATCTGAACGATACAAGTATTTGGTGAATTGCCTTGTGCCAATTTAGATGTACCTTCATCTCGAGTTAACACATTTGCACAACCATTTTTACATAATGGTTTTTCACTTTCACCTAAGTACATTGGGTCATACCATGCGCCTTCATGGAGAGCGACAGTACCTTTGATGATATTTTCTGTTACAACTGCACCTGCAAGCACTTGACCGCGTTTGCTATGAATGCGAACAATATCACCGTTTTTAATACCACGAGCAGCCGCATCTTCAGGGTGAATCATCACTGGCTCACGATCATTTACCGCATATTTTTGACGTAATGAAGTATGCGCTAATTGGCTATGTAAGCGATAATAAGGATGTGGCGTCACTAAAGCTAACGGATATTCTTCCGTCACATTACCCGCAAACTCTTCAGGCTCCATCCAACTAGGATGCCCCTTACAATCGTTATAATTCATTTTCTCAACAACATCAGAGAAAATTTCAATTTTACCTGATGGCGTGCCGAGAGGATTGAGCAATGGATCTTCACGGAATTCACCATAACGCACCCATTTCTTCGCAGCTTCACCCGCCTCAAAACTTAATGGTTTATTTTCTGCCCAGAATTTGTCAAAACGTGGCATTGCTACACGGTTTGCACGTGCGGCACTAAAGGCTGCATTATAGAATTCTTCCAGCCACTCCATTTCAGTTTTACCTTCAGTGTATTGTTCTTCCACTCCGGCACGTTTAGCAAGCTCAACGAAAATATCGTAGTCATTTTTCGCCTCAAATTGTGGTGGAACCACTTGTTTCATCGGGTAAACACTCATCATGGAGTAGTCGCCAGCCATGGTTAAGTCATTACGTTCATAACTGGTAGTTGCTGGCAAGACAATATCTGCCATGCGCGCAGTTGGCGTCCAGTTTACTTCATTCACAATCACTACATCAGGTTGTTGGAAGGCTTTCACTAAGGTATTGGTATCTTGATGGTGAACAAATGGGTTACCGCCTGCCCAATACACCGCTTTGATGTTAGGGTAAGTAATTTCAGTACCGTTATAGTGAATTTTTTTGCCAGGATTAAGCAACACATCAGCAATACGCGCTAATGGGAACGCAGATTTAGACGTATTATCCAACCATGTTTTTGCGCCCGCTTTACCTGATGGACTTGCTGTAATTGAGCCAATAATACCGCCTGTCGCCGTTGGTACCCCACCATTTGAATAATGATAACTCAAGCCAAAACCGCCACCCGGTAACCCAATTTGTCCTAACATAGATGCAAGGGTTACTAACATCCAGTGGGTTTGTTCACCATGGCGTTGGCGTTGCATCCCCCAGCCACCCATTAACATGGTACGTTTACTGGAGAAATCAGCTGCAAGTTGCTTAATGGTTTCTGCTGGCACACCACAAATTTTAGCCGCCCATTCCGCTGTTTTTGGCTGTCCATCAGTTTTACCTAATAAATATTCTTCGAATTTAGCGTAACCTGACGTATATTTTTTCAAGAAATCTTTATCGTGCTTGCCTTGCTCAACTAAAGTATGCGCAATACCAAGCATTAATGGTACGTCCGTTGCTGTATTCACTGGAATCCATTCTGCATTCAACATTTGGCAAGTTTCACTTTTTTGTGGGTCGATACAAATAATACGTTTACCACTCGCTTGGAATTTCTTGAAATATTCAATCCCTTTTTGGTCAGTGGACATCCAAGCAATACGCATTGTTGTGAGTGGATTTGCAGACCAAAGCACAATAATATCACTACTTTCTAATATGGATTCCCAGCTGGTTTGTTGTTCGTACACCTCAATCGTGCCTAATACATGTGGCATAATTACTTGTGCAGCACCCGTAGAGTAATCCCCTTTGTGTCCCACAAAACCACCTGTAGCGTTCATATAACGCTGTAATAACGTACGAGAAGCATGTAATGAACCGCAACTAAACCAACCATAAGAACCAGCAAAAATGCCTGTTGGACCATGTTCGTCACGCACACGTTTAAGCTGATTGTGTACTAAATCTAACGCTTCATCCCAAGAAATGCGCACCCATTCATCACGACCACGCATTGTAGTATCGCTTTTTCCTGGATTAGCTAAAAAGCCTTTACGCACCATTGGATATTTCACGCGAGCTTCGCTATACAATTGATCGGCAACAACTGTTTGCAATTCGTTCGGCACTGCAGGCTCAATAGCAGGACCAGATTTCACGACCTTACCATCTTGTACAACAACCCCAAGAGATCCCCAGTGAGCGGCAGTCACTACCGTTTTCATTTCAGCTTCTTTTGCGACCGCACTTTTTGATACAACGCCCACCATACCACCAGAAAGGGCACTACCAGCCACGCCTAAAGATGTTTTTTTCAGAAAATCACGACGTTGTTCATTTACGTTATTCTTTTTCATTTCAGCCTCGTTTTAGATAGTTAATTCATTATTGTTTTGCCATATCTTTGGCATTGCGTTGTAAATAAATAGTTAATGCACGAACTTCATCTTTATTTAATGATGTGCGATTTTTCATTGAGTTCACCACACCAATCCATTGGTTAGCTGTATAGTGGTCAGAACCAATCGCAGAATGACATCCACTACATTGAGTTTGGTTTAACTGATTACCGTATTGATTAAGTGCGGTCAAATCTGATGTCATTTTTTCTTTAGCTACATTCACCGTAACACTGATTTCTTTCCAATCAGAATCTGTTACTGCATCATGAACTGTTTTTAATACTTGAACATGATTACGTGCATCTTCGTCCATTAAAGCAAGCGTGATACGTTTACCTAATTCTTGATACACAACTGCTTCAGCCCCCACTTGTTGCCAGCCATGTAAAGTACCTTGAATTTGATTACCATCCACTTTCCATTGCATTAATTCAGCATAAGGCATTAAGCGAACCTCATTTCCTTTATCATTGGTCGCTTTCACCATTTCAGTGGCAAAAATAGCTGAGCCATCAGAGAGAGTACCACCTTGTACTGCAGAGGATTTTTGTGTATTTTGATCGCCATGCACTTCAGGTAGGAAGTGAACAATGCCCTTATGACAATCAATACAAGTTTGACCGTTTGTTTGCGCCTCCGTATGAGTTTGTTTTGCTAATTTAGTTTGTTTTGAAAGCTCCATTGCATCAAAACTGTGACAGCTACGACAGGTTTCTGAATCATTGGCTTTCATATCCTTCCACACTCGTTGTGCCATTTCTGCACGATGAGCTTCATATTTTTCTTTATTCTCAATCTTACCTTGTGCTTCATACCACAAGTCTTTTAAAGCAATAAATTTAGCCTTGACATAATGCCAACCTTCTTTTGGAATATGACAATCTGAACATTGTGCTCTAACCCCTTTTGCATTAGCAAAATGGCTAGAACCTTCCCACTCCTGTTGTGGATAACTCATTGAATGACAACTAGCACAAAACTCTGGTGTACTCGTTTTGTGCATTATCCACTGAGAACCCCATAATGCTCCCACCCCGACACCGACTAAACAAAGTGCGGTTACTATTTTTTTCATTTTTGACATAGCCACTCCAATAAAATAATAAAAAACAACCCTAACTACTTAGAGTTAGGGTTGATTGTAGAGGTTTTGTACATCAAAAACTATGATATTTCTCAAGAAAAAATGTTATAAGCTGAAGAAAAACATTATATAAATCAATAAATAACGATTAGTATCAACTTTGCACATTTAGAAAATGATTAACACTTTTAAGTACATTTCTTCGAACATTATCTTTTTCAAATAACACCTCATGTTTAGCGTTCAATACAACTTTACATTGAGCATTCGGAAAAAGTGCGGTTAATTTTTCAAGATTGTTGTTATCTACTATTTTTTCTTTTTCGGCTTGTAAAATTAGGATTGGAATTTCAATCTTAGGAATAACTTTCGGCAAGCGTTTAATTGCGTTCAAACATAAATGTACCCAACGGAATGTTGGCCCGCCAAGATTAATTGCTGGATTTTTACGATTTACACGATTCATCCATTTCATTCTGGTTTTACAGAAAGTTAATTCATTGTATTCCAAGTGGGCTTGTTGATAAGGCCCTTTACCAAAAACATAACGCTCGCCTTGTCCTAAAATATTCATTAGGGTAATAATCAGTTCATCTCTAATTGGATGTTTTAAAAGAATACCGTAAAAAGGCGAAGAAAGTACCGCTTTATTAATGTGATGATCATAATTTGCTAGATAATAGGTGGAAATCAAAGCGCCGAGGGAATGTGCGAGAATATATTGCGCTTGATAAGCATAAAGTGCGGTCGCTTTTTCAATGATTTTTGCCATATCATCGACATAGAAACGAAATTCGTCTAAATGCCCTTTTTGAGGAATAATACGCTGTGAATAGCCTTGACCGCGATGATCAAATAGCAATACATCATAACCTTGATGATAAAAATCATAAGCGAGCTCTGACCATTTCAGCATATTTTCTGCTCGACCATTTACTAAAATCATCAATTTTCTGACCGCACTTTCAGGTTGAATCAAATGACGATAAGCTAATTTTATATTTCGTTTACCAGAAAGATATTGGGTAGGAAATTGCTCAAAAAAAGGCAATAATTCTGCAAGAGCAAATTGATGAAAATGAGGTTCTCTGATCATAATTTTCTAATGAAAAGGGCGTAGTAAATACGCCCTTTGTAGTGAAAGTAAAATTTATGCCACTAATTGTTTTAAAATACGGCGAACTGGCTCTGCTGCACCCCATAATAATTGGTCGCCCACGGTAAAAGCTGCCAAATATTCAGGGCCCATAGCCAATTTACGTAAACGCCCCACTGGCACACTTAATGTACCTGTTACTTTCGCTGGCGTTAATTCACGCAATGTGATTTCTTTGTCGTTTGGAATTACTTTTACCCATTCATTATGTGATGCAATAATTTGTTCGATTTCTTCTAATGGTAAGTCTTTTTTCAGTTTGATGGCAAACGCTTGGCTGTGGCAACGTAATGCACCGATACGCACACATAAACCATCAACAGGAATTGGATTGTCGCTTAAACCTAAAATTTTGTTGGTTTCTGCATAACCTTTCCATTCTTCTTTAGTTTGTCCTGTTTCAGGGAGAAGTTTGTCAATCCAAGGGATTAAGCTACCGCCCAATGCCGCGCCAAAGTTATCCGTTGGGAAGTTATCAGCACGCATTTCTGCAGTCACTTTACGTTCAATATCTAAAATAGATGAAGCAGGGTCTTTTAATTCACTTGAAACCGCTTGTTCTAATAAACCCATTTGTGAAAGTAATTCACGCATATTTTTTGCTCCAGCACCGGAAGCCGCTTGATAAGTTGCCACAGAAATCCATTCCACCAAATCTTTTTCAAATAGACCGCCGATAGCCATAAGCATTAAGCTTACGGTACAGTTACCGCCCACGAAAGTTTTAATGCCTTTTTTCAAACCTTCAGAAATCACGTTTTGATTCACAGGATCAAGCACAATAATTGCATCATCTTTCATACGCAACGCAGAAGCGGCATCAACCCAATAACCATCCCAGCCTGTTGCTTTTAATTTTGGATAGACTTCATTGGTGTAATCGCCACCTTGGCAAGTCACGATAATGTCTAATTTTTTGAGTTCTTCAATATCGAATGCACTTTTCAGGTCGCCTGCATCCTTGCCACCAAATACAGGTGCTTTTTGACCTGCTTGTGAAGTTGTAAAAAATACCGGATTAAGATTTGCAAAATCATTTTCCTGCGACATACGATCCATTAATACGGAACCCACCATTCCGCGCCAGCCGATAAAACCTACATTTTTCATTGTTGTTTCCTTAGTTTGTTGTATTTGAATGGAATTATTAATTACAAGATAGCGTTAGCAAAATCAAGTATTTTTAATGAAAATTGATCTTTTGTGAAAGAAATTAAATAAAAAATAAAAAAGTGTGGTTAATTTAAAAGAAAATTTAATTTAATCACTCTTTTTCTAGTTATCTACTTCAACACTTATTACGCCATCTTCTGCTTTAAGTAAAGCATACGCATCTTTCAACATTGTGGAATCAATGGAAAAGCAACGAATTTGTAACCGCACTTCTCCACTACTTTGATCTTTGACTTGTATATGTTCAATACGATACTGATTGTTTACTAACAATTGGGTAACTTTCCCTATGCTTTCCGCATCATTGACAAGAATATTGAATTTCGTCCGACGACGTTGTGATTTACGATGAACCCAACGTTGAACCAAGGGACTTAATCGAATAGACACCAAAATCATCACAGTGGCGATGACCGCATCAAACACGAAACCTGCCCCAGCAGCAATACCGATCCCCGCAGAAGCCCAAATAATCGCCGCAGTGGTTAAACCTGAAATCGCATCATTTTTCTTATGCAAAATCACACCTGCACCTAAAAAACCGATGCCACTAATCACTTGAGCTGCAAGACGCATCGGATCCGTACGAATATTTTCTGAAACTTGTGCATAATGCTCTGCGGCTTGAATTGAAACAATGGTCAGCACACAAGTGGTAACGGCAATAATGGCACAAGTTTTTACACCCACAGGCTTACGTTTAAGTTCACGTTCTAAGCCAATAACACTGCCAAGCACCATCGCTAATAGCATTTTGCTAAAAATAATTAAGTGATCAGGATTGAAAAGTGCGGTTAAAAGTAAAGATGAATTTTCCATAATGATAAAAATAAGTCAGACATACTCGTCTATTCTACATCACTTAGCTTAAAATCTTTACCCTTCCAAGCCTTTAATTTATCGCCTTTCTTGCGAAAATTGAGTAGAATCTTGCGTTTGAAATTTTATAGAGCGAAAAACGGTTATTTTTATGCAAAATTCAACCCCAAGCATTGGCTTTGTAAGCCTTGGCTGCCCAAAAAACTTGGTAGATTCTGAACGAATCTTAACGAAATAAACAAAAAATCCATCTTCGTATTGAAGATGGATTTTTTTATTAACCAAACACTTTTTCCAAGTGTGCTTGGTAATCGACTAAGTATTGTTCTACTTGCGGATTTTTAACCACATCGTTACATAAGAATGTCGGCAGGCGAGTCAAACCGATGAACTCGTTGAGTTTGTGGAAATGCATATACAAAACATCTACGCCTTTGCCTTCAAAGAAATAGCTTTCGCGGGTAAAGGCTTCAATCGGTGCATTCCAAGTCAGTGAAAGCATGTGTTTTTTGCCTTGCAACAAGCCGCCTGTGCCATAGCCCTCGGTTGGATTAACGCTGTGTCTGCCATCACTGTGATATAACTTGCCGTACCCACTGGTTAATACTTCGTCTATGTATTTTTTCACTGTCCAAGGCTCATGCATCCACCAGCTCGGCATTTGCCAAATCACGGTATCCATCCACAAGAATTTTTCGATTTCAGCTTCAACGTCATAACCAGCATCAATTACAGTTTCTTTGACATTGTGTCCAAGTGCGGTCAAAACTTCTTTCGCTTTTTTGTGAAGCGAATGGTTCAACTCGCCGTGAGAATGACCAAACGCCTTACCGCCGTCTAATAATAAAATATTCATCTTTTTGCTCCTAAAATAAATAATTAAAAAAGGGATTTCATTATGCTGTTTTACTTTATACTTTAAAAGTGCAAAAATAAAAAAACTCTTTTGCGCTAAACGGAATAATAAAATGAAAACAACTTCTGAAGAATTAACGGTATTTGTGCAAGTAGTCGAAAATGGCAGTTTCAGCCGTGCAGCCAAGCAGCTATCAATGGCAAATTCTGCGGTAAGTCGTGTGGTGAAAAGGCTAGAAGAAAAATTGGGTGTGAACCTAATCAACCGCACTACTAGACAGCTTAGACTAACAGAAGAAGGCTTACAATATTTTCGTCGCGTACAGAAAATTCTGCAAGATATGGCTGCAGCTGAAGCTGAAATGTTGGCAGTGCACGAAGTCCCACAAGGCATACTACGCGTAGATTCAGCCATGCCGATGGTGTTACATCTGCTAGTGCCACTGGCAGCAAAATTCAACGAACGCTATCCGCATATCCAACTTTCGTTAGTTTCTTCTGAAGGCTATATCAATCTGATAGAACGCAAAGTCGATATTGCCTTACGAGCTGGAGAATTGGATGATTCTGGGCTGCGTGCTCGTCATCTATTTGATAGCCACTTCCGCGTAATCGCCAGTCCAGACTACTTGGCAAAACACGGCACGCCACAATCAACTGAAGCTCTTGCCAACCATCAATGTTTAGGCTTCACTGAGCCCAGTTCACTAAATACATGGGAAGTTTTAGATGCTCAAGGAAATCCCTATAAAATCTCACCGTACTTTACCGCCAGCAGCGGTGAAATTTTACGGTCATTGTGTCTTTCAGGCTGTGGTATTGCTTGCTTATCAGATTTTTTGGTAGACAATGACATCGCTGAAGGAAAATTAATTCCCTTACTTACTGAACAAACCGCCAATAAAACGCTCCCCTTCAATGCTGTTTACTACAGCGATAAAGCAGTCAACCTTCGCCTACGTGTGTTTTTAGACTTTTTAGTAGAAGAGCTAAGGGGATAATTAAAATTCATAGCATTGAATTTTAAAGTCAATTTGCAAAAATACTTTAAAACCTGACCGCACTTGTCCCCCTGTCTTTTCATTACAATCTAGATTTCCTAACCTCCTTTCAAAATCGCCCTCAATCTATCAAGTTGGTTTTGTGTTTTTTCTTGTTTTTGTTCGGTGGTGAGTTTTGGTTTATCGCGTTCCCATAACACATCGTCATTGGGTAATTCAGCTAAAAATCTGCTTGGTTCTGGATGAATTAATTCTCCATATTGACGGCGTTCTCTACACAAGGAAAAAGTGAGCTCTTTTTGCGCTCTTGTGATACCCACATAAGCCAAGCGGCGTTCTTCTTCCACGTTGTCTTCATCAATGCTAGTTTGGTGGGGCAAAATGCCCTCTTCCATACCAATCAAATAAACATAAGGAAATTCCAATCCTTTAGAGGCGTGCAATGTCATCAGTTGAACTTGATCGCTCTCATCATCGTCTTCGCCTCGCTCCAACATATCACGTAATGTCAGACGGGTTACCACTTGATTAAGGTTCATTGGTTCATTGGTTTCATCGCCTTTTAACATATCCGCAACCCAGTCAAATAACGTGGCGACATTCTTACTTTGCATTTCTGCCGCTTTAGGGCTTGTTGCGTATTCGTACAAATATTCTTCATAATGAATTGTAGATAACATAGAACGTAGCGCGCGTTCTGGTTCAGAACGTTGAATTTCATCATGAAGTTCTACAATCCAGCGACCAAATTTTTGCAATGAATCATAGGCTTTTGGCGTGATGCGTTGAATAAGTTCAAACTCAAAAATAGCCTCAAACAAACTGATATGTTTTTCTTGAGCCAACTCTCCAAGTTTTTGTAACGTCGCGGTGCCAATTTCACGTTTCGGTGTATTCACAATACGCAAGAATGCGGCATCATCATCTTGATTCACCACCAAGCGTAAATACGCCATCATATCTTTGATTTCTGCACGAGAGAAAAAAGAAGTACCGCCCGAAATTTTGTAAGGAATACGGTTTTGCATCAGTACTTTTTCGAGTAATCGGGATTGATGATTGCCTCGATATAAAATCGCATAATCTTTATATTTGGTTTTACGACTAAAACGATGGGCGATCAACTCAGCGACAATCCGCTCTGCTTCGTGTTCTTCATTTTTTGCTTCGATAACAAGCAATTTTTCCCCTTCGCCAATGGTTGAAAAAAGTTTCTTATCAAACACGTGGTCATTGTTATCAATCAAAATATTGGCACAATGTAAAATACGCTGGGTTGAACGGTAATTTTGCTCTAGCTTAATCACGTTCAAACGAGGGAAATCATCGCGTAAACGCACCATATTTTCTGGTCGTGCACCACGCCACGAATAAATAGATTGGTCATCATCGCCCACCACAGTAAAACAAGCACGATCCCCCACTAAAAGTTTAATCAGTTCATATTGACTGGTATTGGTATCTTGATATTCATCCACCAACAAATAACGAATTTTTGCTTGCCATTTTGACCGCACTTCTTCATTTTGCTTGAACAACAATGTCGGCAACATAATTAAATCATCAAAATCAAGGGCATTGTAAGCTCGAATTTGTGTGGCATAACGCTCATAACATTTTGCGAAAGTTTGATATTTAGCATCACGCGCCAACGCAAACGCCTGTTTTGGCGAAATCAAATCATTCTTCCAGTTAGAGATCACTGAAATTAACTCACACAATAAATCCTTATCTTCTTTTAACACATCGGCGGTTAGCTCTTTTAACAACGCAAATTGATCCTGTTCGTCAAACAAGGTCATATTTGATTTAAAGCCCAACGCTTTATATTCACGCTTAATAATGTCAAAACCGAGCGTATGAAAAGTGGAAACAAGCAAGCCTTTAGATTGCTCTTTGCCAATGGAATGAGCCACACGCTCTTTCATCTCGCGTGCGGCTTTATTCGTAAAAGTAACAGCAGCAATTTGTTTCGGAGAATAACCGCACTTTTCAATTAAATGGGCGATTTTATTAATAATGACGCGAGTTTTGCCAGAGCCTGCGCCAGCAAGCACAAGACAAGGGCCTGTCACATATTCAACGGCTTGTTGTTGTTGAGGATTGAGTTTCATAAGAATTATTGAGCCCACGCATAGGGCAGTAATACAGTGTCTAATAAAAATGAGAGAGGCAAATCTAAGATTGGCAATCCCCATTGTTGGGCCATTTCAAGATCATAAGCCGCCCCTGCATAGGCGGTATATTTTTCTGTTGGATCGATAAGTTTGACCACGGAACCACAACCAGATAAAACGATAAGTGCGGTTAAAAAGATAAAGATTTTTATCATCGTGCTTTTAACGCATTGAACACTGGCACAGGCACTAGCTCAGCCACATCGCCGCCATGTAAATAAATTTCACGCACAATGGAGGAAGAAACAAACGCCCATTTTTCTACTGGTGGGAAAAACAGACTATCTACGCCTTTTGTGAGTAAACGATTAAGGGCAGCCAATTGAAGTTCATATTCAAAATCTGTTGTTGTGCGTACGCCGCGAATAATGGCAGAAATATTGTGCTGTTTAATCACATTGGCCAACAAATCAGAAAAGCCAAACACTTCCACATTGGATAAATGTGCAACAGATTGACGAACAAGCTCCACGCGTTCCTCCAAAGAAAATAGTGGCTTTTTACTTGGGCTATTCGCCACCGCCACTAAAACACGAGGAAAAATTACCGCACTTCTTTCAATAATGTCTAAATGACCGTTCGTAATCGGATCAAAAGTACCAGGATAAATCACGCTCGTCATACATTGCGCTCCAAATAAGGTTTTAATAAATCTAACAAACGCTGTAATGCCCCTCGGTTTTCCATCAGCACTTCATAGCCAGCATTGCCTAAACGTTCGCGGGCTTCTTTTGAGTTTAATAAGGCTTCTACTGCACGTTCTAAGGCATCTGCGGTTGAATTAACTTCCAACACACCTTGCACTTCCACCAACATTCGAAATATCTCAGGGAAATTAAAAGTATGCTTGCCAGTAATTACAGGCATTTTAAATGCAAGAGGTTCCAGTGGATTATGCCCCCCGTGTTTCACAAGGCTTCCACCCACAAAAGCAATATCGGAAATGCCATACATCAACATCAGTTCGCCCATACAGTCTCCCAAAATCACTTGGGTATTTTCATTTGGTAATTCATTTGTGGAACGACGAATAAATTGAAATTTTTCCTTTTTAAGTAAATCAGCCACCATATTAAAACGCTCTGGATGGCGTGGAACGAGCAATAACAATAAATTTGGGTATTTTGCTAACAAAGCGCGGTGAGATTTTAAAATGATTTCATCTTCTCCATTATGCGTGCTGGCAGCAATCCATATTGGGCGATCTTGCTTCCAAAGGGTGCGCAATGAATCAATTTTACGTAATAGTTCATCATTCGTATTGAGATCATATTTAATATTGCCCGTGATATTCAATTTTTCCTTTGGATAGCCCAAAGTGGCATAGCGTTTTCCACTAATGTTATCCTGTGCTGCAATCAAGCTAATTTGTGACCACATTGTTTGTAAGCGCGCTTTTATTTTTCCGTAACGATGCGCAGAACGTGCAGATAAACGTGCATTAGCGATAACAAATGGAATATTGCGTAAAAATAATTGATGAATAAGATTAGGCCAAAGTTCTGTTTCCATCACGATACATAATTTAGGTTGTACAAAATTAATAAAACGATGGATCGAAAAAGGTAAATCAAGGGGTAAATAATAATGAAAAACGCTGTCTCCAAAAGTGGCTTTGACGCGCTCTGAACCTGTGGGCGTAAAAGTCGTAAAAGTAATGGATAAATGCGGATAATCTTGTTGCAATTGGCGAACCAGCGGTGTCGCAGCAATCACTTCCCCTACGGAGGCTGCGTGGATAAAGATCCCTTGTGGTGGTGGACAAGGCGCATTACCATAAAAACCATAACGTTCAGCCAAACGCTGGCGATAACGTGGAGATTTAACACTGAGCAAGCCAATAAAACACAATATCAACGGCTGGCAAATTAAAAGCAAGCTGGTATAAAAAAAACGCCACATAAATGAAATTCGGTTATACTTGAAAAAATTTCGGCTAGTATAGCAAAAAAAGGATTGAAAATATGCCTACAATTAGCGTTGCAATGATTGTAAAAAATGAAGCACAAGATCTAGCGAATTGCTTAGATACCGTAAAAGATTGGGTGGATGAAATTATTATTCTAGATTCTGGCAGCACAGATAAAACTAAAGAAATTGCGCTCAGTTATGGGGCGAAATTCTATGAAAATAGAGACTGGCAAGGGTTTGGAAAACAACGCCAATTAGCCCAACAATATGTAACCAGTGATTATGTACTCTGGTTAGATGCAGACGAACGCGTTACCCCCAAGCTGAAACAGGCTATCTTAAGTGCGGTTAAAAATGATCGAGAAAATACCGTTTATGAAATTCCACGAGTCAGTGAAGTCTTTGGACGTGAAATTCGCCATTCAGGCTGGTATCCCGATTATGTGGTTCGTCTCTATCGCACAAACTATGCGCAGTATAACGACTCACTTGTACATGAAAAAGTGGAATTTCCAGCTGGCACAAAAGTAGAAAAATTAACAGGGGATTTAGAGCATTTCACTTATAAAAGCATCCATCATTATCTAGTGAAATCCGCAGGTTATGCAAAAGCCTGGGCAGACCAACGCCAAGCTAAAGGAAAAAAAGCTACACTTTGGCAAGGAATCACCCACGCGATCGGTTGTTTTGTGAAGATGTATTTGTTAAAAGCAGGTTTTTTAGATGGCAAACAAGGATTTTTATTAGCGGTGTTATCGGCGCATTCAACCTTTGTAAAATACGCCGATTTATGGGAGCGAGATCAACATAAACACTAGCGAGTTTTGCAAGGACAATCATTTAAATGATCGTCCACTAACCCCATAGACTGCATAAAAGCATGACACGTGGTTTCGCCAACAAAGACGAAACCACGTTTTTTTAAGGCTTTAGAAAGTGCTTTCGATGCTTCTGTTTTAGCAGGTACAGTTCGCAAATCAGGCACATCATTAACAATCGGTTTATGATTTACAAATGACCAAACAAAATCACTGAAATTTTCACCGCACTTTTCCATCTCTAAATAAGCTTTCGCATTTTTGACAATGGCTTCTAACTTGGCTCGATGGCGAATTAATCCTGTATTTTGCATGCAAGCATCAATATCAAGTGCGGTCATTTTTGCGATTTTTTTCGGATCAAATTGATGAAAAGCTACACGGTAAGATTCACGTTTTTTCAAAACCGTAATCCACGAAAGCCCTGCTTGCTGCCCTTCCAAACAAATTTTTTCAAATAGCTTTTGGCTGTCGAATTCAGGCTTTCCCCATTCCTTGTCATGATAATCAATATAAATAGGTTGTTTGCCAACCCAAGGGCATCGAGTAATCATAACATCGCCTTTTTAAGCTGTTTATAAACCGCTACAAAATTTGGCATTACGCCTCGCCATAAATGGAAAGAATGTGCAGCTTGTGCGACCAGCATTCCAAAGCCATCGCTAATGTTGGTTAAACCCAAACTTTTGCATAATGCGATAAATGGCGTGTCTGTGCCTTTGGCATATTGCATATCATAAAAAGCTGAGCCCAATTTTAAAATTTCAGTATCAACTGGAGCCGTTCCACCACTTAATCCAGCGGAAGTTGCATTAATCACTACATCATAAGTTTGTAGTGGAATAGAATCCATTGAGGCTGCTTGAATATTGCCGTAAGGCTGAAATCTTTCAGCTAATTCTTTGGCTTTGGAAAAAGTGCGGTTGGCAAGCACAATATTTTGTTGAGCTTGCAAAAGTGGCAATAATACGCCTTTTGTTGCTCCGCCTGCTCCTAGAATTAATATGCGTTGATTTGGATGAAGCCAATTTAAACGCTCCAAATCCGTCACCAAACCGATCCCATCAGTGTTATCCGCATAAAGTTTTCCATCATCGAGTTTTTTGAGAGTATTACAGGCTTCCGCTAATTTGGCTCGTTGGCTATATTCGTCTGCCAGTTGATAGGCACGTTCTTTAAAAGGCGAAGTAATATTGCAACCTTTTGCACCACCCTCAAAAAATGCCAAAAGCTGTTGTTCAAAAGAATCAAGATTGCCTAATTTTGCGATGTATTCCATAGTTTGATGGGTTTGCGCTGCTAACTTATTTTGAATTAATGGCGATTTACTTTGCGTAATCGGATTGCCCCACACAGCATAAAGATCCATAAATTATCCCTGTCTAAAAAGTTGATTTGTGCGTAAGTCTCGAATTTCAGATGGATTGCGTGCATCTCCCACAATTTCATCTAATACTGGAAAATCTACACTGAATTGTGACCGCACTTCATCAGCGGTTCGACAAGGTGGCTCTCCTGTCAGATTTGCGCTGGTTGAAGTTAATGTAAAACCCGTGAGTTCACATAAGGCTTTCACAGAAGGATGATCGCACAAACGTACTGCGATGCTATCAAATTTGCCTGTGAGAAAATGCGAGGTTGTCGATTTAGCTGGCACAATCCAAGTCGTTGGACGTTCATATTTACCTTGCAGGCGAGAAAGCTGTTCATCGTTAATCAGCTCAAAATCAACAAAAGGACGGAAAAAATCCAAGCTAGGTGCCACTAAAATCAGCCCTTTTTCCACTGGGCGTTGCTTTAAATCAAGTAATTTTTTTACCGCACTTTCACTTTGCGGATTACAGCCCAAGCCAAACACAGCTTCAGTGGGATAAGCGACCACTTGATTTTGTCGAAGCGCTTTGGCGATTTGTTCTCTATTCATTTCACTCTTTTACTTTTACTGCTCAAAAATATGACGGCAAGTTTTATTTGCACACTGGAAAATTTGTTTTTCCCCATCTTCACTTTTTAACAAAGAAAGTGGGAAATGGCAGGTTGGGCAAGACACGGCATAAGGCTTGGTAGGCAAAGAAAATTTACATTTAGGGAAATTATCACAGCCGTAAAAAATTTTTCCTTGGCGACCCCGACGAGAAATCAAATGCCCCGTTTTACATTCAGGACAAGTAATTTTTTCCTCAGATTCAGATTCTTCTCGCACCACAAAATCGCATTCAGGATACTGGCTACAACCAATAAACATCCCAAAACTGCCTTGTTTCAACTGCAATAAATGACCGCACTTCGGGCAAATTTCATCAAGTGTTTTTAATACTTTATGCTCCGATCGTTGTAAAGGACGCAAATAATCACATTCAGGATAAGCAGAGCAACCTAAAAATAGCCCTTTTTTGCCTTGTTTAATTTGCAAAGGTGCGCCACATTGAGGGCAATATTCCTGTTGTTTGCTATGATGAAAAAGGCTTTGATTCATAATCTATCCTTATGCTTGAAGCATTTCTTCCAATTCTTCCTGTGCGGTCATCCATTCCGTTTCCACATCATCCAATGCTTTCTTCACATCCACTTGTTGAGCCAAAAGTGCGGTCAATTTTTCTTTATTTTCGGCATTATATAATTCGGCATCTGCCAGTTGATTTTCTATGTTCGCAAGCTCAGAAGAAAATTTATTCATTTTTTCTTCTAATTGCGTGATTTTTTTACGTAATGGTGCAGTTTGTTGGCGTAACTCTGCTTCACGGCGTTTTTGTTCCTTACGATTTTGAACCGAATTTTCATTATCGCCCACTTTTTCTGAAACTTTATTTTCAGACGTACTGTTTTGTTCATTCAGCCATTTTTGATAGTCTTCTAAATCGCCTTTAAATTCTTCCACTTTTTTATCGTGAACTAAGTAAAATTCTTCTACGGTATTGCGTAATAAATGACGATCGTGCGACACCACCACCAAAGAACCTTCGTAATCCACCAACGCTTCCGTTAATGCCTGACGCATATCTAAATCCAAATGGTTAGTCGGTTCATCAAGTAATAGCAAATTCGGTCGTTGCCAAACAATCAAAGCCAACACCAAGCGGGCTTTTTCTCCTCCAGAAAAAGATTTTACTGCTTGATTTACTTTATCGCCGTGGAACGCAAAACTGCCTAAATAATCGCGAACTTGTTGCTCCGTTTGTTCTGGTGCGAGTTTTTGCATATGCCACAGGGCAGATTCATCTGCGCGTAAAGTATCTAATTGATGTTGGGCAAAATAGCCAAGTTGCACGCCTTTTGCCAACTGAACTGTGCCTGAAAGTGCGGTCAGTTCTCCTGCTAAAAGTTTAATCAAAGTTGATTTTCCCGCACCATTTTTACCGAGCAAACCAATCCGTGAACCTGGCACCAAATTCAGTTTAATTTTACTTAAAATTTCTACCGCACTTTCTCCGCAACCATAACCTGCACTCGCCTGCTCAATCATCACTAAGGGATTTGGCAAAGATTGCGGCGGACGAAATTCAAAGGTAAAAGGATTATCCACATAAGCAGGCGCAATCCGCTCCATTCTTTCTAATGCTTTCATACGGCTTTGTGCCTGTTTAGCTTTGGTGGCTTTGGCTTTAAAGCGATCAATATATTTTTGTAAATGGGAAATCTTTTGTTGTTGCTGACGATACATCGCTGTTTGTTGTGCCAATTTAGTGGCTCGTTGCACTTCAAAGGAAGAATAATCGCCCGTGTATTCGTTGAGCTTCTGATTTTCGATATGGAGGATTTTTGTCACAATCGGATCGAGAAAATCACGGTCGTGAGAAATTAATACCAAAGTGCCTTGATATTGCACTAACCAACGTTCTAACCAAATAACCGCATCCAAATCCAAATGGTTGGTCGGCTCATCCAGTAACAATAAATCTGATGGACAAAGCAGAGCTTGTGCCAAATTCAAACGCATCCGCCAACCGCCCGAAAAGGCTTTCACTGGCTGGGTTGTTTCTTCTTGACTAAATCCTAAACCATTCAATAACGAAGCGGCACGAGATTGAATTGTCCACGCATCCAAGGTTTCTAATTGCCCGTGAATACGCGCAATGGCGTTACCGTCATTGCGTTCATTTGCTTGTTCAAGCTCTTGTTGCAAACGGCAATATTCACGATCCCCTTGAATCACATAATCAATCGCTGAAATATCCAATGCAGGCGTTTCTTGATTCACCCAAGATACTCGCCAATTTGATGGGTAATTTACCTCGCCCCCCTCTGGCGTTAATTCTTTTTTTAATAAGGCAAAAAGCGAAGATTTTCCACAACCATTTTTCCCCACCAAGCCGACTTTTTGCTTAGGATTAATGGTAGCAGACGCATTTTCGAGAAGCTCCGTTTGCCCTCGTTTTAAGGATAAGTTACTAAATATAATCATTTTTCTACATAGGTCTTAATTTGAGGCTATTTTGCAATATTTTTTCTTTTCTCGGAACAGTCTATTCCGATTTTATCGATTTTCTAGTCAAAAAAGCCACGTATAATAAGGTGCAATAAAAACTATTTATTGAGAAAACTTAATGAAAATATAACAAGTCAATATGAAAATAATGGGTATATCTTAGGCATTTTTTACTCTTAGAGGCACAATCGACAGGGTTTTCCCTAAAGGAGCGAGCAATTTTAACAACGTTTCAAGCTGAGGATTCGTTTGTCCTTTTTCAATGCGTGCAATCATAGGTTGCTTCACACCGCTTAAGGTTTCAAGTTGTTTTTGGGAAATCCCAAGTTGCTGGCGAGAAGTAATCAATTCTTTAATTAAGGCTACACGCAAATTACTTTCTCGGATTTCTTCTTCATTGAAAATTTGCTGTTCAAACTCATTCCAATTTGAACCTAATGGGCTAATTTTATTCATTTTTCAATCTCTCTTTTAATTCACTTAAGCGTTGTTGGGCTGTTTGGATTACATAATCTCGAATTTTATTCAGTTTAATTCGACTATCTTTGCTTTCATTTTGAGCTAGAGATAGCAGATACTCTTTCACTGGCTCAATGTCATTTTGGTCTCTGTAAAAGAGAATCTCGTACATAATTTATCCTATTTATCTACTTATTTCAATAACTAATAAGTTATTAATTTTTGATGTGTAATCATAAATAGAAACTAAAAATTTGGCGAGATAGTCATTTCAATCTTTCGATCGAGATCGCAAAAATGGTAAAAAGAGGTTGATTTTCAAGGAGATTTTGCACAAATACCGATGTTTGAACATTGGCTTTGAAAGAGAGAGTAAAAGGTCAATCCTTTCTTAAGAAAAAGTGCGGTAAAAATTTACCGCACTTT
>NZ_KV805902.1:28233-29276 GCF_001811665.1 Haemophilus sp. HMSC066A11
AAAGTGCGGTAAAAATTTACCGCACTTTTGATTTTAGATAAGTTTAGAATTCAAACTGCACTGACATCTTATAATTTCTACCTGGTGCGTAGAAACGATTAATGCCTAATCCTGTTGATTGATCTATAACATTACTTGTACCAAATGAACGAATTGAACGAGCAGAATCCCAAGTAATGTATTTACGGTTTGTAAGATTATATACACCAGCTCTTATGGTTAAATTTTTAATTGGTTGCACATATCCAATTAAATCTAGAATAGTATAAGATTTACTGCGCCATTTTATGCTAGTGTTGGCTTGTTGTTTATCTTTCGCATAAATATCATAAGTATCTTCTGGATTTTTAGTGGATACGTGGGTAGTGTAGAAATTAAATCCAAATTTTTGGCTTGGGTGGTCATAGCCTAAGCCATACACCATCGTTTTAGGCTGAATTGCATTCATAGGAATATTGCCATCCATTCTTCCTTTTTGATAGGTATATTTATAGCTTAGGTTAAATCCATCCATAAATTTTGCCATTTTACCAAGGAATACTTTGGAATTAATTTCTATTCCTTTTACTACCGCACTATCTCTATTTATATTTTGATAAAGAGAAAATGGTAATGTGCTACCTCCTCCAGGGCCTACTTTAAAATCTCTTTGCTCTTTAAATATTAGGTCAATAAAGTTTTTATAGTTAGTCTTAAACAGACTTGTGGAAATAAATCCCCAATCATCATTATGTAATGTAAAAGCAATTTCTTTTGTTTTTGCTATCTCTGGTTTTAGATTAGTATTTGGCAAAATAGTGAAATCAGGGTGTTTAAAGGTAAAATACATTTCATCTGAAGTTGGTGCTCTAAAACCTTTTGAATATTTTAGTTGTAAACGAAGAAAACTCGTTGGATCAATCGTTGAAGCAAAACTGTAAGAATGTGCTTTATATTTTTTGTTTTGTTTAGCGATATAGTCAATATTTTGTTGTACGTTTTTCTTAACGTCATCATCACTATTTTGACCTTTTTTTAATGGAATAAACAATCCTTTCACAATA
>NZ_KV805902.1:29376-30413 GCF_001811665.1 Haemophilus sp. HMSC066A11
GTAATAAGTAAGAAAATTCAGGATCAACTCTAGGGCAAAGAAAGGCATTCCAGGTATATGATCCTTCACAGGTTTCTGGAGTGTCTTTTGGTGCGGACCAGCTTGTTTTAAAGCCTAAAGTACGTTCAGCCCACCATTGCACATCAGTGGCATCATTACCAGCACGATTAACCATACGCTTCATCGTTGTATTATATGAGCTACCATATTGTAGATTATGTTCAACACGCCAAGTTTTGAAGTCTTTGGTTAAATCTAAATTTAATTGTTGGGTGTTGGTGTCTAAATCTCGCTCTTGCCAGTCGCGTACTAAATAACCCGGAGAAGAAGGAAAAATAGACTGTATTGGATTACTATAACTACCCCTATCACTATCCTTTATTCTAGCGAATGTTTTGCCATTTAATTTTTCTGTTTTAAGTTCAACTTTTTTCAACTTTCCTTTATTATATCTACCTTCAAAAGCTTGGATTGTTTTATCTTTTTCACAATCAAATATTGAACAATCATACCAAGTCTCAGAGGCTCTCTTTCGGGTTAGTTTATCTTCTATTACTTTCCCATCAGTATCAATAAATTTATCGAACTCATATTCTTCAGTTCCGTCAATTTTTTTAAATTCAAGTGGTGTACCATCTCGACGTGTTATTTTCCCATTTGTTAATTTTAGTCCCGTAGGATTGTCTGTGCCTTCACAATGTCTTACTCCAGCATCACAATACTCATCTGTGCGTGCACGAGTTTTAATACGTTGATCAGAATAAGTGATTTTTAATGTATCCCAAAATGGAGTTTGAGAGAAATTTTCATAGCTAAAGGAAATATTACGTCTCTTTGTTTTATCATTGGTGTGTCTAGAATCATCCTCAGGGGTTTCATGACCACTACGTTGATATTTTAGTGTATAGGATAAATCTTGCCCACGAGAACGATGTTCATATAAATCTGCTGCAAGGGTAAAACGATGATTTTCAGTAGGATTGAAAGATAATTTTAATAATGTACTGTCTTGCTCAATTTTGTATGGGTCTGCTTTT
>NZ_KV805903.1:0-27618 GCF_001811665.1 Haemophilus sp. HMSC066A11
CAAAAATATTTAAAAAAATGATCTTTTGATTAAAGTGCAAGCGATTAGAGCAAAATATAGATCTTTTTGGCTATTTTTTTAAGCGTTTTAAAATTCTCGGAAGATCTACGATAGAATCTAACACATAATCCGCTATTCCTTCTCCTTCCCCTGTTACTGGTTTACCAGTACGAACTAATACGTTCATTTTTACTTTCGCACCAATCCCCGCTTTTAGGTCTTCAACTTTATCTCCAACCATAATAGATTGCGTAGGATCGATCTTTAATTCTTTGATCGCTTGCAATAACATTCCCGATTTAGGCTTCCGACAATCACAATCTTCTTTATATTCGCCCTTTCCCTCAGGATGATGTGGACAATAGTAAATACCATCCAAATCCACATCTTGTTCAGCTAACGACCAATCCATCCATTCTGTTAATTGTAAAAACTGCTCCTCA
Organism: Haemophilus sp. HMSC066A11; assembly: GCF_001811665.1. Classification (NCBI taxonomy): domain Bacteria; kingdom Pseudomonadati; phylum Pseudomonadota; class Gammaproteobacteria; order Pasteurellales; family Pasteurellaceae; genus Haemophilus; species Haemophilus sp. HMSC066A11. The sequence continues at coordinate 444 of NZ_KV805903.1, forward strand.
GAAAAATAACCACGTGCAATGCCCGACTGGTTGGTCACTAATACCAACATATATCCCATTTTCTTTAATTCTCGCAATGCATCAATCGCACCATCAATAAATTTAAAGTTATCAATTTCGTGTACATAACCATAATCAATATTTAACGTGCCATCGCGATCTAAAAAAATAGCCTTATTCATTCTCTAACCTTTTATACATGTCAAATTGACGAAAATTATCTATTTAATCCAAGCAATTAGCAAATATAAGTCATAACTAATCTGTCTAAAAAAGATAATCTGACATATTGACATAGCAATCTAGACATCTAGAATACCAAAACAGATTTAAAAACAATAAATAAAAAGGGCTTATATGATTAAGCTAAATAATATTACGAAAATTTTTGAGCTACCGAACAAAAAATTGACTGCGCTTGATAATGTTTCGTTGAATATCGAAAAAGGTCAAATCTGTGGCGTAATTGGTGCATCTGGTGCAGGAAAAAGTACATTAATTCGCTGTGTGAACTTATTAGAAAAACCGACAAGCGGTTCCGTTATTGTTGATGGCGTAGAATTAACAAAACTTTCTGATCGCGAGTTAGTACTTGCTCGTCGTCAAATTGGAATGATTTTTCAGCATTTCAATTTACTAAGTTCTCGCACCGTCTTTGAAAACGTGGCATTATCCTTAGAATTAGAAGGTGAACCAAAAGCAAAAATCCAAGAAAAAATTACCGCACTTTTAGAGCTTGTTGGTTTAAGTGAAAAACGTGATGCTTACCCAAGCAATCTTTCTGGTGGGCAAAAACAACGCGTAGCCATTGCTCGCGCCTTAGCGAGCGATCCTAAAGTCTTATTATGTGATGAAGCAACGAGCGCATTAGATCCTGCAACGACGCAATCTATTCTGAAATTATTAAAAGAAATTAACCGCACTTTAGGTATTACAATTTTGTTGATTACTCATGAAATGGAAGTTGTTAAACAGATTTGTGATCAAGTTGCTGTTATTGATCAAGGTCGCCTAGTTGAACAAGGTACTGTCGGTGAAATTTTTGCAAACCCTAAAACAGAATTAGCACAAGAGTTTATTCGTTCGACCTTCCACATCAGTCTACCTGATGAATATTTGGAAAATCTTACTGATACACCGAAACATAGTAAAGCCTATCCAATCATCAAATTTGAGTTTACGGGTCGCTCAGTCGATGCACCGTTACTTTCTCAAGCATCAAAAAAATTTGGCGTGGAGCTCAGTATCTTAACCTCACAAATTGATTATGCTGGAGGCGTGAAATTTGGTTATACCATTGCTGAAGTAGAAGGCGATGAAGATGCCATTACGCAAACCAAAGTTTATTTAATGGAAAACAACGTGCGCGTGGAGGTGCTTGGTTATGTTCAATGATTTTTTGGCAACATTCAGCCAACAATTAACACCTCAAATGTGGGGTGTTGTCGCAACCGCAACTTATGAAACTGTTTATATCAGTTTTGCATCTACCCTACTTGCTGTACTAGTCGGCGTGCCTGTTGGCGTATGGACGTTCTTAACTGGAAAAAATGAGATCTTACAAAATAACCGCACTCATTTTGTGTTAAACACGATTATTAATATTGGGCGTTCCATTCCATTTATTATTTTGCTTCTAATCTTATTACCTGTAACTCGTTTCATCGTGGGAACCGTATTAGGTACAACAGCAGCAATTATTCCATTGAGTATTTGTGCAATGCCATTCGTGGCTCGCTTAACTGCTAATGCATTAATGGAAATTCCAAATGGTTTAACCGAAGCAGCTCAAGCAATGGGGGCTACTAAATGGCAAATTGTACGTAAATTCTATTTACCAGAAGCACTACCTACACTCATTAATGGCATCACGCTCACTCTAGTCACTTTAGTTGGTTACTCAGCAATGGCGGGGACGCAAGGCGGCGGTGGTTTAGGTAGCCTCGCTATCAACTACGGCGTATATCGCAATATGCCTTATGTCACTTGGGTGGCAACCATTATTATTGTGCTATTCGTTATGATTAGCCAAAAACTCGGCGATACACTGGCTAAAAAAGTGGATCATCGTTAATTAAACGCAACTCTTAACTTAAACAGGAAGGAAATCCTATGAAATTAAAACAACTTTTTGCAATCACTGCAATCGCATCAGCTCTCGTTTTAACAGGCTGTAAAGAAGACAAAAAACCTGAAGCTGCAGCAGCACCGCTTAAAATCAAAGTAGGCGTGATGTCTGGCCCTGAGCATCAAGTTGCAGAAATTGCAGCAAAAGTCGCTAAAGAAAAATATGGTTTAGACGTTCAATTCGTTGAATTCAATGACTACGCATTACCAAATGAAGCTGTATCTAAAGGTGATTTAGATGCAAACGCAATGCAACATAAACCTTATTTAGATGAAGATGCAAAAGCGAAAAATTTAAATAACTTAGTCATCGTGGGTAATACTTTCGTCTATCCATTAGCGGGTTATTCTAAAAAAATCAAAAATGTGAATGAATTACAAGAAGGTGCTAAAGTTGTTGTTCCTAACGATCCAACAAACCGTGGTCGTGCATTAATTCTTCTTGAAAAACAAGGTTTAATCAAATTAAAAGATGCAAATAACCTTCTTTCAACTGTATTAGATATTGTTGAAAATCCGAAAAAATTAAACATCACTGAAGTAGATACTTCTGTTGCGGCACGCACATTAGACGACGTTGATTTAGCTGTAGTAAACAATACTTATGCGGGTCAAGTAGGCTTAAATGCTCAAGATGACGGTGTATTTGTAGAAGATAAAGATTCGCCATATGTGAACATTATCGTTTCTCGTACCGATAACAAAGACAGCAAAGCTGTTCAAGATTTCGTAAAATCTTACCAAACAGAAGAAGTTTACCAAGAAGCTCAAAAACACTTTAAAGATGGTGTTGTAAAAGGTTGGTAATTTCTACCGCACTTTAACCCATCACTAAATCCCTTGCCCAGCAAGGGATTTTCTTATCTAAGCTCGGAATGTTTTAAAGAATATTGATAGCTAAAAATAATTAGATAATACAGAAATATGAAATTTCTTTAATTGATTAAAAAAGCAAGATACTTTTACGCTTGGAAATGTTTAATTATAGAAAAGATAATAATTCAGCGAGAGAATATTTAGATTACTTTTAGATAAAGTTCAATTAAATCAAAAATTAAGAGTAATAGCTTCTTTTATCGACAAATTAATAAGAAAATCAAAGATATTTTTACCGCACTTTACCATTACATAAAACCAATTTCGTTTTCTGAGCTTTCAGATAATTAACAATTCCTTCGGGAACATCATCCGTAAACAAATATTCTACATCACTTAATTCGCCCAAGCGAACAATCGCTTGGCGCGAAAATTTAGAGTGATCGGTCACTAATAAGGTCTGACGTGAACTTTCAATAATCGCTCGCTTGACTTGTACTTCATGGTAATCGTAATCCAATAATGAACCATCTGCATCGATCGCACTAATCCCTAAAATACCGAAATCTAGGCGAAATTGAGAAATAAAATTCACCGTAGCTTCGCCAATAATTCCACCATCCATTCGTAATGATCCGCCCGCCATGACAATATCAAAACTTTCATTTTGGCGTAAAAGATGAGCGGCATTCAGATTGTTCGTCACAATTCTGAGTTTTTCATGACCAAGCAACGCATTGGCGACAGCCTCAGGCGTGGTACCAATATCAATAAACAACGATGCACCGTTAGGAATCAACTTCGCAACTTCCTTTGCAATATTATTTTTTTGTAATGAAAAGAATTGTTTACGATCCACGTAATCAGAATTTTCTGCAGAAGATGGCGATGCCGCACCACCGTGATGGCGGCGAATTAAATCTAACTCCGCCAAAATATTCAAATCACGACGAATCGTTTGAGGGCTAACATCTAAGGCTGCAACCAATTCTTCCGTGCTTAAATAGCCAGATTGTCCCACCAGTTTAATAATTTTTTGATGGCGTAACGATTGTTTCATAGCGAATCCTTTATCCAAATAAAACAGGCTTACTCTAGCGAATTTTTGCACAATTTGCTATCAATAAATCCCCAAATCAAGCCTGAAATATGCGCAGCATTTCCCATTTCAACACCAAATAAGGGGCTAATAAAACCTAATGCGATCCACACCAATAACATGGTGAAAAAACCTTCTGGCAGATCAAATAAATGATGATTCAATTTATCACGTATAAATACATAACCTAGAACCGCATATACAACACCAGAAAGCCCAAAAAAAGCGGGGCCAGACACATAATTTTGCACATAGCCTGTTATGGCAGATGCTACAACATACAACATCAATAATTTGACCGAACCAAAAGTGCGTTCAATCATTCCACCGAAAATAAAAAACCAAGACAGATTAAACAAAATATGCAAATTAGATAAATGTACCAATGTATGTGAAATATAACGCCACACTTCGCTATCTTGCTCTTCGTAAGCGGGATAATGCATCAAATACATAATATCGTCTTCAAACCCCAGCTGTTGAGCAAGATAAATAAGCGCACAAAGTGCGGTAAGAATTAACGTGATTTTTCCTTGTTGAGCTAAAAATTTTTTCATTCGTGATCTCGTGCTTATGCGTAAATTTAAAAATCGGACTTCGCATTAAAAGTCATTGTTTCCCCTGTAATGGGGTGGGTAATCGTCAATTCTTCTGCGTGCAAACATAATCTTGGCGACATAGCTTTAGCCTGTGGATGAGAATAAAATTTATCACCTAGAATTGGATGCCCCAATGCTAACATGTGCAAGCGTAATTGATGAGATCTGCCTGTCACGGGCGTCAGTTTCACGCGAGTACTGTTATTCGGCAAACGTGCTAAAACTTCGAATTTTGTGACCGCTCTTTTTCCTAAAACGAAATCCAAACGTTGGCGAGGTCGATTTTCCCAATCACAAATCATCGGCAAATTTACCTCGCCATAATCGTTCTCCAAATGCCCCCAAACAATCGCTTGATAGTGTTTTTTCGGTTCACGTTCGCGAAATTGACGTTTTAATTCACGATCCGCTGCCTTACTTAAAGCAAACACAATAATACCGCTCGTTGCCATATCCAAACGATGAGCAGGCTCACAAAAGCCGAATTTTTCTTTTACTCGACTCATTGCGCTATCGTAATATTGTGGTTGATTGCCTGGTACGGAAAGCAAACCGCTCGGTTTGTTTACCACGCACAAATGATTATCTTGATAAATAATATCCAAATAAGGTTCAAGAGGCGGATTGTATTCAATCAATGCCATTTTTATTCCTTGTTCGTCACAATGACACGCAAGCAATCCAAACGCCAATTTGCTTTAGAAAGCTCATCCAGTGATTGTGTTCGTTGTTGTTCCAAAATATCAATTTCGCTCTGGCGAATATTTTTATTCACTGCTCGCAAAGCCTGTAAACGATTAATTTCTGCGCTTAATTGTTGATCTGCTTGATTTTTAGCTTCAGCAATAATCGGTTCTGCCAAGGATTTTACCAGTTGATCACCTCGCGTGCTCAAGTCTTCAATGTTGCTCCGTGCCATTTTTACCATTTGATTAGCAATATTTTTACCAAGTGGTTTCAATTTGCTATGCAATGTTTCAAAAGCAACCTGCTCACCAATGTTATTTCCTTTGTTATCAAGCAGCAGACGAATAGGCGTTGGTGGCAAGAAACGATTGAGCTGTAACCCTTTTGGCGATTGGCTTTCCACCACGTAAATCAATTCAATTAATAAGGTTCCAGCGGGCAGTTGTTTATTCACAAGCAATGCCATTGCGGCTTTGCCAATATCACCCGAAGCAACAAGATCAATACCTTGACGAATCATAGGATGATCCCAAGTCAAGAATTCCATTTCTTCGCGGGCAAGGGCAAGTTCTCGATCAAAGGTAACCGTCACACCTTCTTCTTTTAAACCTGGAAAATCGGGCACAAGCATTGTCCCAGTTGGACTAATTACAATACTATTAGCCCCAAGATCTTCTTGCTCTACGCCAATAATATCAAATAATTTTAAAGCAAAATTCACAAGCTCTGGCGAATTATCTTCATCAGCAATTTGATCTGCTAATGCTTGTGCTTGCTCACCGCCATGAGAATTTAGCTCTAATAAACGATCGCGACCTTTTTCTAACTCAATCTTGAGTTTTTCCCGAGCGGTTTTAGTTTGTTTTAATAATCCAGAAAATTCATTCTCTGAAAGTGCGGTAGAATTTGACCGCACTTTTTCCAACTCATCGGCAAACTGAGAAAATAATGCCATTCCCATTGGACAAGTTTGTTCAAAAGCATTCAATCCCTCATTGTACCAACGTGCTAAACGACTTTGAGGCGAATCTTTCGCACAAGGCACATAAATTTGCACATCACGTTTTTGTCCAATACGATCTAATCGGCCAATACATTGTTCCAATAAATCAGGATTTGTCGGTAAATCAAATAACACTAAATTTGCTGCGAATTGGAAGTTACGCCCTTCCGAGCCAATACTCGAGCTCAGTAAAACCTGCGCGCCGTTTTCTAAATCCGCAAAATAAGCCGCGGCTCTATCCCGTTCGATAATCGACATTTTTTCGTGAAACACTGCGGCGCGAATCGCCTCACGTTCACGTAAAATTTGTTCTAACTGAATCGCAGTTGCCGCCGTCTGGCAAATCACAAAGATTTTTTCATCGCGATGTAGTTTGAGGAAATCAATCAGCCAATCAATTTTATCATTCTCTTCAGAGAGAGTAATTTGATGATAAACACGGTGCGGAAAACCTTTCACGCCTTGACGTGTATTGCGGAATAACATTCGCCCCGTGCCGTGACGATCAATTAAGGCTTGAATCAATTCCTGACGGGCACGCTGTTGTTCTTCATCATTATTTGATGCAATTGCTTTAAAAAGTGGCTCGACATCTTGTTCAAGCAATAAATCAGAAATATGATTTTTTTCGACCGCACTTAATGCCTTATTTGCCAACAAAGATTCAACGGCATTAACCACAGGTTGATAGCGTTCCTGCTCTTTCACAAAGGTTTGATAATCAAAGAAACGTTCTGGATCCAGTAAGCGCAAACGAGCAAAATGACTTTCTTGCCCAAGTTGTTCTGGAGTTGCAGTGAGTAACAAGACGGATGGAATGATACGAGCAAGCTGTTCAACTAATAAATAAGCTGCACTTGGCGAGGTTTCAGACCACACCAAATGATGGGCTTCGTCCACAATTAAACAGTCAAATTGAGCATTGAGCGCCTGCTCCACTCGGTTTGGATGAGTTTCTAACCAATTCAGCGAACAGATAATTAAACTTTCAGTCGTGAATGGATTAACCGCATCAAGATCAAAATCGTTGCAACGTTCTTCATCAAAAAGTGCAAAATGCAAATTAAAACGACGAAGCATTTCCACCAGCCATTGATGTTGCAAGGTTTCTGGCACGATAATAAGAACACGTTGCACTTTCTCAGCAAAAAGTTGATTCTGCAAAATCATTCCTGCTTCAATGGTTTTCCCTAAACCAACCTCATCCGCCAATAACACGCGAGGATTAACTCGATTACCGACTTCAGCTGCAATATGAAGCTGATGGGGAATTAAACTCGCACGCGTTCCGCGTAAACCACGCAATGGCGATTTAAATTGTGCTTGCTGATGACAAAGCGTGCGATAACGCAATGCAAAATGAGTACTGCGATCAATTTGCGCTGAAAAGAGGCGATCTTTTGCTTGGCTAAAAGAAATAATCGGCGAAATATCACGTTCTTGCACAATAACATCTTCATCTTGTGGATTTTTAACTAAATAAAACAACAAACCGTTCATATTTTGAACGTCTAAAATCTCGCCTTGCCAGCCAGCTTGATGGGATAAGGTTTCACCTTTGCTAAATACAATTCGGCTTAAAGGCGCTTGTGCCATAGCATATATCCTCGTTTCATCTGCTGCGGGGAAATAAATAGTAACAGTTCGTTGATCTAATGCGGTAATAACACCTAATCCTAAAGCGTTTTCACTTTCACTTAACCAACGCTGACCAATAGCAAAGGGCATAATTATTCTCTTTCTGATTTACATTGATAAAACTTGGGGGCGTATTGTAGCTTGCATACTCTTGAAAAGAAACTCACAAAAAATTGACCGCACTTTTAGGAAGATATACGTCACCCCAATATAATTTATCCTTGGATTTTCAATATGCTCAAGCGTAAACTAGAATCTCGACTAAATCCACCGTATAGGGAAAAGAGATGAATTATCGTGATGAATTAATTTTACAATGGGTAAATCAACAAGGAAAAGCCAGCGTAATAGAACTTGCACAGCATTGTGATATTTCGGTGGAAACCATTCGTCGCGATTTGAACAAATTAGCGAACAAAGGCTTATTGCACCGAACCCACGGAGGAGCAGTGAGTAATAAAACCAAAGATTTAGGTTCATTTTTCCAAACTCGAAAACATATTAATGCAACAGCTAAACGACATATTGCCCAAAAAGCCTTGGATTTGCTATATGAAAATGCCGTTATAGGTTTAGATGCAAGCTCAACAAGTTGGTATTTTGCTTATTTAATGCCCGATATTCCTTGTACAGTAGTAACCAATTCAATGTTTAACATTAATGCCCTAGTTAATAAATCCAATGTTAAAACTATTGTTACTGGCGGAGTTTATTCAGCAAAATATGAAGCATTTTACGGTCCCTTATCTGAGTACTTATTACAACGATTACATATTAATTTTTCAGTGTTTTCTTGTTCAGGAATTGATAAAAACGGTAATATCTGGGAATCAAACGAGCTGAATGCCTCTTTAAAACGAAAAATGATGGAAGCTTCAGAACGTGCTTATTTGTTAATTGATTCTTCTAAATTTGAAAAAACAAGTTTGATTCAACTTGCCGATTTAAACAAAATTAATACCATTTTTTCTGATCGGTCACTTCCCGATAACTTACAAAAATATTGTGAGCAACACGATATAATGACCGTTTTATAAAAATAGATGACCATTTTGACCGAAAATTACTAAAAATTGAAAGAATCGGTCATATACATTTCCTTAAATATAGTCAATTTTCGTGATCTGCTTCGCAGTTTTGCAACAAAATTTCATTTCTTACTGTTTTCCTTATCATTTTTCTTTCACACTCTAATTCAATGAAAACACAATTTGTTCTGCAGTGATTTCATCATTCTTACTTAAGCACAAACAAAGGAGTGTAACTATGGCTCTTGCTACTCAATCAAATCGTATAAAAATCGGTATTCGTCCAACTATTGATGGTCGTCGAATGGGGGTTCGAGAATCTCTTGAAACCCAAACAATACGCATGGCTCAATCTGTTGCTCAATTATTACAAACACATATTCGTTATACAGATGGTACTTTCGTTGAATGTGTAGTTGCAGATAGCACTATCGGCGGTGTAGCCGAAGCAGCCGCCTGTGCGGATAAATTTAAACGCGAAAACGTTGGATTAACCATTACCGTTACCCCTTGTTGGTGTTATGGCTCAGAAACCATTGATATGGATCCTCACATGCCTAAAGCAATTTGGGGATTTAACGGTACGGAACGCCCAGGTGCGGTTTACTTGGCTGCCGCCCTTGCTGGTCATTCTCAATTAGGACTACCAGCCTTTTCCATTTACGGCACAGAAGTTCAAGAAGCCGATGACACAAACATTCCTGAAGATGTAAAAGAAAAATTATTGCGTTTTGCTCGTGCTGGGCTTGCTGTTGCAAGTATTCGAGGAAAATCCTATTTATCTATTGGGTCAGTTTCCATGGGAATTGCAGGTTCTATTGTAAATCAAGCTTTCTTCCAAGAATATTTAGGTATGCGTAATGAATATGTGGATATGATGGAAATTAAACGCCGTTTAGACCGCAAAATTTATGATCAAGAAGAAGTTGATTTAGCCTTGAGTTGGGTTAAACAATATTGCAAAGAAGGGGTTGATGTAAATAGCCTAGAGAATCAACGCAATGCGGAAGAGCGTGCAGAACTTTGGGAAAATGTTGTGAAAATGACCATTATCACTCGTGATTTGATGGTAGGAAATCCAAAATTAGCAACATTAAATTATGCAGAAGAAGCCTTAGGTCATAATGCCATTGCAGCAGGTTTTCAAGGGCAGCGTCATTGGACTGATCATTTGCCAAACGGCGATTTTATGGAGGCAATGCTCAATTCAACTTATAACTGGAATGGCGTGCGTCCACCTTATATTCTTGCCACGGAAAATGATAGTTTAAATGCAATAGGAATGTTATTTGGGCATCAATTAACTGGCAAAGCTCAAATTTTCGCAGATGTGCGTACTTATTGGAGCCAAGATTCGGTTGAGCGTGTCACTGGATGGCGACCTGAAAGTGGATTCATTCATTTAATCAATTCAGGTTCAGCTGCACTTGATGGAACGGGAGAACATCAAGATGCTCAAGGCAATCCAACTTTAAAACCAGCATGGGATGTTACCGAAGAAGAAGCAAAACGCTGCTTAGAAAATACACGTTGGTGCCCTGCTGTTCACGAATATTTTCGAGGGGGCGGTTTATCTTCTCAATTCCTAACCAAAGGTGGCATACCGTTTACAATGCACCGTATTAATCTTATTAAAGGTTTAGGTCCCGTTTTACAAATTGCGGAAGGCTGGTCAATCGACTTACCTCAAGATGTACATAATAAATTAAATCAACGTACTAATGAAACTTGGCCAACAACATGGTTTGTTCCACGTTTAACTGGAAAAGGTGCATTTACTGATGTGTATTCAGTCATGGCAAATTGGGGCGCAAATCACTGTGTAGCGACTCACGGTCATGTGGGGGCTGATCTAATCACTCTTGCTTCAATGTTACGCATTCCAGTCTGTATGCATAATGTATCAGAGAAAAATATTTTCCGCCCTAGCGCTTGGAATGGATTTGGTCAAGACAAGGAAGGGCAAGATTATCGAGCTTGCCAAAACTTTGGTCCGCTTTATAAATAACCCCTAATTTGTTTTTATAAAAAAGTGCGGTCAAAAACATAAGGATTTTTGACTGCACTGAGGAGAGTTTTTATGGCTATCGCATTGATTTTTGACTGTGGCGCAACAAATTTACGCACCATTGCGATAAATGAAACGGGACAAATTCTTGCCTCTCATCACCTTGCTAATAATACAAAACAAGGAATCGAATCATCTGATTATCATATTTGGGATATTGAAGAAATCTGGCAAAAATTAACCTCTTGTGCAACTCAAACCTTCAATCAATTAATGCAACAAGGTATTGATTTAAAAGATATTGTAGGAATATCTGTTACCACTTTCGGCGTGGATGGCGCACCTTTTGATGAAAATGATCAACAACTTTATCCGATTATTTCATGGAAATGCCCACGGACCATACCAGTAATGGAAAATCTATCTAATCAATTAGATATCAAATCTCTTTATCAACGTAACGGCATTGGTCAATACAGTTTTAATACTTTATTTAAATTACATTGGTTAAAAACACACAAGCCAGATGTTTTCCGAAAAATGGCTAAATTCGTTTTTATTTCGTCAATGCTCACTCAACGCTTAACTGGTCAATTCACTACAGATCACACAATGGCGGGAACATCAATGATGACAAACCTTACTAGCGGTAATTGGGATCCATCGATTTTAGCATCGCTGGGTTTAAGTAATAACCATTTCCCTCCTATGCGTTATGCAGGTGAAAAAGTTGGAAAATTACGTACACCGTTAGCCCAGAAATGGGGATTAAATCCCGTACCTGTCATTTCTTGTGGACATGATACTCAATTTGCTGTGTTTGGATCTGGTGCAGGGCTGAATCAGCCTGTGTTAAGTTCTGGCACCTGGGAAATCTTAATGGCTAGAACCCAGCACGCAGAACCTAGATTTGAGTTTGTTTCTCAAGGCTTAACCACTGAATTTGATGCACAATCCAATTGCTTTAATCCAGCGGTACAATGGGTGGGTTCTGGCGTCATAGAATGGTTAGGTAAATTATTATTTTCCGATGTTTATGGCAGCGATCACTATTACACCACAATGATCAAAGAGGGAGAAAAAGCTTTTAATGCGGGAAAAAGAGCGGTCAATTTTGAAGGTATTTTTAGCCAACTAGGACAAGGTAATATCAGTGGACTTTCCATGTTTGCTACTCGTGGAGAAATTTATGTCAGCGCATTACAACATATGGCAAATAAACTCAAAAACGGTTTATCCGTGCTACATCAAGTCAGTCAGTTCCAAGCTAAAAGCTTAATTTGTGTTGGGGGTGGTTCAAAAAATGTATTGTGGAATCAAATCCGTGCAAACACCTTAAATTTACCGATTGATGTTGTGGACATTTCTGAAAGTACTGTACTTGGTGCCGCAATGTTTACCTTTGCAGGCGTAGGCATTTACGAAAATGTAAACGCGGCACAGCAAGCGATGCAACCAACAAGAAAACGAATTTACCCAAACTAGAAGGAACAACAAAATGCTAAAAGGTATTCACCCAGCTCTTTCTCCTGAATTACTAAAAACCCTAGCCGAAATGGGGCATGGCGATGAGATAGTTCTAGCTGACGCCCATTTTCCCGCACATTCACTACATAAAAATGTAATACGTGCAGATGGTATATCTATAGATATTTTACTTGAAGCAATAACTCCCTTATTCGAATTTGACGCTTATGTTGATGCCCCTCTGTTTATGATGAAAGCAGTTGAGGGAGATTCTTTAGATCCGAATGTTGAAACTCGTTACTTAAATGCGATTGAAAGTGCGGTCGGTTTCACACCAAATTTAACCTGTCTAGAACGCTTCGATTTTTATACACGTGCTAAACAGGCTTATGCTGTTGTTGTCAGTGGTGAGATCGCAAAATATGGCAACATTATCATTAAAAAAGGGGTTACTCCCATTTTATAAACAATAGAGGTACTACAAAATGAACAGAGCAGAATTATCACAAAAAATCATTGATACTTGTCTTGAAATGACAAAATTAGGTTTAAATCAAGGCACAGCGGGAAACGTTAGTGTTCGTTATAAAGATGGAATGCTGATTACCCCGACAGGTATGCCATATCACTTAATGAAGACAGAAAATATTGTTTATGTTGATGGAAATGGCAAACACGAAGAAAATAAATTACCATCAAGCGAATGGCAATTTCACTTGAGTGTTTATCATACTCGCCCTGAAGCAAATGCTGTTGTCCACAATCATTCCATTCACTGTGCAGGCTTATCCATTCTCGAAAAACCTATTCCTGCAATTCATTACATGGTAGCCGTAAGCGGCACAGATCATATTCCTTGTGTACCTTATGCAACATTTGGTAGTCACGAATTAGCTAGTTATGTCGCAACGGGAATCAAAGAAAGCAAAGCCATTTTACTAGCACACCATGGTTTAATCACTTGCGGAGAAAACCTAGATAAAGCCTTATGGCTCGCACAAGAAGTAGAAGTATTAGCGTCTTGGTATTTGAAATTACTCTCTACAGGCTTAGAAATTCCACTGCTCAGCAAAGAGCAAATGCAGGTAGTGTTAGGTAAATTCCACACCTATGGATTACGTATTGAAGAATCCTAAATCTTGTTATACCCCATCACTTACATGAGGAAAACATTATGAACGCCAAAGTTTTAGAAAAGAAATTCATCGTCCCCTTTGTGCTTATTACTAGCTTATTTGCTCTTTAGGGATTTGCCAACGACATTACCAATCCGATGGTTGCGGTATTTCAAACAGTAATGGAAATTCCAGCCTCAGAAGCGGCATTGGTACAATTAGCTTTTTATGGGGGATACGGCACAATGGCTATTCCTGCGGCATTATTTGCCAGTCGCTATAGCTACAAAGCGGGGATTCTTCTGGGGCTTGCTCTTTATGCAATAGGTGCATTTTTATTTTGGCCAGCTGCGCAATATGAAATATTTAATTTCTTTTTAGTCTCCCTTTATATTTTAACCTTTGGGCTCGCTTTTTTGGAAACCACTGCCAATCCTTATATTCTCGCAATGGGAGATCCTCAAACAGCTACTCGACGTTTAAATTTCGCACAATCATTTAATCCACTTAGTTCAATTACAGGTATGTTTGTTGCTTCCCAGTTAGTCCTAACTAATCTTGAATCTGACAAACGTGATGCTGCAGGTAATTTGATTTTCCACACCCTGTCTGAAGCAGAAAAAATGAGTATTCGCACCCATGATTTAGCTGAAATTCGCGATCCTTACATAGCACTCGGATTTGTCGTGGTTGCAGTGTTTATTATCATTGGATTGAAAAAAATGCCAGCCGTAAAAATAGAAGAGTCCGGACAAATCAGCTTTAAAACAGCAGTAAGTCGACTGGCTCAAAAAGCCAAATATCGTGAAGGCGTGATCGCACAAGCCTTTTACGTAGGTGTTCAAATCATGTGTTGGACATTTATCGTACAATACGCTGAACGTTTAGGTTTTACTAAAGCTGAAGGGCAAAACTTTAACATCATTGCTATGGCTATTTTTATTAGCAGTCGCTTTATTAGCACGGCATTAATGAAATATTTAAAAGCAGAATTTATGCTGATGCTCTTTGCTATTGGTGGTTTTTTAAGTATTCTCGGAGTTATCTTTATTGACGGTGTATGGGGTCTATACTGCCTAATTTTAACCTCAGGTTTTATGTCTTTAATGTTCCCTACCATTTATGGTATTGCCCTCTATGGCTTAAAAGAGGAATCGACATTAGGAGCTGCAGGTTTAGTAATGGCTATTGTAGGCGGCGCATTAATGCCACCACTACAAGGAATGATTATTGACCAAGGCGAAGTTATGGGACTTCCAGCAGTAAATTTCTCCTTTATCCTACCATTAATCTGTTTTGTAGTAATTGCCATTTATGGCTTCAGAGCTTGGAAAATACTTAAATAGCCAAAATATTGTTTTTATCTGCATCATTAAGAGTGTATTTAAGCTTCTTCACTCAAATGATGCAGATTATGAGCATAAAATCTAACAGACTGAAAGTGCTTATATTTGAAAAAACTAAACAGGATCTAGTTAAACAGATAACGAATGGCACGCCCTAAAGGATTCGAACCTTTGACCCACGCCTTAGAAGGGCGTTGCTCTATCCAGCTGAGCTAAGGGCGCATTCAAAGGATTTCTTTTATAAAAATTTCAAGAAAATACGAAAGAAGTGGTCGGCGAGATAGGATTTGAACCTACGACCCACTGGTCCCAAACCAGTTGCGCTACCAAGCTGCGCTACTCGCCGATAAGTGCGGTCAATTATAAGTTTGTTTTTATTTCAGTCAATGAAATTTTTGATTTTTCAACTTAATTGTTCAAAATTATTCCACTTTAAGAAATATCCCCCTTTTTCATTGTAAAAAAATCATTGTTCGTTAAAATAGCAAACGCTTTCTTTTTCATCACATAATCATATCAAGGATAGCTCAATGGCCGCAAAAATCATCTCTGGTACTGAACTTTCAAAACAAATTAAAGCTAATTTAGCAGATAAAATAACCCATTATATTGAACAAGGAAAACGCGCTCCAGGACTTGCTGTAATCCTAGTTGGTGCTGATCCTGCTTCGCAAATTTATGTGGGCAATAAACGTAAAAGTTGCGAGGAAGTCGGTATTCTCTCTAAATCTTATGACCTCCCTGAAACAACCACGCAAAATGAATTATTAGCGATTATTGACCAACTTAACGCAGATAAAAATATTGACGGTATTTTGGTGCAACTCCCCTTGCCAAAACAAATTAATGCGGAAGCTATTATTGAACGTATCGATCCTAAAAAAGATGTAGATGGCTTTCATCCTTATAATGTTGGGCGGTTATGCCAACGTATTCCAACTTTACGTGCTTGTACACCTTATGGTGTGATGAAACTATTAGAAACAACGGGTATTGATTTACACGGCAAGCACGCAGTAATTGTAGGCGCATCCAATATTGTCGGCCGCCCAATGTCTTTAGAATTATTATTAGCAGGGGCAACCGTCACAGTAACACATAGATTCACTAAAAATTTGGAAAACCACGTTCGCCAAGCAGATATACTTGTCGTTGCGGTAGGTAAACCAAATTTAATTTCTGGCGATTGGATCAAAGAAAGTGCGGTAGTAATTGATGTTGGAATTAACCGAGTAGATGGAAAATTAGTAGGCGATGTAGAGTTTGATAAAGCAGCCGAAAAAGCGGCTTACATTACACCAGTCCCCGGTGGCGTTGGGCCAATGACCGTTGCAATGTTGATGAGCAATACGCTTTATGCTTATGAACACAATAAATAGCTTTGTATAGAACAGTTATGAAAAATGGGTTAAAGCTTCATTTGCTTTAACCCATTTATTTAAATGGCTTTATTGTACTTCTCACGTTTAAATTTATAATCTTCAATCATCATTTATTAAAAGTAAACAATTCTATATTATTTAATCCAGAACATATAACCCATAGTAGCAATAACTACAACACAGACTAAATTCAGTAAGAAACCAACTTTGACCATTTCACTTTGTTTTACTTGACCAGAGCCAAATACAATCGCGTTTGGTGGTGTCGCTACTGGTAGCATAAAGGCACAGGATGCACCAATACCAATAATTAATGCTAAACCAATTTCTGGCATACCCAATGATTGAGCGATAGAAATAAAGATAGGTACAAGTAACGCCGCACTCGCTGTATTAGAAGTAAATTCAGTTAAGAAAATAATGAACGCCGCAACTAATAAACCAATAAGATAGAAATGTTGTCCATCAATCATAAAAACAATACTATCCGCTAAAATTTTACTTGCACCAGAATCCTTCAACACCGCACTTAATGTTAATCCACCACCGAAAAGCATTAATACGCCCCAATCGGTATTTGATTGAATTTGTTTCCAACTTGCAACGCCTGTTGAACAAATAACAATTGCCGCCAATAAGGCTACGATACTATCAAAACTTGCAATGTTTTTTTGTAATCCTAGTAATCCTGAAATAAACGGATTAATTTTACCGCTAAATATCCACGTTAAAGCAATGACTGAAAAAATAATAAACGTCAATATACGCATAGGATTCATTTCAATATTTTCAAAGGTCTGTTCAAAATTGAGATGAAGTTTTGGTTTGAAAATAATATAAAGAATCCCAATCATCAACGGCAACAAAATAATCATTATTGGTAAGCCATACCATAACCAATCAGAAAAAGTTAAATGTAAATTACTTGCTACAATTGCATTTGGTGGGCTTCCTACAAGGGTTCCCATACCACCAATTGATGCACTATAAGCAATCCCTAACAGCACAAACACATAGGTGTTATGATCTTTTTCGCGATCAAGCTGGCTTAAAATGCCCATGGAGAGGGGTAACATCATTGCAGCAGTTGCCGTGTTACTCATCCACATAGAAAGAAAGGCTGTAATCAAAAAGAGATAAATAACGGCAATAAATAAATTACCGCGCGCTAACGCCATAATCTTATTAGCAATCATTTTATCAAGTTTTTGAATATGCAATGCCGTCGCCAAGGAAAAGCCACCAAAAAATAAAAATATTGTCGGATCAGCAAAACTAACTAAAGCTTGTTTGGTGCTAACTAATCCTAATGCCACAGCCAAAAGTGGAACTAATAATGCAGTAATAGTAACGTGTAATGCTTCACTTAACCAAAGCACTGCGATAAAAGCTAATAATGCCAAACCAGAATTAGCTTTTGGTTCAAAAGGTAATACATTTAATAACACAAAAAACAGCACAATATCTAAAATAAAAATAATGCCATTTTTATGACTTCTTAAAGATGTCATCTCACCCATAAAGTTCCTCCGTTAAGGCTATCACTTAAATAGGGTTCAATGTTAAATGAATGTTATAAAGATGCAACGAGCAATATTCAGAAATGTGATCGAGAGCAACAAATTTTAATAAAAAACACAATGTACCATATCTTTATTTCAAAATTTTGTTCGAGCAAACGCCGCAGCTTCAGCGATTAATTCATCGCTTGGGCGTTGATGCGTATAAAGTTCAAATTGTTCTACAGCCTGAAGTACAATCACTTCTGCGCTAGAAATAGTTTGTTTTCCTCGTGCTTGAGCATAACGAATAAAGGGCGTTTCAACAGGCATAGCCACTACATCAAACGCGACACTAGCATTATCAATGAACGCTTTTGGAAAGGCTAAATCCATTTCTTCCTTGCCGCCTTTCATGCCGATTGGCGTAACATTGACTAAAATATCTGCCTGTTGGTTTTCTAAAGAATTGATGTATGCGTAGCCATAAAGTGCGGCGAGATATTGACCTGTTTTTACGTTGCGTGCGTAAATTTTTAATTTCTCAAAACCTGAATTTTTAAAGGCAGCCACAACGGCTTTTGCCATACCGCCACTGCCATGAACAATGACTTTAGCATTTTTATTTAAATGATATTTTTCAATTAATTTTACGATGGCAATGTAATCAGTGTTATATGCTCGCAAAAAGCCATTATCGTTCACGATTGTGTTTACGGATTCAATGGCTTGTGCTGACGGATGAATTTCATCTAAAAATGGCATGCAAGCTTCTTTGAATGGCATTGAAACAGCACAACCACGGATGCCTAATGCGCGAACGCCTTTAATTGCATGCTCAATATCTTGCGTGGTGAATGCTTTATAAATGAAATTTAACCCTAGCTTATCGTACAAGTAATTGTGAAAGGTTGTACCGAAATTGCCTGGACGACCTGATAAAGACATGCAGAGTTGGGTATCTTTATTAATCATTTTATTTCCTTAAATATTCAAATTCATGTCATCATCAATGCCGATAAAATATTGGTTCATATCAAAAGCAGGTTTTGCTGCTTTATCTTGACTTACAATTCGAGCTGGCACGCCAGCCGCTGTGGCATATTCCGGCACAGGGTTAAGCACAACAGAGTTTGCCCCAATTTTGGCGTATTTACCTACTTCAATATTACCGAGAATTTTTGCACCCGCCCCAATCATAACACCCTCGCGTACTTTGGGATGACGATCGCCTGATTCTTTTCCCGTACCGCCAAGTGTTACGCCTTGCAAAATTGAAACATCATTTTCGATTACAGATGTTTCACCCACAACAATACCTGTTGCATGGTCGAACATGATTCCGTGGCCAATTTTCGCCGCTGGGTGAATATCTACATCGAAAGCTACTGAAATTTGGTTTTGTAAATAAAGGGCAAGGGATTTACGATTTTGATTCCATAAATAATGGGTGATTCGATAACTTTGAATCGCATGGAAACCTTTTAAATAAAGCAATGGAGTAGACCATAACTCCACAGCAGGATCTCGGTGGCGGACAGCTTGGATATCGCAAGCAGCGCAATCAATAATCGAAGGATTAGATTGATAGGCTTCCTCAATAATTTCACGGAGAGAAATAGCTGGCATAATAGGATTGGCTAATTTGTTAGCCAATAAATAACTTAGCGCACCGCCCAGATTTTGATGCTTTAAAATTGTAGAGTGAAAAAAACTAGCAAGCATAGGTTCGTTTTCAGCAAGTTCTTTGGCTTCTTGGCGAATATGTTGCCACACATCTAATGTCATAATTCCTCCTTTTATTCGCCTTTACATGCTCGCCCCAAAAGGCTGATGGCTACATCTTGTGCGCTTTTGCCACAAAACAGCATTTGATAAATTTGTTCTGTAATCGGCATTTCCACACCTTGTCTTTGTGCAAGCAAATAGGCTTCTTTTGTATTATAAAAACCTTCTACGACTTGCCCGATATTTTCCATAGCCATTTGGGCATCTAATCCTTTACCTAGCATTAATCCAAAACGTCGATTGCGCGATTGATTATCGGTGCAAGTTAGCACTAAATCGCCCAATCCAGACATTCCCATAAATGTATTGGTATTTGCACCGAGCGAGATACCTAAGCGGGTAATTTCTGCAATACCTCGAGTAATCAGTGCTGTGCGAGCATTTGCGCCAAATCCCATACCGTCTGAAATACCCGCGCCAATTGCGATCACATTTTTAATTGCACCACCAAGTTGAACGCCTGTCATATCCGAATTTATATAAACTCGGAAACCTTTACTACAATGAATACGAGACTGAAATTCCCGCGCGAATTGCTCGTTATTGGCAGCAAGCGTAATAGCTGATGGTAGACCTTGCGCTAATTCTTTTGCAAAAGTTGGGCCAGAAAGTACAGCTAGTGGATATTGCGTTCCGAGTTGTTCTTCAACTACGGTTTGTAGTAAACGCCCTGTGTTACGTTCCAAACCTTTTGTTGCCCAAATTAATCGGTGATGGGCTTTTAAGTGCGGTTTAATTTTTATAAGAATTTCACCGAAAGCATGGCTTGGCACCACGATTAAAATATCTTGAGAATATTCCATTGCTTGTGCAAGATTACTTTCTAAATGAAGATCCTCAGGAAAGATGACATCCGGCAAAAAACGATAATTTTGTCGTTCTGTCTGCATTTGTGCGATATGGACGGGATTGTGCCCCCATAAGTGAGTGGGAGAACCATTGCGAGAAAAGGTAATTGCCAGCGCAGTTCCATAAGATCCCGCACCTAGCACAGTGATTGGTGTTTGCGAAGTTATCATATCTACAATTTATCTAGTAAAAGAGGAAATAAGTATAGATATCTTTCGGTAACCTATCAACCACAGGAAAATATTACTTATTCATTTGGAGGAATTTAAACGGCACGATGGATATGCCATTTTTTCCATTTTGTAGTTGATAAAATTGAGGGTAGTTAAAATTATGTTGAACGATATTGTAAGGATTTTTATCGCCTTCCTGTTTGGCGTTTTGATAAAGTTGATTAATCTCCCGCACTTTTTCATCTTTTTCACCATCGCAGTGGCGATAGATTTCGAGATGATTAGATTCATCTAAAATATAAACATTGAAGCTGTGATCAGAATTATCTTCAAAAAAGAATTGTAGGAATCCTTCACTTGCGAAGGCATCCATTTCTGGTGGATAGCGACGACTTTCTTGGTTTGTCTCGCCATCTTCAATTGGTGTTTGTAAAACTTCGTCAAAATCCACCGCACTTTCAGCGTCATTACAGACCGATTCATTTCCGATTTCTTGTAAGCTGATGCCGCGATCTTCAAAAAATAATTGCCAGTTTTTACCCGCTACGCGTAAACGTGACGTTTGGCAAGGTTGTTGAATATCGCCGACTTGGATGCTAACGCATCGATTGACTAATCCCATCACTAATTGACGTAAATCTTGGCGATAACGTTCACTATAACAATAGACTTGTATGGAATCTGGGCGATTAACGCCACGATAAATTTTGTTAGAAAGCACTTTTAGTGCAAGCAAAATGGCATTTTGCCCTTCAAAATGGAGCGTTCGGATTTCATTCCACACGTTACGATAAGTAAAATCGATACTGCCGACAAGACTTTGCTCAAGCGATCCAAAACTAAATAAATCTCGCGATGAAATACCCGTTAATACTTCTTCTATTTTGGATGTTGGATCGGTGGTGAGATTTATGGCAATAAACAAGCTACGAATTTCGCATTGATTCAATAAATCGCTATTTTTAGGTTGTTTGGCGATGGTGCTTGGAAAAGACTGACGTAAGTTAGTGACAAAGCGTTGTAATGTGCTTAAAGTCACATTCTTGCTAAAAATTGACAATTCGGTTTTTTCTGTGAGTAAATGATTGAAATAAGCCCAAGAAACTAATTTATTCAGGCTTTCTCCGTATTCGATCACCCGTTCTTTGGAGAACATAATATGGTGTATTGGTTGATTGATAAGGTACCAACCATCTTTAAAATGTTTATTGCCACGAACTTCCACAAAAGTCAGGTGTGCTTCTGATAAATTGTGAGATATCTGTGTGTTGAGTAAGGACACTTTGCCGGGAAGTTCTTCAAAAGCAGTATAAAGTTTACGAGAAAGAATGTTGATATCTTGTGGCACGACGCTCGAGTGAATGTGATGCTTTCGAGCAAATTCCACTAAATTACGATAACTCAACATTAAAAATTTCATTATGTTATCGTGGTTTTCTTTTACTGCCTTAATTTTCCAAAATGGACGCTTATTGAGATGTTTTACCGTTTCTGCAGACCATCCCCATTCTTGCGCAAGGATTTCCATATAACGAATACGCCAATTATTGACTTGGTAACGTGCAAAATCTTCCGTTGCTTTCACATAGAAACAACGGTGCACAAAATCCAAACGTTTAAATTCAGAAAGTGCGGTTAAATATTGGGTTACTTTTGCAAGAATGGCAATGTAAGGATCAAAATGGTGATCAGGATTGGTATTGCCTGAAAGTAAATCTTGCTTAAAAGTGCGGGCAATTAAGCAAGTGTTTGGGTATTCCTTGGAATAGGCTTCCAACAACAAAATTTTGAGCACAGATTTATAAGGTGAATCAATCCCTTTATAAAGATGCCATAAACTGGCACCGAAATATTCGTTTGCAGAAAATTGTCCTAAACCGCCGAAATCTACCCAATCATTTGGATCAATTTCCCCTTCAGTAATTAAACGCACCACCTCTTTTTCATAGTCTTTTTCATTTTCCACCCATAAATGCAACCAAAGTAGAGGTTTACCAGCCAAGCGTACGGCGGAGCGATAGAACTCATCAAGCAATAACATATATTGCGCAGAGCCGCTATTTTCAATAGTCAGTGGGTCAGCATAATGTTCATTGCGGAAACGTTGTTGATCCATCAAATAAAAATTAATTTCCACATTAAATTGCATTGCCCATTCACTAATCCGCTTGGCTTTTTGAGTAAGAAGTGTATATTCATCTGGACTCAAGCCATCACGGACACAAATCCAAGTATCAAGATCTGAAGAAGAGGTTTGACTTATTGAGCCAAAGCTACCCATTACATAAACGCCTAGAATTGGTGGTAAAACTTCGTGAAAATTTACCGCACTTTTGAGTGTTGATGGCTTATGATCGGCATAGTGAATACCGTATTCATTGGTGAGCCATTTTTTTTGATAATCAGAAGCAAGGAAATTCGCAATGCCAGAGGGGGCGTGAATAACATAGCCGGGAAGTTGTGGATGGTTTAGGTGTAGAAGTAAAGGCGCAATCGCTAAAACGTGTTGGAATGCATCGCCTGAACCTTGTAATGCACGCTCAAAACGGCGTTGATCCAAGGCGCTAACCCATTGTTTTGCTTGTGCTAGATTACATTCCACGTGGTGTCCCTACCAGAACAACAAAAATTGGCGAACAATTTACCACTTAGGGAGTATAAATGCAAAAAAATGTGACATAAATCACAATTTTTTAAAATATATTATAAGTTTTACCTATCAACAATCAAAATGACTTTTTTACCTAAGAGTGGTAGGATAGCACCTAATTTTATTGCGTAAATAGCTTAATTCTACCGATATAAAAATCTATATTTTCTATTATTAGTGGATAGCTTGATATTTTTCTTATCAACGCAAAGTATTATAAAATACCTTACTCAATATCACTTATTAAGGAATTGATATGGCAAAAGAGCAACCTAACGACCTCACTGAACAACTTACAGATACGCCAAAAACAGCTGTTGAACAAACTGAAACAATGCAGTCTGTTCCGCAAACTATTGTGAAAAAAACGGGTACAGCATTGAGTTTATTAGCAATACTTGTTGCGCTAGGTATTGGTGGAGCTGGATACTATTTTGGTCAGCAGCAAATGGCTAAAATTCAACAGAAATTAACCGCACTTGAAAATCAAACGGGAGCAAATCTTTCCTCAAATAACACCAATAACAATAAACGACTTACACAATTAGAACAGAGTTTAAAAACTGCACAAGAAAATATAGCTCAACTGGAACAATTAATTGTAAGCAAAACAGGGGAAATAACATCCTTACAAACTCAAATGAAACAAGTAAGTCAGCTTGCCATCGCACAACAACCAAGCGATTGGTTATTTTCCGAAGCTGATTTTTTACTAAATAATGCCCTGCGTAAACTTGTTTTAGATAACGATGTTGATACAGCGGTTTCTTTATTAAAATTAGCTGATGAAACCCTCGTCAAGGTTAATAATTCACAAGCAAATGAAATTCGTAGTGCAATCAATCAAGATTTAAAACAACTTCTTTCGCTTTCAAGTGTGGATCAAAATGCGATAATGCAAAAACTGTCACAGCTTGCAAACACAGTCGATGAATTACAGGCTTTGAACGTAAATTTTGATGAAACATCTAAAAATAATGATAAATTATCCAACAACATTACTGACTGGCAACAAAATATTGAAAAAAGTGCAACCTCTTTCCTAAATCATTTTATTCGTATTTCGCCAAAACAAAATTCAAATAAAAAAGAATTACTTGCACCAAATCAAGATATTTATCTTCGTGAGAACATTCGTCTACGTTTACAGCTTGCGATTATGGCAGTTCCTCGTCAGCAAAATGAACTTTATAAGCAATCTCTAGAAGCTGTTTCTTCTTGGGTTCGTAGCTATTTTGATACAAACGCTGAAGTAACACAAAATTTCTTAAAATTAGTAGATGGATTGACTGATACTTCTATTTATGTAGATGTGCCAGAGCAATTAAAAAGTTTAACATTACTTGACAAATATCTTAATCGTACAGCTTTAGATCTACAAAAAGTGGAAATTGAAGCAGACAAGGCGATTGATACAATGCCTAAAGTAGAAGCTGTTAAACCAACACAATCTGAATCACAACAATAAGGATAAGTCTATGTTTAGAGTGCTCTTTTTAATGCTGACATTGCTTGTAGGACTTGTAGCAGGGCCTTATATTTCTGGTCAGCAAGGTTATGTACGCATTGAGACAGCAAATCGTATTATAGAAATGTCCATCACTACCTTAGTGATTTTTTTCATTATTTCTTTAGCAATAATTTATGCTTTTGAATGGGGCATCACTCGTTTCTTTCGTTTAAGTCGTAGCTCTTATCAATGGTTTTCTAATCGCAAACGTGTAAAAGCGCAAAAACAAACCCTTGAAGGCTTGGTAAAAATGGATGAAGGGGATTACGCTAAAGCAGAAAAATTAATTGGCAAAAATGCTAAACATTCTGCTGAACCTGTACTAAATCTCATCAAAGCAGCAGAAGCCGCTCAACAACGTGGCGACGAATTTAGTGCAAATCGCTATTTAATTGAAGCAACAGAATTAGCCGGCTCTGATAATTTGCTCGTGGAAATTGCCCGTACTCGTATTTTATTGCAACAAAACAAGTTACCTGCAGCGCGCAGTTCTGTAGATAGCTTATTAGAAATGGCTCGTCGCAATAAAGAAGTATTAAAACTTGCGGTAGAAATTTATCTTCGCTCTAAAGCCTATCAAGCTCTAGATAAAATTTTAGACAATGTTGCGAATAGCGGTTTATTCAATGATGAAGAATTCAAAGATCTTCGATCTAAAACCGAAAATGGTTTACTCGACGAGAAAATGAACGAAGAAGGAATTGATGGCTTACTAACTTGGTGGAATCAGCAACCTCGTCATCGCCGTAACAATATTGAACTTAAAATTAGCCTTATTCAACGTTTAATTGACTGTAATGATCATGAATCAGCTACTGAATTGACATTTGAAATACTGAAAAAACTCGGTGACAATACAGCAATCAGTTTACCTCTTTGTACTCAAATTACACGTTTACAACCAGAAGATAACAGTAAACTTCTCAAGCTAATAGAAAAACGTGCAAAACGTGTGGATGAAAAACAAAAATGCTGTATCAATCGTGCTTTGGGTTATTTATATGTTCGTAACAATGAATTTATTAAAGCAGCAGATGTATTCAAAAACGTGATCGCTTGCCCTGAACAATTAGAACAAAATGATTTGATGATGGCATCTTATGTATTTGAACAAGCGGGCGATAAAGCATTAGCTGAACAAGTTCGCCAAGAGAGTTTGAAATCAGTGATGGCAATTCAGAATGTCATTCCAGAAAGTGCGGAAGAAAAAACAGAAGAAAATTCAACCGCACTTTTAGAAAGTAAATCTGAGTAGCTCAACTAAAAAGACAAAACGCACTTCAAGTGAAGTGCGTTTTTTGTTGTTTTGAATCTAAAACTATATATTTTTCAGTTTATTAGAATATAACACCAAACAGAGTGCGATCACCATAATCAAAATTGCGCCTGCAAATAAGATGGTATCCATCGAGCTTTCATGATTAACAATGATTAAACGCAACATCGCAGTGATCCCAGCATAAATAAAATAGCGTAAAGGGAAGTGATATCCGCTTTTAAAATACTGCACAATCAAACCAATAAACCCGAAATATAAGAAAAACATTACTGCTTGTTCAGCAACATCATAAGGTACAACAGACGAAGTGTTAAGCACCATCATAGATAAAGTATAAGTTATTTTTACAAGGGCAATAATAAGCACAATCGCTAGCACAATCAACGCTGTACAAAGCACAATTTTCAATACATCAGTAATGATTCGTGGCAATTTTTCTAATTCTGGGGACTCTTCCATTTTTATTCCTTACAACAAAATTAAGACTCGTATACTAATGTAAAATTATAAAACTGATCAAAATTATTTAAAAATAATGTTCAAAAAACTATTACTTATAATATTAAACAAAATTAATTATTAGAAATTATTATATTCCTACGCATTTAAATGCGATCACATGATAGAGTTTGCGAACAATGTCACATTTACGCCACACGAAGACGATGATTTCTCACAAGAAAATTTTTACAATGTAGTAAATTATTGAAAATGAAAGGTTTTTTATGGCAGGGGCGGAGAGGCTCGAACTCCCAACACCCGGTTTTGGAGACCGGTGCTCTACCAATTGAACTACGCCCCTATTGGTATCAATAAACTATGATATGAATTGGCGGAATGGACGGGACTCGAACCCGCGACCCCCTGCGTGACAGGCAGGTATTCTAACCAGCTGAACTACCACTCCGCTAAAAATGATGATTGGCAGTGCCTTACTCTCACATGGGGAAACCCCACACTACCATCAGCGTTACAACATTTCACTTCTGAGTTCGGTATGGTATCAGGTGGATCTATTGCACTATCTCTGCCAAAAATTTTTTATTTTTTTAATTTACTCAATGAATAAACTAAAAAAATAAAACCTGGCGGTGCCCTACTCTCACATGGGG
>NZ_KV805904.1:0-402 GCF_001811665.1 Haemophilus sp. HMSC066A11
CCGATCAGTTCCGGTGGAATGACCTGGCGGCGGTTCGACCAGCGATCCAGGACCGCCTGCATCTGTGAGGTATTCCACGCCATCACGATGTTGGCCATCAGGCTCAACGCATCGGCCACAGCCTGCATTTCATCGACACGTTTGGCCTGCGCCGGGCTGATCCGGCCGGTATAAATGGCGCGCTTGAGGGCGTTAACAGCCTCGCCCCGATTGAGCACCCGGCGCAACTCGTTCCTGAAAGCGTCCTTGACAAAGTAGTCAGCCAAAAACGCCGTACGCAGCAACCGCCCCAATTGCACGCCAGCCTCATAGATTGGATCGCCCTGGGCGGCAGAACCGAACCGCGCAAGAGCTGCCACCGCACTGGCATGTCCGCTCATGACCGAGGCTGCCAGGTGCACC
>NZ_KV805905.1:0-2053 GCF_001811665.1 Haemophilus sp. HMSC066A11
TATCGCTAAAACCGGTGGTTTTGTGGAGACATCGGGGCATTATTTATCCATTGACAGCAATGCAATTGTTAAAACAAAAGAGTGGTTGCTAGACCCTGATGATGTAACAATTGAAGCCGAAGACCCCCTTCGCAGTAATACCGGTATAAATGATGAATTCCCAACAGGCACCGGTGAAGCAAGCGACCCTAAAAAAAATAGCGAACGCAAAACAACGCTAACCAATACAACTATTTCAAATTATCTGAAAAACGCCTGGACAATGAATATAACGGCATCAAGAAAACTTACCGTTAATAGCTCAATCAACATCGGAAGCAACTCCCACTTAATTCTCCATAGTAAAGGTCAGCGTGGCGGAGGCGTTCAGATTGATGGAGATATTACTTCTAAAGGCGGAAATTTAACCATTTATTCTGGCGGATGGGTTGATGTTCATAAAAATATTACGCTTGATCAGGGTTTTTTAAATATTACCGCCGCTTCCGTAGCTTTTGAAGGTGGAAATAACAAAGCACGCGACGCGGCAAATGCTAAAATTGTCGCCCAGGGCACTGTAACCATTACAGGAGAGGGAAAAGATTTCAGGGCTAACAACGTATCTTTAAACGGAACGGGTAAAGGTCTGAATATCATTTCATCAGTGAATAATTTAACCCACAATCTTAGTGGCACAATTAACATATCTGGGAATATAACAATTAACCAAACTACGAGAAAGAACACCTCGTATTGGCAAACCAGCCATGATTCGCACTGGAACGTCAGTGCTCTTAATCTAGAGACAGGCGCAAATTTTACCTTTATTAAATACATTTCAAGCAATAGCAAAGGCTTAACAACACAGTATAGAAGCTCTGCAGGGGTGAATTTTAACGGCGTAAATGGCAACATGTCATTCAATCTCAAAGAAGGAGCGAAAGTTAATTTCAAATTAAAACCAAACGAGAACATGAACACAAGCAAACCTTTACCAATTCGGTTTTTAGCCAATATCACAGCCACTGGTGGGGGCTCTGTTTTTTTTGATATATATGCCAACCATTCTGGCAGAGGGGCTGAGTTAAAAATGAGTGAAATTAATATCTCTAACGGCGCTAATTTTACCTTAAATTCCCATGTTCGCGGCGATGACGCTTTTAAAATCAACAAAGACTTAACCATAAATGCAACCAATTCAAATTTCAGCCTCAGACAGACGAAAGATGATTTTTATGACGGGTACGCACGCAATGCCATCAATTCAACCTACAACATATCCATTCTGGGCGGTAATGTCACCCTTGGTGGACAAAACTCAAGCAGCAGCATTACGGGGAATATTACTATCGAGAAAGCAGCAAATGTTACGCTAGAAGCCAATAACGCCCCTAATCAGCAAAACATAAGGGATAGAGTTATAAAACTTGGCAGCTTGCTCGTTAATGGGAGTTTAAGTTTAACTGGCGAAAATGCAGATATTAAAGGCAATCTCACTATTTCAGAAAGCGCCACTTTTAAAGGAAAGACTAGAGATACCCTAAATATCACCGGCAATTTTACCAATAATGGCACTGCCGAAATTAATATAACACAAGGAGTGGTAAAACTAGGTAATATTACCAATGACGGCAGTTTAAATATCACTACTAACGCTCAAAACAATCAAAAAACCATTATTAACGGAAATATAACCAACAACAGAGGTGATTTAAGTATCACGGATAATAAAACCAATGCCGAAATCCAAATTGGCGGCAATATCTCGCAAAAAGAAGGCAATCTCACGATTTCTTCCGATAAAATCAATATTACCAAACAGATAACAATCAAGAAGGGTGTTAATGGAGAGAATTCTGATTCAGATACGGAAAGTCAAGCCAATCTAACCATTAAAACCAAAGAATTGAAATTAACGCAAGACCTAAATATTTCAGGT
The DNA here is from genome assembly GCF_001811665.1 of Haemophilus sp. HMSC066A11. NCBI lineage: Bacteria > Pseudomonadati > Pseudomonadota > Gammaproteobacteria > Pasteurellales > Pasteurellaceae > Haemophilus > Haemophilus sp. HMSC066A11. The sequence continues at coordinate 1,919 of NZ_KV805905.1, forward strand.
TTCAATAAAGCAGAGATTACAGCCAAAGATGGTAGAGATTTAACTATTGGCAACAGTAATGACGGTAACAGCGGTGCCGAAGCCAAAACAGTAACTTTTAACAATGTTAAAGATTCAAAAATCTCTGCTGACGGT
>NZ_KV805905.1:2153-3928 GCF_001811665.1 Haemophilus sp. HMSC066A11
AGATTCAAAAATCTCTGCTGACGGTCACAATGTGACACTAAATAGCAAAGTGAAAACATCTAGCAGCAATGGCGGAGCTGAAAGCAATAGCGACAACGATACCGGCTTAACTATTACTGCAAAAAATGTAGAAGTAAACAAAGATATTACTTCTCTCAAAACAGTAAATATCACCGCGTCGGAAAAGGTTACCACCACAGCAGGCTCGACCATTAACGCAACAAATGGCAAAGCAAGTATTACAACCAAAACAGGTGATATCAGCGGTACGATTTCCGGTAACACGGTAAGTGTTAGCGCGAGCGGTGATTTAACCACTAAATCCGGCTCAAAAATTGAAGCGAAATCGGGTGAGGCTAATGTAACAAGTGCAACAGGTACAATTGGCGGTACGATTTCTGGTAATACGGTAAATGTTACGGCAAATACTGGCGGTTTAACTGTTGGAGGTAGCGCAAGCATTAGTGCGACAGAAGGAGCTGCAACCTTAACCGCAACAGGGAATACCTTGACTACTGAAGCCGGTTCTAGCATCACTTCAACTAAGGGTCAGGTAGACCTCTTGGCTCAGAATGGTAGCATCGCAGGAAGCATTAATGCTGCTAATGTGACATTAAATACTACAGGCACCTTAACCACCGTAACAGGTTCAAATATTGAAGCAGTCAGCGGCGCCTTGGTTATTAACGCACAAGACGCCACACTAAATGGTAAGGCATCAGGTGACCGTACAGAAGTAAATGCAACTAACGCAAGCGGCTCTGGTAGCGTGACTGCGAAAACCTCAAGCAGTGTGAATATCACTGGGGATTTAAGTACAGTAAATGGGTTAAATATCATTTCGGAAAATGGTAGAAACACTGTGCGCTTAAGAGGCAAGGAAATTGATGTGAAATATATCCAACCAGGTGTAGCAAGCGTAGAAGAGGTAATTGAAGCGAAACGCGTCCTTGAGAAAGTGAAAGATTTATCTGATGAAGAAAGAGAAACATTAGCTAAACTTGGTGTAAGTGCTGTACGTTTTATTGAACCAAATAATACCATTACGGTTAACACACAAAATGAGTTTACAACCAGACCATCAAGTCAAGTGACAATTTCTGAAGGTAAGGCGTGTTTCTCAAGTGGTAATGGCGCAGCAGTATGTACCAATGTTGCTGACGATGGACAGCAGTAGTCAGTAATTGACAAGGTAGATTTCATCCTGCAATGAAGTCATTTTATTTTCGTATTATTTACTGCGTGGGTTAAAGCTCAGTGTGGGCTTTTACCCACCTTGTAAAAAATTACGGAAAATGCAATAAAATATTTTTAACAGGTTATTATTATGAAAAACATAAAAAGCAAATTAAAGCTCAGTGCAATATCAGTATTGCTTGGTTTAGCGTCTTTATCAGCGCATACGGAAGAAGCATTTTTAGTAAAAGGTTTTCAGCTATCTGGCGCACTTGAAACTTTAAGTGAAAATGCCCAATTATCTGTAGCAAAATCTCTATCTAAATATCAAGGTACGCAAACTTTAACAAGTCTAAAAACAGCACAACTTGAATTACAAGCTGTGCTAGATAAGATTGAGCCAAATAAATTTGATGTGGTATTACCACAACAAACCATTACAGATGGTAATGTTATGTTTGAACTGGTCTCAAAATCAGTCGCAGAAAGCCAAGTTTTTTATAAGGCAAGTAAGGGTTATAGTGAAGAAAATATCGCTCGCAGCCTGCCATCTTTAAAACAAGGAAAAATGTATGAAGATGGTCGTCAGTGGTTCGATT